>JBKOXW010000197.1:0-9202 GCA_046744115.1 Actinomycetota bacterium | reverse complement strand
CCGGCCAGCCACGTCGAAGCCCTCCTCGGCCTCCGGCTCGACCGCGGTCAGCGTCTGGAACAGCCGCTCCCGCAGCACCCGGAACTCGAGGTTGTCGAACAGCTTGTGCACCTCGTCGCGGTCCCACTGGCCGAGCCGGAGATCGGCCGGACCGAGCGGCACGTCGACGTCGCGGACCAGCTCGGTGAGCTGCCGGTTGCGCAGCACCTCGGCGAGGTGCGCCCGCAGCGCGTCGCCGGCCTTGCCCTTCACCTCGTCCACCCGGTTGACGAGCTCGGGGAGCGAGCCGAAGTCGCGGATCCACTTCGCCGCGGTCTTCTCCCCCACCCCGGGGATGCTGGGCAGGTTGTCGCTCGGGTCGCCGCGCAGTGCCGCGAAGTCCGGATACTGCGCCGGGGTCAACCCGTACCGCGCCTGCACCTCGTCCGGGGTGAAGCGGACCAGCTCGGACACGCCACGGCGCGGGTAGAGCACCGTCACCCGGTCGTCGACGAGCTGGATCGCGTCCCGGTCACCGGTGCCGATGAGCACCTGCATGCCCTCCGCCTCGGCCCGGGTGGCGAGGGTGGCGATCACGTCGTCGGCCTCGTACCCCTCCACCTGCACGGTCGGGATGCGCAGGGCGGCGAGCACCTCCCGGATCAGGCTGAGCTGGCTGCGGAACGGCTCCGGCGTCTCGGTCCGCCCCGCCTTGTACTCCGCGTACGTCTCCGAGCGGAACGTCCGGCGCGACACGTCGAAGGCCACCCCGACGTGCGTCGGCTGCTCGTCCCGCAGCTGGTTGATGAGCATGGAGGTGAACCCGTACACCGCGTTCGTCGGCTGGCCCGTGATGGTGGAGAAGTTCTCCACCGGCAGGGCGTAGAAGGCCCGGTAGGCCAGCGAGTGGCCGTCGAGCAGGAGCAGCCGCGCGTCCGTCACGCCCGCGAGTCTAGGGTCGGCGTACGACAAGAGCGCTGGTCGAAAGGAGCGGCATGGCTGACGGGCCCGTGGCAGAGACGCGACCGGATCCCGGCCCGGCCGAGCTGGTGGACGCGGCGCGGAACAGCGAGCTGCCCAGCCGGCTGGGCATCGAGATCACGGACTGGAACCCGCGGCGGATGGTCGGCACGATGCCGGTGGAGGGCAACCGGCAGCCGTTCGGGCTGCTGCACGGCGGGGCGTCCTGCGCGCTGGCCGAGACGCTCGGCTCGCTCGCCGCGATGCGGAACGCGCCGGAGGGCCGGAGCCCGGTCGGCGTGGAGATCAGCGCGAGCCATCACCGGGCGGTGCGCGCCGGCCTCGTCACCGGCGTGTGCACGCCGCTGTACACGGGACGCACGATCGCCACCTACGAGATCGTCATCACCGACGACGCCGGTAGCCGGGTCTGCACCTCGCGGCTGACCTGCGCGCTGGTCGCCCGCCCGCCCGGCGGGTCAGACGGGGCGGCGGACCCGGGGTAGCGGCAGCCGGCGCGGCACAGCTCGGGGCAGGCCCCCGAGGCTCGCGCGCAGGGAGCGGCGGCGCACCACGTCCGCGCGGCACTCGGCCGGCGGCTCGTGCAGCCCGAGCGTGCGGCGCAGTGCGGCGACCGTGGCGATCCGCCGCACCACCAGCGGCCCGAACCCGAGCCGGGCCAGGAACCTGCTCGCCTCCCGGCCGTTCGAGGCGACCGCGACCATCACGTGCTCGATGCCCCGGTCCTCGGCGTACCCGGTCGCGGCCGCGACCAGCGCCCGACCCACCCCGCGGCGGCGGTGTCCGGGCGCCACGACCAGCTGGCTGACGTACACGGCGGGCAGGTCGACCAGGGTGCTCGCCGCGTCCACGCCGAAGATCGCCATGCCGAGCGGCGCGGCGCAGGCGTCGTCCTCGGCGAGCACGACGCGGTGCGCCGGGTCGTCGAGCAGCTGCCGGCAACGGGCGCGCAGGTCGTCGGCCCGGTTGCGACGGTGTCCGGCGCCGCGCGGACGGTGCGCGGTCAGCTCGGGCTGCGAGCGGGCCAGCTCGAGGACGGCGTCGAGATCCGCGGGCGAGGCGGTGCGGACGCGCAGAGTGCTCCGGGACACGGTTCCTCCGAGCGAGCATCAGCCGAACGGGCGGACGGGTGCCGGGCGTGGCGGAGTTCGGGGGAAGGAACGCCGGCCGATCGGAGCGTAGTGAGCCCGCCGATGGCACACAGCCGCCGAACGGCGGAGGAACCCGCACCGTACGCGGGGTCACGCTCCGCGACCGCCCCCACAGCCGACGCGGACGGTAATCGCCCGACCGTGTGGAGCGATTGACGAAGCCGGCACACTCCCCTACTGTCCACCCGGGACCGGCCCGGAGCGCCGAGTAGACAACGTCCCGTGACGCGGAGGCGCGGGACGGCACCAAAGGCGCCCGGGCCGTGTTCGTGTCGTCAGACCCCGCTGCTTCTGTTCCCGCTCCCGTTGCGATGCGCGTCGACCAGGACTTCGGTCTCATTCGGTCGGGTCGCCTCGAACGGCGGCCGCGGCCCCGCTAGCCTGCGCGGATAACGAGACAGTCACGTGTGGCTGGACCGGTGGTTCGGGCAGCGTCGCCTGGGTCTAGGCTCCCCCTGCCCGCCGAGGGCGGGAAGCCAGCGTGCACGCGCTGGCCCGCACACCCAACCCAGGAGGAATCGTGCGTCAGCGCTCAGTCCTGCGTGTCGGAGTGGCCCTGGTTGCCGCCTCGCTCGCGTTGGCCGCCTGTGGCGACGACGACGGTGGTGGCGGTGGCGGTGAGGCCACGACCGTCAAGATCGGCTTCATGGGCGACCTGACCGGTGAGAACTCCGGCATCGTGATCCCGCCCCGCAACGGCGCCCAGCTGGCGATCGACGAATACAACGCCACGAACCCGGACACCCGGATCGAGCTGGTGCCCTACGACAGCCAGGGCGTTCCCGAGCAGGCCACCGCTCTCGCCCAGCAGGCCATCAACACCGACAAGATCGTCGGCCTGGTCGGTCCGGCGTTCTCCGGTGAGTCCCAGCAGGTCGGCCCGATCCTGGAAGAGGGCAAGATCCCGAGCGTCTCCGCGTCGGCGACGAACGTCACGCTAGGCCAGAAGGGCTGGAAGTTCTGGCACCGGGTCGTGTCGAACGACGCGATCCAGGGCGCCGGCATCGCCGGCTACATCGCCCGCGCGCTCGCCGCGAAGAATGTCTTCGTCATCCACGACAACCAGGACTACAGCAAGGGCCTGGCCGACGTGGTCACGAACACGTTGAAGGAGCAGGGCGTCACCGTCCAGAACGATGTGATCGACCCGGAGGGCTCGGACTACGCCTCGACCGTCAACAAGGTCAAGCCGGCCAACCCGGACGCGATCTTCTACGGTGGCTACTACGCCGAGGGTGGCCGGCTGCTCAAGCAGCTGCGCGAGGGCGGTGTCACCGCGCGCTTCCTGTCCGGTGACGGCTCGCTCGACCCCGGCCTGGCCGAGGGCGCCGGCGGCACCAACGGCGACGGCGCCATCGTCGGCTGCCCGTGCCTGGTCGACCCGACCGGTGAGGCCAGCCCTGCCAGCAAGGAGTTCGCCGACAAGTACAAGGCGAAGTTCAACACGGACACGGCGATCTACTCCGGTGAGGGCTTCGACGCGGCGACCGCGTTCATCGAGGCGATCAAGGCGGGCAACACCACCGCCGAGGAGATCAACACCTACCTCTCGACCATTCAGGTCGAGGGCGTCACCAAGGAGATCAAGTTCGGCCCGGACGGCGAGCCGGCCGGTGGCGACGTGTACGTCTACCTGTTCAAGGGAGGAGCGTACTCACTGCTCGGTAACGCCAAGGAGGCGTCGGCACCGTCCTAGGATCCGACATGCACCGCCAAGGCACCCACTACGAGACACGCGAGGGCGGGAGCGCTTCGGCGCTCCCGCATCGCTGACAAAGGCGGCCGGTTGTGTTCGAGGACTTTATCAATCAGTTCTGGCCCTCGACCGTCGATGGCCTGTCGCTCGGCGCGATCTACGCGTTGGTCGCCCTCGGTTACACGATGGTGTACGGGGTGCTGCGGCTGATCAACTTCGCGCATTCCGAGGTCTTCATGATCGGTACGGTCGGCGCGCTGTTCACGCTGACGACCATCGGCGTGTCCGCACCGCTCGGCGGGCTCGCGCTGATCGGGATGCTGCTGCTGCTGGCGGCGGTGGGAATGGTCGTCTCCGGTGGGACCGCGGTCGCGCTGGAGTACGTGGCCTACCGGCCGCTGCGAAAGCAGGGAGCGTCCCGGCTGGCCGCGCTCATCTCGGCCATCGGCGCATCGCTGTTTCTCCAGCAGCTGTTCGCGCTCATCGTGATCCCCCGGCTGTTCGACAAGCCGCAGGAGGGCGGGCGGCTGCCGGTCCAGGCGCCGGCGTGGGTGGAGCGCACCGACGTCATCACCATCGGCGACTTCGTCGTCCGCAACGACAAGCTGCTGGTGGTGGTCGCGGCCGTGCTGATGATGGTGGCGCTGGACCAGTTCGTGACCCGGACCAGGCTCGGCCGTGGGATCCGCGCCACCGCGCAGGACCCGGAGACCGCCGTGCTGATGGGCGTCAACATCGACCGCATCGTCACCGCGACGTTCGCCATCGGCGGCGCGATGGCCGGCGTCGCCGCGGCCCTGTACATCATGCGGTTCGAGGAGACGAACTACTTCGTCGGCTTCCTGCTCGGCATCAAGGCGTTCACCGCGGCCGTGCTCGGCGGCATCGGCAACCTGCGCGGTGCGCTGGTCGGCGGCTTCGTCCTCGGCCTGATCGAGCTGTACGGGTCGGCGTTCTTCGGTTCGGAATGGCAGCATGTCGTCGCGTTCGCCGTGCTGGTGCTCGTGCTCATGTTCCGGCCGACCGGCATCCTCGGTGAGTCTCTGCAGAAGGCACGCGTATGAGCGAGACCGGACAGGGCACGAACGTGCTGACCAGCGCCCGGCACGCGGTCGGCCGGGGCACGGACGCCATCCGCGACCGGTGGTCGACCGCGCCCGGCCGGGCCCGGTGGGTGGTCTACATGCTGCTCATCGTCGGCGCACTGCTGCTGCCGTCGCAGACGATCGGCAGCTTCATGACGCCGCAGAGCGACTGGCCGACGGTGCTCTTCTACCCGATCGGGGTCTTCGTCCTGCTCGCCATCGGGTTGAACGTGGTGGTCGGCTACGCCGGCCTGCTCGACCTCGGCTACGTCGCGTTCTTCGCCATAGGCGGCTACGCGATGGCCGTCCTCGGCACCGAGGTGGGCTGGAACTTCTGGGAGATCCTGCTCGTCGGCGTGCTCCTCTCGGCGCTGTCCGGGGTGATCCTCGGCGCGCCGACGCTGCGGCTGCGCGGCGACTACCTGGCCATCGTGACGCTCGGCTTCGGTGAGATCGTCAGGATCACGGCGCAGAACACCGACGCGATCGGCGGCCCGCGCGGCATCGCCGGCATCCCGCACCCGCCGACGATCTCGGAGGCCGAGATCTTCGGTCTCCAGCCGTTCCGGTACGGCGTGCTCGACCCGCGGCCGTACTACTACCTGCTCGTCGCGATGATCGTGCTCACGATCATCTTCGTCAAGCGGCTGGAGAACAGCCGGGTGGGCCGGGCCTGGTCGGCGATCCGGGAGGACGAGGACGCGGCGGAGCTGATGGGCGTCCCGACCTTCCGCTTCAAGCTGGCCTCGTTCGCGATCGGCGCCTCGATCGGCGGAGCGGTCGGGGTGGTCTGGTCGGCCAAGGTGATCTCGATCATCCCGGCCAACTTCCCGTTCATCCTGTCCGCGACGATCCTCGCCGCCGTCGTGCTCGGCGGCTCCGGCAACATTCCCGGTGTCATGCTCGGCGCTTTCCTCATCGCGTGGCTGCCGGAGCGCTTCCGGGATCTCCAGGACTACCGGGTGCTCGCGTTCGGCGCCGCCCTCGTGCTGATGATGGCGCTGCGGCCAGAGGGCCTGCTGCCGTCCCGGCGCCGCAAGGCGGAGCTCGCCGAGGGCACCGGTGGGATGGGCACAATGGGCGCCGAGGTCGCCGGTCCCGGCACTTCGATCGAGGAAGAGGAGCCAACGCCGGCGGAGGTGTCCCGGTGACCGCGGCGCTGACCGACGCGGATGCCGCCGGCGCGCAAGCGACCCGGGGGCTGCTCGAGCTGCAGGCCGTGACCATGCGCTTCGGCGGCGTCGTCGCGCTGGCTGCCGTGGATCTGACCATCACCGAAGGCGAGATCTTCGCGCTGATCGGCCCAAACGGTGCCGGCAAGACCACCGTCTTCAACGTGGTCACCGGGGTCTACCAGCCGACCGAAGGCCGAGTTGTCTTCGACGGCAAGCGGATCGACGGCAAGAAGCGCTTCGCCGTGACCCAGCTCGGCATCGCTCGGACGTTCCAGAACGTGCGGCTCTTCCACAACATGTCCGCGCTGGAGAACGTCATGGTCGGCGCGGACGCGCACCACCGGACCGGGATCGGTGGCGCCGCGCTGGGCCTGCCCTGGTACCGGCGGGAGGAGCGGGAGGGCCGGGCCAAGGCCCGCGAGCTGCTGGACTTCGTCGGCATCCCGCAGCGGCTGGAGGAGACGGCGAAGAACCTGCCGTACGGCGACCAGCGGCGGCTGGAGATCGCCCGTGCGCTCGCCACCGAGCCCCGGCTGCTGCTGGTCGACGAGCCGGCCGCGGGCATGAACCCGGCGGAGAAGGTGTCCCTGCAGGATCTGATCCGCAAGATCCGCGACTCCGGCCGTACCGTCCTTCTCATCGAGCACGACATGAGTCTGGTCATGGGCATCAGCGACCGGGTCGCGGTGCTGGACTTCGGCCAGAAGATCTCCGAGGGCCTGCCGGCCGAGGTCCAGAGCGACTCGCGGGTCGTCGAGGCGTACCTGGGGGCACCCGCCGATGCTTCTTGAGCTGGAGGACGTGCGCGTCCACTACGGCAAGATCGAGGCCCTCAGGGGCATCTCGCTGCAGGTCGACGACGGCGAGATCGTGACGCTGATCGGGGCGAACGGCGCCGGCAAGAGCACCACGCTGAAGACGATCTCCGGGCTGCGCACGGTGTCGGCGGGCCGGGTCCTGTTCGGCGGCCAGGTGATCACGAAGATGCCCGGGCACAAGCGCGTGCTCGCCGGCATCGGGCAGGCGCCGGAGGGCCGCGGCATCTTCCCGGGCATGACCGTTGAGGAGAACCTCTACATGGGCGCGTTCGCCCGCACGGGCGACGCGTCCGCGGAGCTGGCCGAGGTCTACGACCTCTTCCCGCGGCTGGCCGAGCGCAAGCGGCAGGCGGGCGGCACGATGTCCGGCGGCGAGCAGCAGATGCTCGCGATCGGCCGCGCGCTGATGGCCAGGCCCAAGGTGCTGCTGCTGGACGAGCCGTCGATGGGCCTGGCGCCGATGCTGGTCAAGCAGATCTTCTCGATCATCGAGGAGATCAACCGGCGCGGCACCACCGTCCTGCTGGTCGAGCAGAACGCGCAGCAGGCGCTGCAGATCGGGCACCGGGCGTACGTGCTGGAGACCGGGCGGATCGTGAAGAGTGCCCCGGCCCGGGACCTGCTCGACGATCCCGAGGTGAAGGCCGCCTATCTGGGCGGCGAGCTCGGTCCCAGCACGACGGGCCCCAGCACGACCGGGGACGGCCGCCGCCGGTAGGACGGGTCAGCGGGCCGGGTCGGCGGTGATGTCGAAGCCCGCGCCCAGCACCTTGTCCGCGACCGAGCGCATCGTGGTCCGCCGGTCCATCGCGGTGCGCTGGATCCAGCGGAACGCCTCCGGCTCGCTCATCCCGTGCTCGGTCATCAGCAGGCCCTTGGCCCGCTCGATCGTCTTGCGCGCCTCCAGCCGCTCCTGCAGCCCGCTGACCTCCTGCTCCAGCGCGACGATCTCGGCGAACCGGGACGCCGCCATCTCGATCGTCGGCAGCAGGTCCTTCTTCTGGAACGGCTTGACCAGGTAGGCCATCGCGCCGGCCTCGCGGGCCCGCTCGACCAGGTCGCGCTGGCTGAACGCGGTCAGGATGATCACCGGTGCGATCCGGTCCCCGGCGATCTGCTCGGCCGCCGTGATGCCGTCCACCTTGGGCATCTTCACGTCCAGGATGACCAGGTCGGGGCGGAGCTGCGCGGCCAGCGCGACCGCCTCTTCGCCGTCGCCGGCCTCGCCGACGACGTCGTAGCCCTCCTCCTCGAGCATCTCCTTGAGGTCGAGCCGGATCAGGGCCTCGTCCTCGGCGATGAGGACGCGGCGGGCGGGCGCTTCGGTCACGGGTACTCCTGGCAGCGTGTGCGCGGGCCGAACGGACAGCGTACCGGGCTAGGCTTGACGCGCACGATCGACGCCCCCGTATCCCAATCGGTAGAGGAACGGGCCTCAAAATCCCGCAAGTGTGGGTTCGAATCCCACCGGGGGCACGTTTGTGATCTCTCAGGAGATCGGAATGGGTGTGAACCCTCATTTGCGGGGTGTTCGGCCGGGTCGCTGCCCGGTGGGCTGGTAGTCCTTGGCCGGGTCGAGGGTCAGCTCGCGGAGGAGTTCGCCGGTGGTGGCGTGGATGACTCGGATGTGTAGGTCCTGGATGAGCAGGATGACGCGGGTTCGGGCGTGGGTTCGGCCGATGCCGATGTGGTGGAGGCGGCCGTGGACGCGCAGGGTGACGGTGCCGGCGGTGTCGATGGTGTCGTGGCGGACGCGGTCGTGGGTGTCGTGCTCGCGCCCGCCGCGGGGCGTCGCCTTGGGCCGGGTGGTGTAGACCGCGGCCGGGGTGGCGCGGTGCGGCAGCGAGCGGTGCGGCCGGTGTTGGTTGTAGGTGGTGACGAAGGCGTCGAGCAGCGTCTGCAGCTCGGCGATGGTGGTGGGCTGGGCCGGTTGGGCGCGTAGCCAGTTCTTCGTCGTCTGGTGGACGCGCTCGACCTTGCCGCAGGTGGTCGGGTGGTTGGGGCGGGAGTTCTTCTGGACCACACCGAGGCGGCGTAGCTCGGTCTCCAGGCCGTTGCGGCCGCCCCTGCCGCCGGACAGGCGGGTGGTGAACACCATGCCGTTGTCCGTCAACGTCGAGGCCGGAACGCCATACGTGGCAACGGTTTGCCTGAACCCGGCCAGCACGATCGGGCCGCTCACCCGGTGGTGCGCGGTCACCGACAGGGCGTAGCGGGAACAGTCATCGAGCCAGGTCAGGATCTCCACCTCGGCGCCGGGTGTGCCGTCCAGGCCGGTGAGCCGGTAGTGGGTGACGTCGGCCTGCCAGCACTCGTT
>JBKOXW010000012.1:0-5608 GCA_046744115.1 Actinomycetota bacterium | reverse complement strand
CTGACCGCCGTGCTCGTCGGGCAGGTGCCGGCGAAGGCGAGCTACGTCGCCCCGTACGGCACGACGCTGCGGCTGGCCGACGGCGGCTCGGTGCAGCTGTCGATCACGCCTGCGCGGCAGGGTGCCAACACGGTGCGGCTGTCGGTCTTCGACGACAGCGGCGAGCCGCGCGATCCGCAGGAGGTCACGCTCTCGGTGGCGCTGCCGTCCGCGCAGATCGGGCCGCTGCCGGTGGAGCTGAACCGGACCGAGCCCGGTCGGTTCGAGTCCACCTCGGCGTCGCTGCCGAGCTCGGGCACGTGGGAGTTCGTCGTCCGGGTGCGGGTCGGCGAGTTCGACAGCAGCGTCGCGCAGGCCGACGTGCCGATCCGCTAGACCGTCCACAGTGAACCACCGTGAACCGTCCACAGTGACCGTCCCTGGAGGAGACCAGCCGCATGCCCCGGCTCGCAACCAGGCTGCTCGCCATCGCAGGCGTCGCCGCGCTCACCGCCGTCGTCACCGCGCTCCCCGCGTCCGCGCACGTCACCGTGTCGGCACCGGGAGCGGCCCCGGGGGAGTTCGTGGTGATCACCTTCCGGGTGCCGACGGAGAGCGCCACGGCGTCGACGGTCGGTCTGCGGGTGCAGTTCCCGACCGAGACGCCGCTCGCGTTCGTGGCGGTGAAGCCGCATGGCGGCTGGACGTACTCGGTCGACCGGATGGCGCTGCCCACCCCGGTGGCCGTGGAGCAGGGCGAGGTCACCGAGGCGGTGAGCGTGATCGACTGGCGGGCCGCGACGCGGTCGGCCGGTATCAAGCCGGGGGAGTTCGACGAGTTCCAGGTCAGCGCGGGCCCGCTGCCGCAGGCCGAGGCGATCACGTTCAAGGCGGTCCAGCTCTACAGCGACGGTACCGAGGTGGCCTGGATCGAGGAGCCGGCGCCGGGCAGCACCGAGGAGCCGGAGCACCCGGCGCCCGTGCTGGCCCTGGCGTCCGGCGACGGCGGGGAGGCCGCCGGCCCGGCGGGTTCCGCGGCCGGCGTCGTTTCGGACGACTCGCCGAGCCAAGCCCAGGTCTCCCTGGCGCTGGTGCTCGGCGGCGTCGGCGTGCTGGCCGGGCTCGCCGGCCTGGCCCTGGGGCTGACCGCCCGGCGCGCTGCGGTTACCGTCGGTGGGACAGCCCGCAGCGACGACGCGGGCCCGATCGGGCGCCGCGCGGACAGTGAGGAGTGAGCAGGCCGTGTCGTCGACGACGATGAGCGCGCCGGCCGGACCGCGTACGCCGGCTTCGGGCCGGTGGACCGCCGCGCGGGAGTGGCTGGCGACCGCGGCACGCCTCGTGCTCGCCGCCGTGTGGATCTACGCCGGCGCCGGCAAGATCGGTGACCCGGCGGAGAGCCTGCGCTCGGTGCGGGCGTACCGGCTGCTGCCCGAGTGGCTGGCCAAGGCCGTCGCGTACGGGCTGCCGTACGCCGAGGTCGCGCTCGGCCTGCTGCTGCTCGTCGGGCTGGCGGTCCGGCTGGCGGCGCTGGTGTCGGTCGCGCTGCTGGTCGTGTACCTGGCCGCGATGGTGTCCGCGGCCGCGCGCGGGCTGCGCATCGAGTGCGGCTGCTTCGGCGGCGGTGGCAATCTCGCCGCCGGCGCGCAGACCCGGTACACCGTCGAGATCCTGCGCGACGTCGGACTTCTGCTGCTGTCCGGCCTGCTGGCGTGGTGGCCGCGGACGAGGTTGGCCGCGGACGACGCGGTGCGCCGGGCGGGCGGTGCCGAGCGGGAGGCGGCCCGGGTCGGCCCGCGGCGGTCGCGGGCCGCCCAGGAGCGGATGGCCGCGCTGGCCGAGATGCGCCGGAAGGAGGGGGAGCGGCGGGTCCAGCGGGTCTCCGCACTCTGCGGGGTCCTGCTCGTCGTGGTGGCCGGCGTCGGCGTCGGCGTGCAGGCGGCCCGCACCGACACCGGCGGCCCGCGCCCACAGGCGATCGACGTGGTGGAGGGCGTCAAGATCGGCTCGGACAACCCGCGCGTGATCATCGAGATCTTCGAGGACTTCCAGTGCCCGGCCTGCAGGAGCTTCGAGGACGGCGCCGGACCGGTGCTGGCCGACTACGCCGACTCCGATCTCGTGCAGGAGCGCTATCACATGATCGCGTTCCTGGACCGCGAGTCGCCGAACCGGTACTCGTCGCGGTCGGCCAACGCGGGCTACTGCGCCGCGGACGCCGGCGTCTTCCAGGAGTTCCACGGCCTGCTCTTCGCCAACCAGCCGCCGGAGGGCACGCCGGGTCCGAGCAACGACCAGCTGGTGGAGCTCGGGCGGCAGGTTGGCGCAACGAGCCAGACGTTCGCCGACTGCGTCCGGACCGAAAAGTACAAGGGGTTCGTGTCGCGCGCGACCGACGGCGCCTCCAAGGGCGGGATCGTCGGGACGCCGACGGTGCTGGTGGACGGCGAGATGCTGCAGCAGCTCGACGGGTCGAGCCTGCGGGAGGCGGTCAGCCGCGCGCTGGGCCGCTGAGCCGGCTCCTGCCTAGCCGACCGGGCCGCCCAGCGCGCCCACGGCGCGGTCGACGTCGTCGTCGGTCGTGTAGACGTGGAACGCCGCGCGCAGCGAGCCGGCCCGGGTGGCGGCCCGGATGCCCGCAGCGGCCAGCCGATCCGCGGCGTCCGGGACGTCGTGCGAGACGATCGCGCTGTTCGACGGGGGAAGGCCGAGGCCGGCACGGAACCGGTTCGCCAGCGCCACGTCGTGGTCGTGGATCGCGTCGACGCCGATCTGCTCGACCACCTCCAGGCTGACCGCGGTGCCGACCCAGCAGTGCCAGGCCGGGGAGACGTCGAACCGCCGCGCGTCCTTGGCCAGCCGCAGCGGTGGCCCGTAGTAGGACGCGTGCACGTCGTCGCCGGCGAACCAGCCCGCCGCCAGCGGGCGGACCCGCTCGGCCAGCGCCGGGCTGATCGTCATGAGCGTGCTGCCGCGCGGGGACATCAGCCACTTGTACGCGCCGCAGACCAGGGCGTCGACGCGACGAGCGTCCAGCGGCAGCCAGCCGATCGCCTGGGTCGCGTCGAGCACGACGAAGGCGTCATGTGCCCGCGCGGCGCCGATGATCAAGTCCAGGTCGGCGACCTCGCCGTTGGACGACTGGACCGCGCTGAACGCGACCACTGTGGTGCGCGCGTCGATGGCGTCGGCGAGCCGGTCGGTGGGCACCGTGACTACCTCGACGCCGCGGTCGGCGTGCACCATCCAGGGGAAGAGGTTCGAGGCGAACTCGATCTCCGGCACCACCACCCGGGCGCCGTCCGACAGCGCCGCCGCGATGAGGCCGACGAGCTCGGAGACGGTCGAGCCGGCCGCGACGTCGGCCGGGTCGGCATGCACGAGCCGGGCGAACGTCGCGCGCGAGAGGTCGACGGTCTCGGCCCACGGCTCCCAGCTGGTGCGGCCCGCCCGCCAGTCCGCCAGCGCGGACTGGAACGCTTCCCAGGCCGTCCGGGGCGGCAGGCCGTAGCTGGCGGTGTTGAGATATCCGGGCTCGGCGTCCCACAGGTCGGTGGGGATGCGGCTGGTGTCGGTCACCACCCCACACTACGTCCGCCCCAGGTAGGGTCAGGTTTGCTCCAGGCCCGGCAGCGGCGGCTCGCCGCCGGTCCAGTCGACCCGGCGGCGCGCCTTGCCGATCTCGGTCCGCGGCACCGTCCCGGATGGAACGACGACGACCTCGGCATGCAGCCCGAGCCGGCTGCGCAGCGCCTCGGCAAGGGCGGGCCGCTGTTGCTCCGGCGCGCCGTCCACTTCGCACGCGACGACCAGCCGCGTGGCCGGGGTACGCCGGTCGACGACGATCAGGTAGTGCGGCGCGACCCCGGCGTGGCCGAGCAGCACCGCCTCCACCTCGCTCGGGAAGACGTTCACCCCGCGTACCACGATCATGTCGTCGACGCGACCGGTGACCTTGCTCATCCGGACCAGCGTCCGCCCGCACGGGCACGGCGTGTGGTCGAGGCTGGCGACATCGCCGGTGCGGTAGCGCAGCAGCGGCAGGGCCTGCTTCGTCGGCGTGGTGAACGTGAGGTCGCCGGGCCGGCCGGGCGGGGTGGGCGCGCCGGTGTCCGGGTCGAGCGTCTCCACCAGGAAGTGGTCCTCGTTCACATGCAGCCCGCTCTGCTGAGGTAGGCACTCCGTCGCCACGCCTGGACCGATCACCTCGGACAGTCCGTAGATGTCGAGCGCCTTCAGCGGCAGCAGCTCCTCGATCTGGGCGCGCATCCCCTCGGTCCACGGCTCCGCCCCGAACAGGCCCGCGCGGACCGGGATGTCGGCTCGGTCCACACCGGACTCGCGCAGCGCCTCGCCGAGGTAGACGGCGTACGACGGCGTGCACGTGAGGATGTCCGGCCGCAGGTCCCGCAGCAGGGTGATCTGCCGCTCGGTGAACCCGCCCGAGACCGGGACCACCGTGGCGCCGAGCGCGATGGCGCCCTGGTGGATGCCGAGCCCGCCGGTGAACAGCCCGTAGCCGTAAGCGTTGTGTACGACGCTGCCGGCGGTGGCGCCGGCCGCGGCCAGCGATCGCGCGCACATCGCCGCCCACAGGTCCAGGTCGCCGCGCGTGTACGCGACCAGGGTCGGCCGCCCTCCGGTGCCGCTGGAGCCGTGCACGACGAGGACCTGCTCGCGCGGCACGGCCAGCATGTCCCACGGGTAGTTGTCCCACAGGTCCCGCTTACTCGTCGTCGGCAGCCCGGCCAGGTCGCCGAGGCTGACGTCGTGCCCGCTGGTGACGCCGGCCTCCCGCAGCCGCCGTCCCTGCACGCCGTTCACCGCGAGCAGCCGGTCGACCATGTCGCGCAGCCGCCGTTCCTGCAGCGCCGCCCGCTCGTCGCCGGACATCCCCTCCGCCACCGGGTCGAACACCGGCCACCTCCCATCCCGCCGGCCTGTACCATCGGACGTTGCACCTGGGGCTGTGGCGCAGTTGGTAGCGCACCACACTGGCAGTGTGGGGGTCAGGGGTTCGAGTCCCCTCAGCTCCACCAGGAAGTTCTTGCTAGCCCGCCGCCGAGCGTGCCACTTGCGTGCCAGATGCACGCTCTCGATCGCGACGGGCAGCCACGATCAGTGCATCTGGCGCGGCGGCAATCGCGCGATCGCGGTCCCGGTTGGCGTGCTGGTAGATCACGGCTGCGCCGGGCGCCGAGCCGCGCACCCTCTGCGGCATGTGAGCGTTTCGGGGGACGCCCGCCGGTCCCGAATCCGGACCCGAAGGGCGTCGCAACTCGCGCCGGACGGAGACACCTGACAAAGTGAACCGATGCTGAGTCAGGTGGCCGACGGCGTCTGGGTCCGGCAGAGCGAGTGGGTCTGGAGCAATGCCATCGTGGTGCGCGGCGAGGGTGGGTTGATCCTGGTCGATCCCGGCATCGACGGTTCCGATCTGAACCAGCTCGCCGATGACGTGGAGCGGCTCGGCATTCCGGTGGTCGCCGGGTTCTCCACCCATCCCCACTGGGACCACCTGCTCTGGCATTCCCGGTTCGGCGACGTGCCGCGCTACGCCACCCCCGCCGGCGCCCAGGCTGCCAGTGAAGCCCGAGAGCGGGCGCAGAGGATGGCGGCGGAGAGCGCA
>JBKOXW010000128.1:0-11092 GCA_046744115.1 Actinomycetota bacterium | reverse complement strand
GGCCTCGTCGAACCGCGGGTACGGGCCGCGGGCGCTCGACCTGCTCGCCGCCGGGCGGTCTGCGCAGCGCGCGCTCGACCCGCTGGTCGCCGACGACCCGGAGGCCGGCCAGCGCCAGGTCGCGGTGATCGGCGGCGGTGGCCTGCCGGCCGCGTGGACCGGCGGCGAGTGCCTGTCGGCCTGCGGCCACTCGGTCGGCACCGACTTCTCGGTGCAGGGCAACATGCTCGCCTCCCGGTCGGTGGTGCCCTCGCTCGCCGACGGGTACGCCGAGGCGGACGGCGACCTCGCCGCCCGGCTGGTCGCCGGGCTGGCGGCCGGCCAGGATGCCGGCGGCGACCTGCGCGGCCGGCAGTCCGCCGCGCTGCTGGTGGTGTCCGGGCAGCGGGACGACGCCGCACCGTGGGACGGCGTGCTGGTCGACCTGCGGGTCGACGACGCCGCCGACCCGGTCGCCGAGCTCGGCCGGCTGCTGCGGCTGCAGCGCGCGTACGAGACCGGCGACTGGGAGCTGCTCAGCCGGGAGGCGCCGGAGGGGGTGCGCGACCTGCACGCCGCGCTCGCCGCCGCGCAGCGCGGCGATCGGGACGGCGCCCGGCTGGCGCTGCGGGCGCTCCGCGATCGGCCCGGCTGGGACGGCTGGCTGCGCCGGCTGCGGGTCAACGGCCGGCTGCCGCACACCGACGAGCTGCTCCGCTGAACCCGCGCCGCGATCCAGGCAGCTAACGAAGTAGCGCTCGCGCCATGACCATTCGGTTGATCTGGTTGGTGCCCTCGTAGATCTGGGTGATCTTGGCGTCCCGCATCATCCGCTCGACCGGGAAGTCCTTCGTGTAGCCGTACCCCCCGAACAGCTGGACCGCGTCGGTGGTGACCTCCATCGCGGTGTCCGAGGCGAGCACCTTGGCCGCCGCCGAGTGGAAGGTGAGGTCCGCCTCGCCGCGCTCTGCCTTGCCGGCCGCTGCGTACACGAGCTGGCGGGCCGCCTCGGTCTTCATTGCCATGTCGGCGAGCATGAACTGGACGCCCTGGAAGTCGCTGATCCGCTGGCCGAACTGGCGCCGCTCGCTCGTGTAGGCGAGCGCCGCGTCAAGCGCGCCCTGCGCGATGCCGACGGCCTGCGCGCCGATCGTGAGCCGGGTGTGGTCGAGCGTGCGCAGCGCGGTCTTGAAGCCGCTGCCCGGCTCGCCGATGATCCGCCCCACCGGGATCGTGCAGTCCGAGAAGTGGATCTCGCGGGTCGGCGAGCCCTTGATGCCGAGCTTGCGCTCCTTCGTGCCGACCGAGAACCCCGGGTCGTCGGCGTGCACCACGAACGCGGAGATGCCGTTGGCGCCCGCGCCCGGCTCGGTCACCGCCATCACCGTGTAGTACGCCGACACGCCCGCGTTGGTGATCCAGCACTTGGTGCCGTTGAGCACCCAGGAGTCGCCGTCGCGGACCGCCCTGGTCCGCATAGCCGCCGCGTCCGAGCCGGCCTCCCGCTCCGACAGCGCGTACGAGATCATCGCGTCCCCGCGCGCGATCGCGCCCAGCACCTCCTGCTTGAGCGGCTCGTCAGCGGCCAGCAGCAGCGGCATCGTGCCGAGCTTGTTCACCCCGGGGATGAGCGAGCTGGTCGCGCAGGCCCGGGCCACCTCCTCGATCACGATCGCGGTGGCGATCGAGTCCGCGCCCACCCCGCCGTACTCGGCCGGGATGTGCACGGCGTGCAGCTCGGCCTTGCGCAGCGCCTCGTACACGTCCCACGGGAACTCGGCGGTCTCATCGACCTCAGCCGCCCGCGGCGCGATTTTGTCCTCGGCGAGCTGGCGTACGGTCTGCCGCAGCAGCTGGTGCTCGTCGCTGAGCCGGTAGAGGTCGAACGAAGGGTCCACGGCCGGTTACCTCCCGGTAGCAACCGTAGTCGAGGGGCTCCTGCGCCGGTTCGTCGCGCCCGTCCCTTACCCTGACGCGGCATGACGGCGCCGTCCAGCCCGGCAGCGAGACCCCGTTCGGTAGGGAGACCCAGGATGTCCACGACCGCCGCCACCGGCAAGCCGCGCATCGGCGTGCTCGGCACCGGCTATCTCGGGGCCACCCACGCGGTGAGCATGACCGAGCTGGGCTTCGAGGTGGTCGGCCTCGACGTCGACGCGGACAAGGTGCGGAGGCTTTCCGAGGGCGACGTGCCGTTCTTCGAGCCCGGCCTGGGCGAGCTGCTGCGCAAGAGCCTGGACACCGGACGGCTGGGGTTCACCACCTCGTACGAGGAGCTGGCCACGTTCGCGGATGTGCACTTTGTCTGTGTGGGCACGCCGCAGCGCAGGGACGGGTACGCGGCCGACCTCAGCTACGTGGAGGCGGCGTTCGGCACGCTGGCGCCGCTGCTCCGCGACGGGGCCCTGGTCGTCGGCAAGTCGACCGTGCCGGCCGGCACCGCGGCCCGGATGGCGCAGCTGGTCGCCTCGCTGGCCACCGGTTCCGGCGTCGAGGTCGCGTGGAACCCGGAGTTCCTCCGCGAGGGGTTCGCGGTGGAGGACACCCTGCGCCCGGACCGGCTGGTGTTCGGCGTCGCGTCGGCGTCGGCCGAGCAACGGCTGCGCGAGGTGTACGCGCCGGTGATCGAGGCCGGCTGCCCGGTCGTGGTGACCGACTTCGCCACCGCCGAGCTCGTCAAGGTCGCCGCGAACTCGTTCCTCGCCACCAAGATCTCGTTCATCAACGCGATGGCCGAGGTGTGCGAGGTGGTGCACGCCGACGTGACGAAGCTGTCCGAGGCGCTCGGCTACGACGACCGGATCGGCCGCCGCTTCCTGCACGCCGGCCTCGGCTTCGGCGGCGGCTGCCTGCCCAAGGACATCCGCGCGTTCATGGCCCGGGCCGAGGAGCTCGGCGTGGACCAGGCGCTGGCGTTCCTGACCGACGTGGACGCGATCAACATGCGCCGCCGGGCCCGCACGGTCGACCTGGCGCGGGAGCTGCTGGACGGTACGTTCTCCGGCAGCCGAGTGGCGGTGTGGGGTGCGGCGTTCAAGCCGAACTCCGACGACATCCGCGACTCGCCGGCCCTGGACGTGGCGGCGGCGATGCAGCGGCAGGGCGCCGAGGTGACCGTGTACGACCCCGCGGCGATGGGCAACGCGCGCCGGGTGTACCCGGAGCTCGCGTACGCGGACACCGCGCTCGCCGCAGCCCGGGACGCGGACGTGGTGCTGGTACTCACCGAGTGGAGCGAGTTCCGCGAGATGAGCCCGGAGCTGCTCGGCTCGGTGGTCGCCGGGCGGCGGATCGTGGACGGGCGGAACGCGCTGGACCCGGCGGCCTGGCGCGCCGCCGGCTGGGTCTACCGCGCGCTGGGCCGTCCCTAGCCCTGGGCCGTCCCTAGCCTGCGCCGCCCTCACCGGAACATCCGCCACGCCGGCGGGCGTTGCGGCGGCATGGCACGCGGAGACACCGAGACGATCGAGCGGCTGCTGCGGCACGAGGTATGGGCGGTGGTGGGGCTGACGGAGAATCCGTCCCGGCCGGCCTATGGCGTGGCGCGGTTCCTCCAGTCGCACGGGAAGCGAATCGTGCCGGTGAATCCGGCCGGCGAGACCGTGCACGGTGAGCAGGGCTACCGGACGGTGCTGGATATCCCGTTCGACGTCGACGTGGTCGACATCTTCCGTCGGGCCGACCAGGCCGGCGCGCACGTCGACGACGCCGTGAAGGCGGGCGCCAAGGCGGTCTGGCTGCAGCTGGCCGTGATTGACGAGGCCGCCGCCGACCGGGCCGTGGCCGCCGGGCTCGACGTGGTGATGGACCACTGCCCGGCGATCGAGTGGTCCGCGCACGGCCCGCGCTGATCCACCGGCTCCTACCGATATCCACAGATCGACTGTGACGCCCTATCGCCAGCCCTAGCGTGGATATCGTGAGTAGATGATCACTGTCTACCGCGAGGAGGCGTACGATGCTATCCGTGCCGAAGACCCTGGTCGACATCGACTTCGCGCTGCTCGCGCGGGCGCAGCACTACCTGGGGACGAAGACGAAGAAGCAGACGATCGAGGCGGCCCTGCGGGAGATCGTCCGGCGCAAGGTCGCGGAAGAGTACATCGAGTACGTACGCACCCACGATCCCCACGCCGAGCTGCGCGACCCGGACTTCCGGAGACGAGCCTGGCGGTGAGCCAGCGCTATCTGGCTGACACGAGCGCGGTTGGCCGGATGCATCTCCCGGAGGTCGCGGCGACGATCGACCGGTTGTTGCTCGCGGGCGATCTCGCCACGTGTGCGGCGGTCGAGTTGGAGGTCCTGCTCGGGGCCCAGGATGCGGCGAGTTACGAGCGCTTACACACCTTCCGCATCGGCACGATCCCGATGGTGCCGCTGACCGAGCGGGCCGCCGAGCGTGCGATCGACGTGCAGCGGCGGCTCGCCAAGCGAGGCCAGCACCGCGGGGTGTCGCTGGCGGACCTGCTGATCGCCGCGTGCGCGGAGGCGCACCAGCTCACGGTGTTGCACTACGACCGCGACTTCGACTTGATCGCGTCGGTGACCGGGCAGCCGGCGGAGTGGGTGGTGCCGGCCGGCACGGTCGACTGACGGTTACACGGACGCGTCGCCGCCGAGCTGCTCGCGGAGCGCGGCGTCCTTGGCCCGGGCAGTGTCGGCGAGCGCGGCCTGGAACGCGACCATCCGGTCGCGCAGCGCCGGGTCCGCGGCGGCGAGAATGCGGACCGCAAGCAGCCCGGCGTTGCGGGCGCCGCCGACCGAGACGGTGGCCACCGGCACGCCGGCCGGCATCTGCACGATCGAGAGCAGCGAGTCCAGGCCGTCGAGGTGGGCCAGCGGCACCGGTACGCCGATGACCGGCAGCGGCGTGACGCTGGCGATCATGCCGGGCAGGTGCGCGGCGCCGCCCGCCCCGGCGATGATCACCTGCAGCCCCCGCTCCGTCGCCGTCGAGCCGTACGCCAGCATGTCCCGCGGGGTGCGGTGGGCGGAGGTGACCCGCGCCTCATGCGGTACGTCGAACTCGCGCAGCGCCTGGACAGCCGCGGACATCACGGCCCAGTCCGAGTCGCTGCCCATGATCACGCCCACCACCGGCGCCCGCGGGCTCACCGCTCCTCCCCGTCGCTGAGATCGCTGAGGGAGCGGGCGGCGGCGGCGGCGCGGGCGCGGACCTCGGCGGGATCCGCGCCCAGCGCGGTCACGTGGCCGAGCTTCCGGCCGGGTCGCGGCGCCTTCCCGTACAGGTGCACCTTCACAGACGGCCAGCGCGCCAGGCAGTGGTGCACCCGCTCGTCCAGGGTGACCGGTCCCGCGCGGCCGCCGACCACGTTCGCCATCGCCACGGCGGGGGCGGTGCGCGTCGTGCCGCCGAGCGGGTAGTCGAGCACCGCCCGCAGGTGCTGCTCGAACTGGGAGGTCCGGCTGCCCTCGATCGTCCAGTGCCCGCTGTTGTGCGGGCGCATCGCCAGCTCGTTGACCAGCAGGCCGGCGTCCGTCTCGAACAGCTCCACCGCGAGCACGCCCACCACGCCGAGCTCCGCCGCCACCGTGAGCGCGAGCCGCGTCGCGGCCGCGGCCACGTCCGGGTCCAGGCCCGGCGCCGGCGCGAGCACCTCCGTGCACACACCGTCCCGCTGCACGGTCTCCACCACCGGCCAGGCCGCGCCCTGCCCGTACGGCGAGCGGGCGACGACCGCGGCCAGCTCCCGCCGCATCACGATCCGCTCCTCGACGAGCAGCGGCAGGCCGCCCGCGAGCAGCGGGCCGGCGTCGTCGGCGTCGGCGACCATCCACACGCCGCGGCCGTCGTAGCCGCCGCTGCCGGCCTTGACGACGACCGGCCAGCCCGCCTCGGCGCCGAACGCCTTGACGTCCTCGACCGAGGTCACCGGCGCCCACCGCGGCAGGGGCAGGCCGAACGCGCCGAGGCGCTCCCGCATCGCCCGCTTGTCCTGGGCGCACACCAGCGCGTCCGCGCTCGGGAAGACGGCGTGCCCGGCCGCGGCGAGCCGGCGGACGTGCTCGGTCGGCACGTGCTCGTGGTCGAACGTGAGCACGTCGCAGCCGGCCGCGAAGCGGGCGAGGTCCCGGTAGGACCGGTAGTCGCCGACGACCACGGCGGGGGTGACCAGCGCGGCCGACTCGTCCGGCCCGGCGGCGAGCACCCGCAGCGACTGACCGAGCGAGATCGCCGCCTGGTGGGTCATCCGGGCCAGCTGCCCGGCCCCGACCATCCCGACCACGGGCAGGTCCCCCTCCGCGGGCCGGCGACCGCGCTCAGCCAAGACCGAGCTCCCGGGAGATGAGGATGCGCTGCACCTCGCTGGTGCCCTCGCCGATCTCCAGGATCTTCGCGTCCCGCCAGTGCCGGGCGACCGGGAACTCGTTCATGAAGCCGTACCCGCCGTGGATCTGCGTCGCCTCCCGCGCGTTGACCACGGCAGCGTCGGACGCGAACAGCTTCGCCATCGCGGCCTGCTTCTTGAACGGCTCCCCGGCGAGCATCCGCGCGGCCGCGTCGTAGTACGCCAGCCGGGCCACGTGGGCCCGCGTCTCCATGTCCGCGATCTTGAACTGGATGGCCTGGAACGCGCCGATCGGGCGGCCGAACGCCTCGCGCTGCTTCGCGTAGCGCACCGACTCGTCCACGCAGGCCTGGGCGAGCCCCACCCCGAGCGCGGCGATCGCGATCCGCCCCTCGTCCAGAATGGACAGGAAGTTCGCGTAGCCGCGGCCCCGCTCGCCGAGCAGGTTCTCGGCCGGCACCCGGCAGTCGGTGAAGGACAGCTCCCGGGTGTCCGAGGCGTGCCAGCCGACCTTCGAGTACTTCTTCGAGGCGGAGAAGCCGGCGCGGGGCACCGGCACCAGGATCGCGGAGATCTCCTTCTGCCGCGCGTCGGGGTCGCCGGTCACCGCGGTGACGGTGACCAGCCGGGTGAGTTCGGTGCCGGAGTTCGTGATGAACGCCTTGGTGCCGTTGATCACCCACTCGCCCTCGACCAGTTGCGCGGTCGTCCTCGTCGCGCCCGCGTCCGACCCGCCGCCGGGCTCGGTCAGCCCGAACGCGCCGAGCGCCTGGCCCGCGCACAGCGGGGGAAGCCAGTCCTTGCGCTGCTGCTCGGTGCCGAACCGGTAGACCGGCATCGCACCCAGGGACACCGCCGCCTCGAGCGTGATCGCCACCGACGAGTCGACCCGGGCCAGCTCCTCGATGGCCAGGCAGAGGGCGAAGTAGTCGCCGCCCATCCCGCCGTACTCGTCCGGAAATGGCAGGCCGAACAGGCCCATCTCGCCCATCTGCCTGACGACGCCGTACGGGAACTCGGCGCGCTCGTCGAACTCGAAGGCCAGCGGTGCGACGACGGTACGGGCGAAGTCCTCGACCGTGCGCCGGAACGCGTCCTGCTCCTCGTCGAGCCGGTAGTCGGGCACGTGCACCATCCTCTGCCATCCGCCGATGACCGGGATCGCCGGTCGCCCCATGATGGTGACATGGCCCCGTCGAGGCGGGCCCGGTCTGCACGTTTCGGCCGGACCGGCCCCGCTCACGCCCCGTACACTGCCCCGGTGCGCCTGCTTCGCCGACTCCTCGACCGCTTCACCACACCGTGGCATGTCCTGCTCAAGGAGATGTCGGCGTTCGGCGTCGTGGGCGCCGTCAACCTGTTCGTCGACGTCGGCCTGTTCAACCTGCTGCACTTCCGGGTCGGCCTGGGGCCGACCACGTCGAACGTGCTATCCACCGGCACGGCGACGACGATCTCGTACTTCGGCAACCGGCACTGGTCGTTCTCCCACCGGGCCCGCACCGGGCTGCGCCGCGAGTACAGCCTGTTCATCCTGATCAACCTGCTCGCCCTCGCCCTGTCCAGCGTCGTCGTCGCCGGCTCGTTCTACGTGCTCGGCCTCACCTCGCCGCTCGCGCTGAACGCGGCCAAGTTCGTCGGCATCGCGCTGGGCACGGTGTTCCGGTTCTGGTCGTACAAGCGCTGGGTCTTCCCGCCGCACCCGGAGCCGGCCGAGCCGGTCGAGGAGCCCGCGGCCGCCTGACCCGACGATCCCGGCGCTCGCCGGGCTCAGACCGGGGTGACGCCGTGCCGGCGGCGGGAGAAGTGCCGCTCCTTGCCGCGCGCCGCCGCGTACCGGGCGATCAGCTCCGCCCGCAGGTCCTCCGGCTCGACGATCGCGTCCACGACCAGCTCGCTGGCCAGCCGGACGATGTCGATGTCGGTGTCGTACTCGGCCCGCTTCGCCGCGACGAACGCCTCCCGCCCGGCCGGGTCCTCGATCGCCGCGATCTTGTTCGCGTAGACCGCGTTCACCGCGGCCTCCGCGCCCATAACGGCGATCTTCGCGGTCGGCAGGGCCAGCGTCGCGTCCGGCTCGAAGCCGGGGCCGGCCATCGCGTACAGCCCCGCGCCGTACGCCTTGCGCACCACCACGCAGATCTTCGGCACGGTGGCCTCGGAGACGGCCGTGATCATCTTGGCGCCGTGCCGGATGATCCCCTGCTTCTCCACCGCGGCGCCGACCATGAAGCCCGGCACGTCGGACAGGAACAGCAGCGGCACATTGAACGCGTCGCACAGCTGCACGAACCGGGTCGCCTTGTCGGCCGAGTCGACGAACAGCACGCCGCCCTTGAACATCGGGTTGTTCGCGACCACGCCGACGGCCTCGCCGGCCAGCCGGCCGAAGCCGACGACCACCTCGCGCGCCCACAGCGCGTGGATCTCGAAGAACGACTCCTCGTCCAGCAGCGCCCGAACGTACCGGCGCATGTCGAACGCCTGCCGCTCGCTGACCGGCACGAGCGCCCGCAGGTCGCCCTTGCCGGCCTGCCGCGGCTCGCCCAGCGGCGGGCTCCCCTGCCAGTTGGAGGGCAGGTAGGACAGGTACCGGCGGACGAAGTCCAGCGCGTCCTGCTCGGTCTTGGCGAGGAAGTGGCCGACGCCCGACTCCGTGGTGTGCACCCGGGCGCCGCCCATCTCCTCCAGCGTCGTCTTCTCCCCGGTGACCATCTCGACCATCCGGTCGCTGCCGAGGTACATCGACGCGTTGCCGTCCACCATCGCGACCACGTCGCAGAACGCGGGGATGTACGCCCCGCCGGCCGCGCTCGGCCCGAACAGCGCGCAGGCCTGCGGGACCGACCCGGACGCCCGCACCTGGCTGTGGAAGATCCGGCCCGCGCCGCGCCGGCCGGGGAAGAGGTCGACCTGGTCGGTGATCCGGGCGCCGGCCGAGTCGACCAGGTAAACCATCGGCACGCCGGTCTCGTACGCGCGCTCGATGATCCGGATGATCTTCTCCACGGTACGGGCGCCCCACGAGCCGGCCTTGACCGTCGAGTCGTTCGCCATCAGGCAGACCGGGCGGCCCTCGACGCGGGCCTGCCCGGTGACCACCCCGTCGGCGGGCAGGTCGCCGGCGACGACGTTGGCGAACATGCCGTCCTCGACGAACGACCCCTCGTCGACCAGCAGCCGCACCCGCTCCCGGGCGAACAGCTTGCCCTTCGCGGCGTTGGCCTCGTGGTACTTCGCCGCCCCGCCCTTCTCCACGGTGGCGCGCAGCTCGGCGACGGGCGGGTGGTGCGGCAGCGGGTTGTGCGGCTCGGTCACTCCGCCAGTATGTCTGGGCGTCCCCGTCTGGGTCGCTGGCCGGCGCCCCGACATAGGCTGCAGGTATGTGCCGCAGCATTCAGACCCTGCGCCGGTACGACCCGCCGGCGACCACCGACGACGTGCACGCCGCCGCCCTCCAGTACGTCCGCAAGATCAGCGGATTCCGGGCGCCGGCGCAGCGCAACAAGGAGACGTTCGACTCCGCCGTGGCCGAGATCGCCGCGGCGACCCAGCGGCTGCTGGACGGCCTGTCGGCGGTGTCCGCCCGCCGCTGAGCGGCGGTCGAACTTGTCGGTGGTCTGTGCAAGGGTGCTCGGCGTCGACAAGAGGCAGGACGGAGCTGGAGGAGGCTGCCATGGGCGAGCGCACGTCGTACGTCGAGGGCACCCCGTCGTGGGTGGAACTCGTGACCAGCGATCCCGAGGGTGCTCGCGCCTTCTACGGGGCGCTGTTCGGGTGGGAGTTCGACATCAACCCCGACCCGAACACGGGCAACTACACCCAGGCGATGCTCCACGGCAAGCGGATCGCCGGCATGGACGGGCGGCCGGCCCCGGCCGGCATGCCGACCGTGTGGACCACCTACTTCGCGACCAGCGACGCGGAGAAGGTCGCCGAGCGGATAACCGAGCACGGCGGCTCCGTCCAGATGGCGCCGATGGACGTCATGGACTACGGGCGGATGGCCATCGGCGCCGACCCGAGCGGCGCCACGTTCGGGCTCTGGCAGGCCGGCACCCACACCGGCTCCCAGCTGGTCAACGAGCCCGGCGCGTTCTGCTGGAACGAGCTGAACACCCGGGATCTCGACGGCGCGGCCGCGTTCTACGAGGGCGTGCTCGGGGTCCGCTTCGAGGACTTCCCCACCGGCGAGGGCGGCCCCCGCTACAAGGTCTTCCACACCGCGGCCGGGATCGCCGGCGGAGCCATGGACGTGAGCGACCAGCTTCCGGCGATGCCGCCGTTCTGGTCGGTGTACTTCGACGTCGAGGACGCGAACGCGACGGTCGCGCGGGTGACCGAGCTCGGCGGCTCCGTGCTCTTCCCGGTCACCGACTCGCCGCAGGGCCCGGTCGCCGGCCTGACCGACCCGCAGGGAGGCGCGTTCAGCATCATCGCGCTGACGAACCCGGCCGCCTGACGCGGGAGGACGGCGCGGGGCGGCCGGTCCTTGGCGCGTAGGTCGGGGTGGTCCGCCGGATCAACCCTGCGGTAGCTCGAGCAGCGGCACAGGATCGCCGGCCCAGCCGTCCCGCACCACCGCGAGCGCGTCGGCCAGGACCGCGCCCCACAGGTTGCCCGGCCGGTCCCGGCCGAGCGGCTCGACCGCGCCGTCGCGGGCCCTCCGCACAGGCAGGATCCGCGTCGTCCCGGCCGTGCTGCCGCCCGGCGGCGCCCCCGTCAGCGCTGCGGTCGGCAGCGCCGGCAGGGGGCGGCCGGTCAGCCCGGCCAGCAGCGGGCCGAGCAGGGTGAGCGCGGCC
>JBKOXW010000199.1:0-5260 GCA_046744115.1 Actinomycetota bacterium | reverse complement strand
GGCGTGCCGTCGGCGCCGGCCATGCCGTCGGAGCTGGCCGTGGCGTCCACCGTGCCGTCGCTGGTCGTGCCGCCGGGTGCCTCGACCGGGGCCGACGCGGCCGGCGGGCCGCCGCCGTTGCCGGACGGCAGGCGCTCGGCGACGGCGGCCCAGTCGCCGTACACGCCGTCGAAGTCCCCGCGCCGGTCCGCGGTGCGGCCGACGGTGTCGATGCTCGCGTGCAGGTCGACCCGGCCGGTCGAGGCCCAGCCGCCGTCCGGCTCCTGCCACGGCCGCCCGACCGGAACAGCGTCCGGGTCGGCCAGCCCATCCGGACCGGCCAGCGCGCCGACGTGGTCGAGCAGCCGCGGGTCGATCCACGGCCGGCCCTCCCGCACGTACGGCGGGTAGACGGTCAGCCGCTCGCGCAGCGCGAACCCGGCCTCGGCGGTCACCGCGGCGAGCCGGTCGATCTCCGGCCACGGTCGCTCCGGATTGACGTGGTCCGGGGTGAGCGGCGAGACGCCGCCCCAGTCGTCGATGCCGGCGCGCAGCAGCAGCGCGCACTGGTCGAGGTCCACCAGGTTCGGCGGGGCCTGGACACGCATGCCCGGGCCGAGCACCAGTCGCGCCACCGCGACCGTCGCCGCGAACTCCTCGAGCGGCACGTCGGGCACCGACCGCATCGCGGTGTCCGGCTTGGACCGGAAGTTCTGCACGATCACCTCCTGGATCGCGCCGTACTCCCGGGCCACCCGCCGGATCGCGAACAGCGACTCGGCGCGCTCGGCCCGTGTCTCGCCGATGCCGACGAGGATCCCGGTGGTGAACGGGACGCCGACGCG
Organism: Actinomycetota bacterium; assembly: GCA_046744115.1. GTDB lineage: Bacteria > Actinomycetota > Actinomycetes > Mycobacteriales > CADCTP01 > JBKOXW01. The sequence goes on along the minus strand of JBKOXW010000199.1, from coordinate 4,436 downwards.
CCCGGCGTCCTCGAGCACCCGCAGCCGGACCGCCGGGTCCTTGTCCGGGCTGGCGTAGTGCGCCCTACCCGGCTCGGCCCACAGCCGGGTGGCCGTGGTCTCCAGCATCATGCCCATGCTCGGCGCGACCGGCTTGAGCCGCTGCAGCTCCTGCCAGGTCAGCACGCCGGGATTGAGGTGCGGCAGCAGGCCGGTCTCCTCCAGCACGGCCACCGCGCAGGCGCGCAGGTAGTCGATCGTGGAGGCGTACCCGCGCTGCTCCAGCCACTCCCGCGCGGCCTGCCAGCGCAGCTCGGGCCGGTCGCCGAGGGTGAACAGGGCCTCCTTGCAGCCGAGCGCCGCGCCGCGGCGGGCGATGTCGACGACCTCGTCGCGCTCCAGGTACGCCGCGTGCAGCCGGCTCGGCGTGGTCGCGAACGTGCAGTAGTGGCAGCGGTCCCGGCAGAGCCGGGTGAGCGGGATGAAGACCTTGCGGCTGTACGTCACGACGCCGGGACGGCCCGCGGCGGCCAGGCCGGCGTCGCGCACCCGGGCCGCGGAGGCGAGCAGGTCGTCGAGTTGTGCGCCGCGTGCGGCGAGCAGGACCGCGGCCTCGGTGGCGTCAAGGCTCGCCCCGTCCCGAGCCCGGCGCAGAGCCCGCCGGAGCGCGCTCTCGCTGGGTGCCTTCTCGATGGGCGGTGTCTCGCTCAGGGGCTGGCTCGCCGGCACATCGCCGAGCCTACGCGGGCGGTCGGACAGGCCCGGCGGACGCTCTGCGAGGATGGCGGCGTGCGGGTGGTTGTGCTGGCCGGCGGCATCGGCGGAGCCCGGTTCCTGGTCGGGCTGCGCGACGCGGCGCCGAGCGCGGAGATCACCGCGCTGGTGAACACCGGCGACGACATCACCCTGCACGGGCTGCGGATCTGCCCGGACCTGGACACCGTGATGTACACCCTCGGCGGCGGGATCGACCCCGAGCGAGGCTGGGGGCGGGCCGACGAGAGCTGGCGGGCCAAGGAAGAGCTGGCCGCGTACGGGGTCGAGCCGGACTGGTTTGGCCTGGGCGACCGGGATCTGGCGACCCACCTGGTGCGGACCCGCATGCTGGACGCCGGCTATCCGCTGTCCGCGGTGACCGAGGCGCTCTGCTCGCGCTGGCGCCTGGGCGTGCGGCTGCTGCCGATGACCGACGACCGGGTGGAGACGCACGTCGTGGTGGACCTGCCGGACGGCCGGCGGGCGATCCACTTCCAGGAGTGGTGGGTGCGGCACCAGGCCGCGCTGCCGGCGCGGGCGTTCGTCCAGGTCGGCGTCGACGACGCGAAGCCGGCACCAGGTGTGGCCGACGCGCTGGCCGCGGCCGACGCGATCCTGCTCGCGCCGAGCAACCCCGTGGTCAGCGTCGGGACGATCCTCGCCGTGCCGGGCCTGCGGGACGCGGTCCGCGCCGCCGCGGCCCGGGTCGTCGGCCTGTCGCCGATCATCGGCGGCGCGCCGATACGCGGGATGGCCGATGCCTGCCTGTCCACGATCGGCGTGGCGACCAGCGCCGAGGCGGTCGGCCGCTGGTACGGCGCCCGGGCCGGCGGTGGCGTGCTCGACGGCTGGCTGGTGGACACGGTGGACGGTGCGGCGACCGTGCCCGGCGTGGACGTACGGTCGCTGCCACTGCTGATGTCTAGTTCGGAGGCGACCGCGGCGATGGCGCGGGCGGCGCTGGAGGTCGCCGGTGCCTGAGCCGACGCTCGGCCGGATCGAGATCCTGCCCGTGTACGGGGTGCCGGAGCTGCGTCCGGGTGACGACCTCGCCGGGCTGCTCGCCGCCTCGGCACCCTGGCTCCGCGACCGCGACATCGTCGTCGTGACCTCGAAGGCGATGTCCAAGGTGGAGGGACGGCTGGTCCCGGCGCCGCCCGACCCGGCGGGCCGGGAGGCGGAGCGGCAGCGCGCCGTCGATGCGGAGACGGTGCGGGTCGTGGCCAGCCGCGGGCGCACCCGGATCGTGCAGACCCGGCACGGGCTGGTGCTCGCCTCGGCGGGCGTGGACCTGTCGAACGTGCGCGCGGACGAGATCGCCCTGCTGCCGGTGGACCCGGACGCGTCGGCCGGGCGCCTGCGGGACGGGTTGGGTGCGGCTCTCGGCGTCGATGTCGCGGTGGTGGTGACCGACACGGTCGGGCGGCCGTGGCGGGCCGGCCTGGTCGACATCGCGATCGGCGTGGCCGGCATGCCCGCCCTGGTCGACCTGCGCGGCGCCACGGACGGGCACGGCAACCTGCTCCAACTCACCGAGGTCGCGCTCGCCGACGAGGTGGCCGCCGCGGCCGAGCTCGGCGCGCCGAAGCTCGCCGGCGTGCCTGCCGTCGTCGTACGTGGACTGTCCGTCGTGGACGATGGCCGCGGGTCGAAGCCGCTGGTCCGACCGGCCGCGGACGACCTGTTCCGACTCGGCACCGCCGAGGCGATCGAGCTGGGCCGGCAGCGGGCGCTGGCCGGCGTCGCGGACCCCGGGGCGATGCACGCCGACGCTCGGCGCGTGGTCGACGGCTACGACGACCCCGATCCGGGGCAGCGGGCGCTGCGCACGGCGTTCCTCGCCTACCTCGATGCGCGGCCCGACGCGCTGAACCGGTCCTGCCGGCCCGGGCACATCACGGCGAGCGCGCTCGTGCTGGACCCGGATCGGGACGCCGTGCTGCTCGCGCTCCATCCGCGCGTCGGCGGCTGGGTGCAGCTCGGCGGGCACGTCGAAGACGGCGACGCGTCGCTCGCCGGGGCGGCCGCGCGGGAGGCCGCCGAGGAGAGCGGGCTCGCCGGCCTGGTCGTCGACCCGGCGCCGGTGCATCTCGACGTACACCCGATCAGCTGCTCGCTCGGCGTGCCCACGCGGCACCTGGACGTCCGCTTTCTGGCCCTGGCGCCGCCTGGGGCTGCTCCGGTGCGCACGGACGAGCTGCTGGACGTCCGCTGGTTCCCGGCCGACCGGCTGCCCGACGGCGCCGCGCCGGACCTGCCCGAGCTGATCCGCCGAGCCCGCGCCCGCGCCGGCCTCCCCCACGCTGGCCTCCCGCACGCTCGCCTTCCCCGCCGATCATGACGAAGGTGCAGTCGACACACCGTGGAAGCGGTGCAATTTCGTCATGATCGGCGCGGAGGACAGGGCAGCGGCGCTCGCCGCGATCGACGCCTGGCCGGTCGGTCGGGTGGCCGCCGCGGTGGTCGGTCCGGACGGCGTACGCGAGGCGCGCGGGCGGGTCGGCGAGCCGTACCGGCTCGCCTCGGTGACCAAGCCGCTGTCCGCGCTGGCCTGCCTGGTCGCGGTCGAGGAAGGCGCCACGGAGCTGGACGCGCCGGCAGGGCCGGCCGGCTCGACCGTCCGGCACCTGCTCGCGCACGCCTCCGGGCTCGCCTTGGACCAACCGAAGCCGGTGGCCCGGCCGGGCATCCGACGGATCTACTCGAACGCCGGGTACGAGGTGCTCGCCGCGCACGTCGAGGCCACGACCGGGATGGGCTTCGCCGAGTACCTGCGGCAGGCGGTGTGCGAGCGGCTGTCGCTGGGGGCGACGGCGCTGCGCGGTTCCGCGGCCTCCGGCGCGGTCAGCACGGTCGCGGACCTGGCGATCGTCGCGGGCGAGCTGCTCACGCCGCGGCTGCTGCACGAGCAGACGCACGCCGACATGATCCGCGTGCAGTTCCCCGGCCTGGCCGGCGTGGTGCCCGGGTTCGGCCGGCAGGAGCACAACGACTGGGGCCTCGGCGTGGAGATCCGCGACGACAAGTCCCCGCACTGGACCGGCACCCGCAACAGCCGGGCCACGTTCGGCCACTTTGGACGGAGCGGGACGTTCCTCTGGGTCGACCCGGTGGCCCGCCTCGGCTGCGTCGCCCTCACCGACCGCGACTTCGGTCCCTGGGCCGCACGCGCCTGGCCCACGCTCGCCGACGCCGTCCTCGCGACGTATGCCCAGTCCTAGCCCGCCGGCACGAGGAAGCACAGAACCTCGCGGTCACCGAGCCGCCAGCCGCGCTCTACGGGCGCGCCGAAGCCGGGAGCGTGCCGCCCTGCCGGCGCTGGCTGGGCGGCCGGGAACGGCGGCAGCGCGGCGGCCGGTACTCGCCAGCGCCCGGCGGTGGCTCGCTCACGGGCGAAGGGGTGATGGCATGCGACACTGTGCGTCAGGACTACGCGCACGCAGGCGGGCCGATCAGGCCGCTAGCGCGTCGGGTCCTCTGCTCTTGGGTGTCGGTGGTGGGGTGGCGGTCCAGGTGTTGTTCGGGCCGGGGGTGAGTTGCCAGCCGGTCTCGTGCACGACGCGGTGGTGGCCGCGGCAGAGCAGGACCAGGTTGTCCAGGCGGGTCGGGCCGCCATCGATCCAGTGCTGCAGGTGATGCGCGTCCGTCCAGGCCGGCGGGCGGTCGCAGCCGGGGAAGCGGCAGCCGCCGTCGCGGACGTG
>JBKOXW010000029.1:0-3267 GCA_046744115.1 Actinomycetota bacterium | reverse complement strand
GACGGCCCGATGGGCCCGACCAGGATTCAGCTCGGCAAGCCGGTGATCGCCGCCATCGAGGGACACGCGGTCGCCGGCGGGTTGGAGCTGGCGATCTGGTGCGACCTCCGGGTCGCTGCCGAGGACGCGGTGTTCGGGGTGTTCTGCCGGCGGTGGGGAGTTCCGCTGATGGACGGCGGCACCGTACGGCTGCCGCGAATCGTCGGGCTCGGTCGCGCGCTCGACCTCATCCTCACCGGCCGGCCGGTGCCGGCCGCCGAGGCGCTCGGGATGGGCCTGGTCGACCGGGTCGTGCCGGCCGGATCGGCCCGGGCCGCGGCCGAGGCGCTGGCGGCCGAGCTCGCCGCCCTGCCCCCGGATTGCCTCCGGCACGACCGGCTGTCCACGTACGAGGGACTGGCCCTGTCGCACGCCGACGCGATGGCGAACGAGTTCCGGCACGGACTCGCGTCCCTCGCCGCCGGCGGGCAGGCGACCGCCGGCGCCGCCCGCTTCGTCGCCGGCGAGGGCCGGCACGGCGCCCCGCCCGGCTGAGGTCCTAGCGGACGGTGATCCGCTTCGTGTCGAGGTACTGCACGCTGCCGTCCTTGGCCGAGGACTCGAACGCGCGCAGCTCGTACTGGCCCGCCGGCAGCGTCACGACCGACGACCAGATGCCGCGGCCGGGAGCACCCGTCGACGCGGTGGCGAAGGTGCTCCGCACCGTGGTCGCCCCGCGCATGACCTCGATGCTGACGGTCGCCTCGAACACCGAGGCGTCGCCGCGCAGCGTGACCCGCCGCCCGACCGTGGCGCCGTCGGCCGGAGAGATGATCCAGACCGGGGCGAGCACGTCGGCCTGCGGCGCGCGCACGAACGGGGTGCGGTAGGCCGACGCCGGCAGCCCCGGCCCGCTGATCCGGACCCGCCGGATGCTGGTGTCGGCCGCCGTGGCCGTGTAGACGAGCTGCTGCACGGCGATGGTGTCCGGCTCGGACGGCGGTCCCGACACCACGACGGCGAGCTCGGCACCGTTCCGGCCCAGATCGGTGATTCGCACGCCCGGCCAGAGCGTGCTGTAGTCCGGATCGTCCGGCTGCGGCGCCATGCCCTCCAGCGCCGCGCGGACCCGCTCCAGCCCGGCCGCCTGCCCGCGCCGGAACTCCCGGTACAGCCGCGGCCCCCGCTCGGTCGCGCCGACCACGTAGATGGGCAGCGCCGACGATCCGGTCGCCGCCTCGGTCGGTGACGGACCGGCCGGCGACGGCACGGCGGAGGTGACCGTGGCCGGCCCGGCGGGCGTGGTACTCACCGCGGACGGCGCGGCGTCCTGGCGGTTGTCCCCGGTGTCGGCGCCGCAGGCGGCAGTCCCCATCGCGAGCAGGGTCAGCAGCAGCGCGGCGACCGCGACCCGCCCACCACGCCCCGGAGTCGACGTACCCATTGCGTCCTCCTCGCCTGCTGCGCCTCGGCGGCTCGATGCGATCATCGCGCCTTCCCCCGGTCACCGGGCGCCAGCCGGCTCAGCCCATATCGACGCGGCGCCGCCCCGCCCGGTTGACCCGCTTCGCAGGGAAGGAGCGACACGCCGCACGCGGTGCTTGGTGCGTCCGCAACCGCTGCCTACTGTCCGTGGCAGCACTGAGGTTGACATAACTATAACGGTCAACTTGAGGGTGAGGGTGTAGCGCACGACGACAGGCGCACGACGACGAGGGAAGGCAGTCGGATGACACCACCGCACAACTACCTCGCTGTCATCAAGGTGGTCGGCATCGGTGGTGGCGGCGTCAACGCGGTCAACCGCATGATCGAGGTCGGGCTCAAGGGTGTGGAGTTCATCGCGATCAACACCGACGCCCAGGCGCTGCTGATGAGCGACGCCGACGTCAAGCTCGACGTCGGCCGCGAGCTGACCCGAGGCCTCGGCGCCGGTGCCAACCCCGAGGTCGGGCGCAAGGCGGCCGAGGACCACAAGGAGGAGATCGAGGAGGTCCTCAAGGGCGCCGACATGGTGTTCGTGACCGCCGGCGAGGGCGGCGGCACCGGCACCGGCGGCGCGCCGATCGTGGCCAGCATCGCCCGCAAGCTCGGCGCGCTCACCATCGGCGTCGTCACCAGGCCGTTCGCGTTCGAGGGGAAGAGGCGGGCGAGCCAGGCCGAGGTCGGCATCGACGAGCTGCGCAGCCAGTGCGACACGCTCATCGTGATCCCGAACGACCGGCTGCTGCAGATCAGCGACCGGAACGTCAGCGTGATGGACGCGTTCAAGAGCGCGGACCAGGTGCTGCTGTCCGGCGTGCAGGGCATCACCGACCTGATCACCACCCCCGGCCTGATCAACCTCGACTTCGCCGACGTCAAGTCGGTGATGAACGGTGCCGGCTCGGCGCTGATGGGCATCGGCAGCGCCCGGGGCGACAACCGGGCGGTGGCCGCCGCCGAGCTGGCCATCGCCAGCCCGCTGCTGGAGGCGTCCATGGAGGGTGCGCACGGCGTGCTGCTGTCCATCTCGGGTGGGTCGGACCTGGGCCTGTTCGAGATCCACGAGTCGGCCTCGCTCGTCGCCGACGCCGCGCACGCCGACGCCAATATCATCTTCGGTGCGGTCATCGACGACGCGCTGGGCGACGAGGTACGGGTCACCGTGATCGCGGCCGGCTTCGACGGCGGGCAGCCGACGTACAAGCCGGCCGAGCCGCGCCGGGAGGCCGCGCCGGCCCAACCGGCCAGCGGCGCCCTGCCAGGCTCGGCCAGCATGTCCCGCCCGGCCACTCCGCCTGCCCCGGCCGGGGCGTCCCGCCCGGCCCCGAACGGCCGGCGCACCCTCGTCTTCGAGGACGACCTCGACGTGCCGGAGTTCCTCAAGCCCTGACCGGGCCGCCCGGAGTGCGGGCTGCTGCCCCCGGCCGGGGCGCGCGTGGCAGGCTGGGCGCGTGCCGGGCAGCGCATTCCGGGTCCGCCGGGTGGTGACCTCCCGTGCCGGCGGGGACAGCACCGGCCCGTACGCCACGTTCAACCTCTCCGACCGGGTCGGCGACGCGCCGACCGCGGTCGCGGCGAACCGGGCCCGTCTGGCCACCGCGATCGGCCTGCCCGGCGGCCACCTCGTCTGGCTGGAACAAGTACACGGCGCCGAGGTGGCCACGGTGGACTCGGCGCCGGACGGTCCGCTGCCCGGCGTCGACGCCGCGGTCACCTCGGCGCCCGGGCTGGCGCTCGTCGTCCTCGTCGCCGACTGCGTGCCCGTGCTGCTCGCCGACCCCGAGGCGGGCGTGGTGGGCGCCG
>JBKOXW010000148.1:0-3692 GCA_046744115.1 Actinomycetota bacterium | reverse complement strand
GCCGTCGCCTCCGGCGCCGCGGTGGCCTCGGGCGCGGCCGTCGCCTCCGGCGCCGCGGTGGCCTCGGGCGCAGCGGTGGCATCGGGCGCAGCCGTCGCGTCCGGCGGGGCGGGCACGTCCGGCGGGACGGTCGTCGCCTCGGCCGGTGGCGTCGCATATGGCGGGGCTGTCGCCGCGTCGGCCGGTGGCGTCGCGCCAGGCGACGTGGTCGCACCGGGCGGAACCGTCGCGCCGGGGAGTGCCTCTGTGTCGGGTGGGGTCGCGCGGTCGGGCGGGCCCCACCACTGTCCCGGGACGGTCGCACCGGGCGGCGTGGTCGTCTCGCCGACGGCCGGTGGCGTCGCACGGGGTGAGTCGTCCCAGCCGGGCGGGAGGGTCGTGCCGGCGGGGCTGGTCGCGTTCGAAGTGCCGGTGCGCCCCGCCAGGATCTCCCGGCGCAGCCGCAGCACGGCGACCACCAGGCAGGCGCCGGCGACGAGGGCCGCCAGGACCGAGCCCCACACCAGGGCCTGGCTATCGGCCAGCAGCCCCGAGACGAGCAGAACGAGCGCGGCGAGGACGCAGGCCAGACTGATTGGGATCACGGAACGTCCACACCGGAGCGATCGGGCCTGCTAGTCGCCGCGACCGTCGCCTTGTTCCCCCCGCCCGTACCCGCCATACCCGGCGCCGGCGGCCGCGGTCGCCGGCTCGGCCGACCCGCGACCCTCGAGGTCGCGCAGCTGCGAGTCGAGGTAGGACTTCAGCCGCGTGCGGTACTCCCGCTCGAACGTGCGCAACTCCTCGATCCGCTTCTCCAGTGCGGTCTTGCGCTGCTCCAGGCCGCCGATGATCTCGTTGTGCTTGCGCTCCGCGTCCTGGGTCAGCGCGGTCGCCTTGCCCCGGGCCTCGCGCTCGATCGCGTCCGAGCGGTTGCGCGCGTCGGCCATCATCGCGTCGGCCTTCGTCCGCGCCTCGCCGATCATCCGGTCCGACGTGGACCGCGCCTCGCCGACCATCCGGTCGGCCTCGGTCTTGGCGTCGGCCACGTACTTCTCGGCCGTCTCCTGCGCCATCGCGAGCACCTTGACGACCTGGCTGTTCTCGTCGATCCGCGGCGGCGGAGCGTGCATCGGCTCCGGCACCGGCGGCGGAACGGGACGCATGGCTGGACCGGGACCGCCGCCACGCTGGACGTCATCGACCTGCGCCTTCAGGTCGTTGTTCTCCTCGATGAGCCGAGCCAGTTCGGCCTCGACGAGGTCGAGGAACGCGTCCACCTCGTCTTCGTCGTACCCGCGCTTACCTATCGGCGGTTTCTTGAAGGCGACGTTGTGGACGTCGGCTGGGGTCAGGGGCATTGGATCACCTCGGGTCGACGGGACAACGGTCAGCGTACGCACCCTGAGTCTCTACTGTGCCGCCAGTCCCGAGACTACGTACATCAAGATGTAGACCAGGAACAGCAGCACCATGAAGCCCAGGTCGATGCTGAAGTTTCCCAGACGCAGCGGGGGAATCACCCGCCTTAGCGCCTTCAGCGGCGGATCGGTGACCGAGTACACCACCTCCAGCCCAACCGCCACTACTCCGGATGGCCGCCATTGGCGCGCGAACATCATCACGTACTCAACGACAAGGCGCGCGATGAGCAGGATGAAGAAGATGAGAAGGAGGAAGTAGACAAACCCCCAGAATGCGCCCACCGGTCTCCCGTGTCAGATCTCTCGTGTCAGCTCTGGTTGAAGAACCCGCCCTCGGCGATGCGGGCCTTGTCCTCCGCGGTGACGTGGACGTTCTGCGGGGAGAGCAGGAACACCTTGTTCGTCACGCGTTCGATACTGCCACGGAGCCCGAAGATCAGCCCAGCCGCGAAGTCGACCAGGCGCTTGGCGTCGGTGTCGTCCATCTCGGTGAGGTTCATGATCACGGGCGTGCCCTCGCGGAAGTGCTCGCCGATCGTGCGCGCCTCGTTGTAGGTGCGGGGGTGCAGGGTGGTGATCCGGTAGCCCGGCTCGTCGACCGTCTCGCGGAACGCCTCCCGGTATCCGGAGTCGTGGCTGACCACCGACCGCGCGTCGTCGTCCCACCCGCGGGCCAGGCGCTCCCGACGAGCCGGCACGACCTCGGCGTCGGCGTACTCGTCGTAGTCCTCGTAGTCGGAGAGCTCACCCCGGCGCTCGTCGTCCTCGACGAGCCCGAGGTAGATCCCCATCTTGCGCATGGCGCCTGCCATCGGGCGTCCTCCTCGGTCCTCCCCGTCGCCTCCGTCGCCACCGGCGAGCCGCTCCGGTCCCCACTGCCCCGAGGGCGGCGTCGACTTGCGGCGACATTACCCGAGAAGGAGCGGCCGACCGCCGAGCAACGCCGTACCGACGCGCAGGTGTGTCGCGCCGTGCTGGATGGCCTTGTCCAGGTCGCCGCTCATGCCGGCGGAGATCACGCTCGCGTGCGGATGATCGGCTCGCAGCCGCGCCGCGATCGCGGCGAGGTCGGCGAACGCGGGCGCCGGGTCCTCGCCGAGCGGTGCGATCGTCATCAGGCCGCGCAGCCGCAGCGCGGCGGTGCCCGCGATCGCCTCGGCCAGCGCCGGCACCTCGTCCGGCGGCGCGCCACCGCGGCCGGGCACGCGCTCGAAACCGACCTGGACGAGCACGTCGAGCGGGTACCGGCCGGCGCGCCGGACGCCGTCGTCGAGCGCCGGGACCAGCTCGAGCCGGTCGATCGAGTGCACGACCGACGCGTACCTCGCCACCGACCGGCACTTGTTCCGCTGCAGGCGGCCGACGAAGTGCCACCGCGCCTGCGGCACCGCGGCGGCCTTGGCCCGCGCCTCCTGGTCCCGGTTCTCGCCGATGTCGGGCACGCCGAGCGCGAGCAGCCGCCGCACATCCTCGGCCGGGAACGTCTTCGTCACCGCGATCAGGGTCAGCTCGACCGGATCCCGGCCGGCCGCCGCGCAGGCGGTGGCGATGCGCCGGCGCAGCGCGGCGAGGTTCGCCGCGAGCTGCGCGGTGCGCGCGTCCGGCCGGGCCTCGCGCTCGCTCGGCGTCCCCCGCTCGCGCTGCGAGCCCTCGCGCTCGCTCAGCGTCCCCCGCTCGCGCTGCGAGCCCTCGCGCTCGCTCAGCGTCCCCCGCTCGCGGTGCGAGCCCTCGCGCTCGCTCAGCGTCCCCCGCTCGCGGTGCGAGCCCTCCCGCTCGCCCAGCGTCCCCCGCTCGCGCTGCGAGCCCTCCCGCTCGCCCAGCGCACCCCGCTCGCGCTGCGAGCCCTCGCGCTCGCCCAGCGCACCCCGCTCGCGCTGCGAGCCCTCGCGCTCGCTCAGCGTCCCCCGCTCGCGCTGCGAGCCCTCGCGCTCGCTCACTGCTCGGCCGGCGCGGATTGATCGAGCCAGACCAGGCCGGCCTGCCGGCCGGTCACGGCGTCCCGGCGGTGGCTGAACAGCTCCAGGTCCTCAGCCGTGCAGCGCGGATCGACCACCACCTTGGACACGCCGAGGTCGGCCAGCTGGGCGGCGATCCCGGCGCGGAGGTCGAGGGCCGGGGTGCCCCGGCGGCTGCGTGCGGCGCTGCCCGGCAGCGCGGCGGCGACCTCGTCCCGCATCGCGGCCGGTACCTCGTAGCAGGCGGCGCAGATCGCCGGTCCGAGCAGCGCGTCGGTCCGGGCCGGGTCCGCGCCGGCCGACCGCATCGCCTCGACCGCCCGGGGCACGATGC
>JBKOXW010000336.1:0-8287 GCA_046744115.1 Actinomycetota bacterium | reverse complement strand
CGAGGGCAGTGAACATGCCGAAGCGCCGGACCCGTGACCACGTAGCCTGCGGCCATGGCCACACACTGGACCCTCGGCTGTGACGCCGCAGATCCTCACCGGCTTGCCGCCTTCTGGGCCCTCGCGCTCGGCTATGTGGATGAACCCGGCTACGACAACCCCGACGGCGCGTCGATCATCGATCCGGACGGCAAGGGCCCCGCGATCGGCTTTCTCCCGGTGCCCGAGCCGAAGACGGCCAAGAACAGGATGCACATCGACATCCGGGTAGCTGGAGAGCCGCCCTGGGACATGGCCGAGCGGGAGCGGCTGATTCGCGCGAAGGTGGCAGAGCTGACTGCCGCCGGGGCAACAGCCACGCGCGAAGAAGCCTACGGTGGCGACCTGGGACATGTTGTCATGCGCGACCCCGAGGGCAACGAGTTCTGCGTCGCCTGATGCGGCGCAAGGTGGCCGACGCCGAGGGCAACGACGCGACGTGGCCACCTGGATGGGCCGCGACTGATCGCGCCAGCTCAATCCGGAAGCGGAACGTCCGGAACGTGGTCTAGCGTGCGGCGCATGACGAGGACATCGATCTGGACACCACGATCCACGAACCATCGATGACGGCCGGCGAGGTCGAGATGCTGCTCTTCGCGCTCGAGCGCTCCCGGGCGCAGTTCGGCTGGAAGTGCGGCGGCCAGGACGAGGCCGGCCTGCGCAAGCCGCACCCGCCGTCGGCGATGACCCTGGGCGGCGGCCTGCTCAAGCACCTCGCCCCGTCGCGCTCTGGTGGACCTGCACGACGAGTACGCCGGATCGCTCAATCTCGCAACGTTCCGGGAGGGTCATCACGTTCAGCAGGCCATCGCGTTAAACGCTGAACCCTGGGGGCCCGCCGCTTGCCGTGATGCCGTCGATGATCCGGCTCGTCTGTCGGGTTAGCGGACATCCAGTCGATGAGATATTAGACGAGCCGCGACATCTCGTCTAGTATCATCCCATGCCACCGCCAGCGACCACCAAACAGCAGGCCCTGGCGGCCCTCGCCGCCGCCGGGCAGGCCCGCCAAGACCAGGGCCGGGACGGCCTGGCCGGTCTGTCGATGGACGAACTGGCCGCCGCCGCCAGGATCTCTCGCGCCACCCTGTACCGGCTGTTCGGCAGCCAGCAGAACCTGCTGCAGGAGCTTGGCGTTGAGCCGCCGCCGATGGTGCGCAGCCGCGTCCTTGACGCCGCCCTGGACCTGGTCGGCCGCCACGGCCTGGCCGAGCTGTCCATGGACGAGCTGGCCGCCCGAGCGGGGGTCTCCCGCGCCACCCTGTACCGGCTGTTTCCCGGCAAGGCGGCCCTGTTCGCCGAGCTGGTCCGGCGCTTCTCCCCCTTCGAGCAGATCGCGGCGGTGCTGGAGACCATGGGCGACCGGCCCCCGGCCGAAGTCATCCCCGCGGTCGTCCGCGCCATGGCCACGGCCCTGGAGGGCCACGTCGGCCTGCTGCTGCAGCTGCTGTTCGAGGTCTCCCGCAGCGGTCCCGGCAGCCACGCGGCTGTCGACCGCCAGGAGGATGCGGCGGACGCGATGCGGACCCTGCCGCTGGTGGTGGGCTACCTGGCCGAGCAGATGGCGGCTGGCCGCCTGCGCCGGATGGACCCGATCCTGGCGATGCAGGCACTGGCCGGCCCGATCGTGATGCACCTGCTAATGCAGGCACCGGCCGAGTCGCAGTCCGGCCTTGGCCGCGGGGTGGCCTTGCCCCTCGAAGAGGTCGTCGACGAGTTGGTCGGGAGCTGGCTACGGGCCATGACCCCGACGAGGGCAAGCACCACCAGCGCCAACAGCGCGGGTCGAGAGTAAGGAGCAAGCACGATGGCCGAACGGACCCAGACCCAGACCGACGAGATGCAGGGTGACATGTTCCCACTGGTGGTCACGCTCGCCGAGGCCGCCGGCCCTGACCCCACTCGGACGGAGGCGTTGCTGGGAACCAAGGCGGCCAATCTGGCGCGGCTGGCCGGGGCCGGTTTCCCGGTGCCGGCCGGGGTGGTGGTGACCCCGGCCGCCGAGGCGGACTGGGAGCAGGCGTGCGCGCGGCTGCGCCGCGCCGTTGCCGAGCTCGGTGGCGCGAAGGGCCAGCGGTTTGCGGTGCGCTCCTCCGGCACCGCAGAGGACCTTGCAGGCGCGTCGTTCGCGGGCCAGTACGAGACCGTCCTGGACGTCGGCCTCGACGAGCTGCCCGAGGCGGTGCGGCAGGTCCTGGACTCGGCCGCCTCGGCACGCGTGGCGGCCTACCGGCAGGCCCACCGCGAGGCGGACGCAGCCGCAGCGCTGGACCCTTCCGAGTCGAAGATGGCGGTCCTCGTCCAGGTCATGGTTACCGCGGACGTGGCCGGGGTGGCGTTCACCGCGAACCCGGTGACCGGTGCCCGCGGCGAGGTCGTCATCACCGCCGTACGTGGCCTTGGCGAGCGGCTGGTCGCCGGCGAGGCGACCGGTGACCAGTGGGTCGTCCGCGACCGGCAGGCCCGGTGCACCCGGGCGATCGAGCAGGCCATCACCGCTGAGCAGGCCCGCCAGGTCGCCGAGCTCGCCCGCCGTGCCGAGGCCCACTTCGGCACTCCGCAGGACCTGGAGTGGGCGATCGGCGGCGACACCACTGGCGCCGACGGCGGGCTGTGGCTGCTGCAGGCGCGGCCGATGACGGCCTTGCCCGACCCGGTCACCTGGACCCCGCCCGCCCCCGGCTACTGGATGCGCAACCTGCGGCTCGGCGAGTGGCTGCCCGAGCCGATGACGCCACTGTTTGCCGACTGGCTGCTGGACCGGATCGACCATGGCGAGTTGCAGGCGTTCCGCGAGTACGTCGGCACGGCGCTGCCGTTCCCCCACGCCGCCATCAACGGCTGGTACTACCTGGCCACCCCACCGCTGTCACCCCGCACCATCGCTACCGCCCTGCTGAAGGGCCGCGGCCGGCTGCTGCGGTTCATGCGCGATGCGGTGCTCGGCCCTGGCCGCGACCCGGTCGCCGCCGACCGGCGCCTGCTGGCCGGCCTGGCCGAGCAGTGGTACCAGGAGCTGCTACCCCGCTACCAGCAGTTGATCCATGAGGGCGAACAGCAGGTCGACAGCGCCTCCCCCCAGAAGCTGGCCGCCATCATCGACCAGGTCGGCGCCGCCGCCGGCGAGCAGCTGTGGTCGCTAGCGGTGGTAGGTGGCTCGGCGTGGAAGATGGAAGGCGCCCTGGCCCGCTTCTACCGCCAACACCTGGCCGCCACGGTCGAAGCCAGCGTCCAGCAGCTGCTCGCAGGGCTGCCCGGCACCCAGCCGGAGCTGCCTGCCCATGCGGTCCAAAGCCTCGATTGGGCCCACCCCACCGCCGGGGAGCTGAGCTGGCCGCCGTCCCAGCCATCCGACCGGCACCGCGACCTGGCCGCCCGCCGCGAGGCCCTCGCCGCCCAGTGCGCGGCGGCGCTGGCCGACCGGCCGCGGCTGCGGGCGCGGTTCCAGGCGCTGCTGGCGGTCGCCCAGCGCTACGCGGTCATCCGCGAGCAGCAAGCCCGCCAGTTCACCCTCGGCTGGCCGCTGCTGCGCCGCTGCGCGCTGCGCCTGGGCGAGACCCTCCAGGCGGACGGCGTGATCGACCAGGCCAAGGACGTGTTCTTCCTGACCCGCGCCGAGCTCGACACCCGCGCGCCCCTGCAGGACGTGGTCCACCGCCGCCGGGCCACGTGGGAACGGCAGCGGCGTCTGCCCGCCCCCTTGACCATCGGCCGGCCACCCTGGCTGCTCGCGAAGGAGCTGCTGGCCGCCGTGGAGGCCGTGCGCACCAGCGGCCTGGCGCCCGAGGACGCGATCGTCGGGCAGCCAGCCAGCCCCGGCCGCGCCGCTGGCCCGGTCCGCATCGTGCGCGGCCAGGAGGACTTCGATGCCTTCCAACCCGGTGAGGTGCTGGTCACCCTGGCCACCACCCCGGCGTGGACGCCGCTGTTTGCCCGTGCGGTCGCCGTGGTTACCGACGGCGGCACCCTGGCCGCCCATGCCTCGCTAGTCGCCCGCGAATACGGCATTCCCGCCGTGGTCGGCACCGGCGATGCCACCGGCCGTCTGCACGACGGCCAGCTGGTCACCGTGGACGGCAGCGCCGGCATCGTCGAACCCGCCCGATGACGCGACCAGGCACCGGTTCCAGGTCACCCGTCCCTGCTTGCCCGACCGGTCGCCCAGCAGCCCAGGAGCCACCATGACACGAGACGCCAATCCACCGCACCCAACCAGCATCAGCTCGGGCCCGGGCGTCGCAACGCCTCAGCCCCCAGCCCAGCCGCGCGAGCTTCGCAGCGTGCGGCAAGCAGACCGGCTGTTGTGTAGCGCACGTGTAGTCAGGACGCTCCTGGTTGAGCCGAGAGTCATGTGTGGCCAAGTGCTGGGTCGCTGCGGCTAGTGCGCGTGCTGGTCGGTCTCCGTCCGGTCCGTGTCGCTGGTGGTGGCGGCCCAGCTGGCGAGCAGCGTGAGCGCGTCCTCGGAGGGGGAGCCGGGTTCGGCGGTGTAGGCGGTGAGGGTGAGGCCGGGTTCGGCGGGGAGGTCCATGGCGTCGAAGGCGAGATCGAGGGTGCCGACGACGGGGTGGTGGAAGTGCTTGACTCCGGCCCGGTGCAGCCGCACGTTGTGCGCGGCCCACCGGGTGCGGAACCCTTCGCTGCGGGTGGCGAGCTCGCCGACGAGATCGGTGAGGTCACGGTTGTGGGGGTCGCGGCCGGCCTCGGTGCGCAGGAGCGCGACGCTGGTGTTGGCGGCGTCGTTCCAGTCGGGGTAGAAGTCCTTGGCGCGCGGGTCGAGGAAGTTGAACCGGGCGAGGTTCGCGGGTCGGCGTTCGTCGTCGAAGACCGGCGCGTACAGGGCCCGGCCTAGTGAGTTGATGGCGAGGATGTCCAGGCGTCCGTTACGGACAAACGCCGCCGCGGTGGTCATCGAGTCGAGGATCCGCTGCACGCTCGGCCGGACCTGAGGCCTGGCGCGGCGGCTTGGCGCACGGCTGGGCCTTGCGGCCCGGGCGAGGTCGAACAGGTGCGCGCGTTCGGCCTCGTCGAGCTGCAGGGCGCGGGCGACGGCGTCGAGGACGTCGTCGGAGACGCCGGCGATGTGGCCCTTCTCCAGCCGTACGTACCACTCGGTGCTCACGCCGGCGAGCACGGCGACCTCCTCGCGCCGCAGCCCGGGCACGCGTCGCCGTCCACCGCCGGAGGGCAGGCCGGCCTGCCCCGGGGTGATCTTGGCGCGCCGCGTGGCCAGGAACTCGCGGATCTCGGACCGGTTGTCCACGCCGACCACGCTGCGTCCGCTACCGGAGCAAGGGAGGTTGTGCCTCCACCCCCTATAGGCGCGACCTCCCGCGCCCCCGCGCGAGGCGGTTGCATCGGTGGCATGACTAGCTGGACTCCCGACGAGCTCGACCGCATCGGCGCCGCTGACGAGCTGGACATCACCACCGCCCGTAGCGACGGTTCCCTGCGCCGCTGGGTGTCGATCTGGGTGGTGCGCGTGGGTGACGACCTGTACGTGCGGTCTTACCGGGGTGGCGACGGCGCCTGGTACCGGCAGGCGACCCAGCATGCGCAGGGCCGCATCCGCGCCGGCGGCCTCGAACGCGACGTCACCGTCGACCGGGCCGACGACACCGTCCGGCCAGCAATCGACGACGCCTACCGGGCCAAGTACGCCCGCTACGGCGCCGCGTACCTGCAGCCGATGCTCGCCGCCCTCGCCACCGCGACCACCCTGCGGCTGACCCCCCGCATCTGACCGAGAGAGGACACCAGCCATGGCTCAGAACGAGGAGCCGTCCGGCGCCCAGCAGGCGTTCGGCGACTTCGCCCCGGCGCTCGTCGGGTTCACCGACGACGTGCTGTTTGGGCAGGTCTGGCCCCGACCGCAGCTGTCGGCCAAGGAGCGCAGCCTGATCACGGTCGCCGCCCTGACCACGAGTGGCAACACCGACCAGCTCGTCTACCACCTCGGCCTCGCGAAGCAGAACGGCGCGACCGAGGACGAGCTCAAAGAAGCGATCACCCACCTCGCCTTCTACGCCGGCTGGCCGAAGGCGATGTCGGCGATGACCGTTGCCAAGCAGGTCTTCACCGCCGACCACACCCCCTGACCCGTCACCTCACTCGGGAGAGAGGAACCGCCATGAAGGGCGCAGTCCTGTACGCGCCGGGAGACGTCCGCTTCGAAGAGCGCGACAACCCGAAGGTCGCCAACCCCACCGACGCGGTCATCCGCCTGTCCGCCACCTGCGTGTGCGGCTCGGACCTGTGGGACTACCGCGGCATCAACCCCGTCGACCAACCCACCCCGATGGGCCACGAGTACTGCGGCATCGTCGAAGAGGTCGGCAGCGAGGTGACCGCCGTCAAGCCGGGCCAGTTCGTCATCGGAAGCTTCTTCGCCTCCGACAACACCTGCCCGCACTGCCGGGCGGGCTACCAGTCCTCCTGCCAGCACAGGGAAAACGTCGGCGCCAACGGTGCGCAGGCCCAGCTGCTGCGCGTACCGCTGGCCGACGGCACCCTGGTCGCGACCGCCGAGGTGCCCGGCAGCGACCTGGTGCCGAGCCTGCTCGCCGCCTCCGACGTGCTCGGCACCGGCTGGTGGGCCGCCGTCGCCGCCGGCGTTCGGCCCGGCATGACCGTCGCCGTCGTCGGAGACGGCGCCGTTGGCCTGCTGGGCGTGCTCTCGGCCAGGCAGCTCGGCGCCGAGCGGATCATCGCCATGAGCCGCCACAAGGCCCGGCAGAAGCTCGCCCGCGAGTACGGCGCCACCGACATCGTCACCGAACGCGGCGACGACGGCGTGGCCCGCATCAAGGACCTCACCGACGGCGTCGGCGCCGACGCCGTCCTCGAATGCGTCGGCACCAGCGAGTCCATGAGCCAGGCGCTGCGCTCCACCCGACCCGGCGGCGGCGTCGGCGTGGTCGGCGTGCCGCACGGCGTGAGCATCGACGGGGAGGAGCTGTTCTACTCCCACGTCCGGGTGCAAGGCGGGCCCGCGCCGGTACGCCGCTTCCTGCCCGACCTGATCGACCTCATCTGGAACCAGCAGATCGACCCCGGCAAGGTGTTCGACCTCACCCTGCCGCTCGACCAGGTCGCCGAGGGCTACGCCGCCATGGACGAGCGCCGCGCCATCAAGACCCTTCTGCAACCGTGACCATGCCACGAGACATCCCGGGCCGACGCTGGGCCGTCCTGGCCACGCTGACCATCCTGCTCGCCACCTCGTGCGGCGGGCCGGACGGCAGGACCAGCGGCGCGGCGTCGCCAGCACCCGCCTCGGCGCAATCCCTCCCCGCGCCGCCCACCGACGACGACCGCCCGACAGCCACCGACGAGAGACGATCCATGGACATACGAGTCGCCATCGGAGGCACCTCGCTGCGAGGCAGCCTCGACGACACCGCCGCAGGCCGCGACCTCGCATCGCTGCTGCCGCTGACCCTGACCCTGACCGACTTCGCCAGCACCGAGAAGATCAGCGACCTCCCCAGGAAGCTGTCGACCAGCGGCGCCCCGGACGGCACCGCCGCCAGGGCCGGCGACCTCGCCTACTACGCCCCCTGGGGGAACCTCGCCATCTTCTACCGGGACTCCCCCTACGCGACCGGCCTCGTCAGGCTGGGCAGCCTCGAGTCCGGCATCGACGAGCTCATCGGACGGAATGGCGACTTCACCGTCACCATCCAGGCCATCGACGGCAACAACTGACCAGCCGACCGTGTGGATCCGGCCCCCAACCCTGGCGCTGATCTTGAGCGAAGGCATGCGAGCAGTGGCCGGCGTTGCGTCTCCGAACACTTCGATGGATCACACTTTCCTGGGACGGCCCGGCGGGGGGCCGGGATTGGCCTGGTGGAGTTGTCGATCCTCGAGCAGCGGTATCGGGCGGTGCTAGCGGTGCTGGCGGGCCGACGCGGAGGTGACGGAGGTCGCGGGGCGGCTGGGGGTGTGTCGGCAGACTGCTACCGCTGCGGCTACCGGCCGCACCGGTCCGTCCGCATTCACCGGACGGACCGGTGGTCGTGTTGTTGCCGGCTCAGGTCTGGGTGCGCATCCGCACGTCGACGTCGGACCGGTAGACCAGCCGTGCCCGCCCGCCCTGGGCGGGGATGGTGATCGCAGACGCCGGAATGCCGGTCACCGCGGCCCCGGTCCAGACTCCGCCGGCGCGCTCGGCGACGAAGACCGGTCCGCCGGTGTTCCAGGCCACGAACGTCTTGCCCAGGGACGTTCCGACCTGCGGGTCGGC
>JBKOXW010000030.1:0-3101 GCA_046744115.1 Actinomycetota bacterium | reverse complement strand
GCGGCCAGCGCGCGGCAGCGGGCCTTCGTCGCCGACGCCGCGCACGAGCTGCGCAGCCCGCTGGCGAGCATCCGCACCCAGCTCGAGGTCGCCGCCCGGCTGGACGGCGAGCCGAGCGCCGTGTCCGCGGCTCGCGGCCCGGCGGTAGCTCCTGGATTCGCCGCCGATGCGGCCGAGGGCGGCAGGTCGCCCGCGCGCGGCGTCACCGGCGCGCCCGCGCACGTGGCGACGGACACCGTCGGCGAGCTCGCCCGGGACGTGCTCGTCGACGTCGAGCGGCTGTCCCGGCTGATCGACGACCTGCTGCTGCTCGCCCGGCTGGACGACGCGGCGCCGGACCGGCTGCTGCGCCGGCGGGTGCCGCTTGACCTGGCCGCGCTGGCCCGCGAGCTCGGCGGGCGGTACGAGAACGCGCGCGTCCCGGTCGCCGTCGTCACGGCCGGCCCCGTGCCGGTGGAGGGTGATCCGGACGGGCTTGACCGCGCGATCGCGAACCTCCTCGACAACGCGGTTCGGCATGCCCGATCGTCGGTCCTTCTCGACGTGTCCACTGTGGATGGGGACGCCGTGATGACCGTGACCGACGACGGTCCCGGGATCCCGCCGGCGGACCGGGACCGCGTGTTCGACCGGTTCACCCGCCTCGACTCCGCCCGCACCCGCGACGAGGGCGGCGCGGGCCTCGGCCTCCCCATCGTCCGCGAGCTGGTACGCGCCCACCGCGGCACCGTCACCCTCACCGACGCCGGCCCCGGCCTCCGCGCCACGATCACCCTGCCCGCGGCGCATCGCCAGCAGGCGTGATCACCCGGTGGGCCTGCTCCCGTCGATGAGCTCGCGATCTCCGAGCCGGGCGTCGAGTGGCACGTCAGCCCGGCCAGGCTCGTCCAGTGGATGTGGCGCTGTCTCTAGGCACACTTCGGCGTGGGGGTCGGTGGGGAATGGGCGGAGAAAGACGATGATCGTCACGCTGGTGGCGTCCTCGGCGATCTCGATGTGGTCGAGCCGCTGGGCGACGGACGGTACATTCTCTGGATCGGTGACGCACACATCGTTGTCCAAGAATTCGATGCTGAGCCGGTCACTGTTGGGCCCGACCGCCGCATTCCACGGCACACGCCACGGCACAAGCTCGAAGCCCGGCACGCTTCGCCTCGGCTTGCAGTGCAGTACGGAGCCGACCACGTTCCACTCAGAGCCGGAGCTCTCCAGCATGACCGCGGCGGAGAAGACGGGCAGGCTGCCGTGGACGTAGATCGCCTGCCCACCGTCGTCGCGTACGCGCCGCCAGCCCGTCGGAGGCACGATACGGGCCGCCTCGTCCCCGGACGCCAGCCATCGGACCAGCGCCCGATCGGCAGGACGATCGCCCCGCTCGGCGTTGGCGGGAGCGGACACGTTCGCCTCGGGGAACACCGCGTCGGGGAACTGCGGCCCGTCGCACGACAGGTCATAGGAACGGTCGACGGCGGGCACGACCGGCGCTACCGGCGGCTGCGCCCCATCCAGCCCCCGCACGTACGCCGTCGCCGCCGTGATGACACCGCCCGTCACGACGAAGCTCAGCACCGTCGCCAGCAGCCGCCGACGACGCGTCCGCCCGGCCCGCCGCACCACGGCGTCCAGATCGACCCGCCGACCGCCCGGGTCGGCGGCCGCCCGCAATCTCTCCCGCAGCACCGGCTCGCTCATCGCAACTCCCCATCGTTGGCGGGCGCGACCGACCGGCGGAGCGAGGCAAGCGCCCGGGCGCTCTGGCTCTTCACCGTGCCCACGCTGCAGCCGAGCAGTGCCGCAACCTCGGCCTCAGGTAGGTCCTCGAGATAGCGGAGGACGATCACCGCACGCTGACGAGGCGGCAGGGTCAAGAGGATGCGGACGACCTGGTCGGCGTCCTCGACGCGTTGGTGCCCGACCTCGGGCACCGCCGGCTCGGGCGCGCGGACACCGAACACCTCGCGCACGCGACGCCGACGCCACACCCGCTTCGCCTCGTTGACCAGCATCCGACGGACGTACGCGTTCGGGTTGCCCGCACGCTCGATCCGGCGCCAGGCGCGGTACACGTTGGCCAGGGTCGCCTGGACCAGATCCTCGGCCAGTCCCCAATCGCCCACCAGCAGGAAGGCCGCACGGAGCAACGAGTCACTGCGAGCCGACGCGTACTCGCGGAACGACGCGTCGTCCTCGGCCTTCACACTCGTTTGAGTCCGCGCGCGCCCGGAAGGTTGCATCCGGCTGCAAGCAAGCTGCGCCGCTCAGTGCTTGACAGGGGCCCCGTGAGCCGATCCATCCGTTGTGCGAGTCCGAGTCCCCATCATGGGGAAGGAGGACAGCACGACATGAAGAAGCGCCAACACACGCCGGAGCAGATTATCCAGAAGTTGGCCGAGGCGAGAAGCTCCTCGGCGAGGGGAGGTCGATCGGCGAGGTGGCCCGGCACCTCGAGATCACCGAGTCGACCTGGCATCGCTGGCGGAACCAGTACGGCGGGATGAAAGCCGACGACGCGAGGGAGCTCCGGGAGCTGCGCAAGGAGAACCAGCGCCTCAAGAAGATCGTCGCCGACCAGGCCCTCGACATCGACATGCTGAAGGAGCTGAACCGGGGAAACTACTGACCCCGGACCGCCGACGGAGGGCCGTCCACCTCATCCAGGAGCGGTTCGGGGTCTCTGAGCGCCGGGCCTGTGCGGTCGTCGGCCAACCCCGCTCCACCTAACGACTCCCAGCCCCTGCCCCCTCCGATGAGGAGCTGGCCATGCGGGCGCTCCTCCGGGACTTCTCGAGGCGCCGGCCCCGTTGGGGCGCCGGCCCACGGCTGGCTCGTCCCGGTCGAGTTCGTCGAACGCTGGGTCCACGGACAGCAGCTACAGCTCGCATAGCGGGTGACTCATCAAGTAGAGTGCCCTTACTGAGATAACACGGATTTGTGTTATCTCAGTAAGTTGTGTATGATAGTGGCATGCCAAGTGACGGTGAGATCACGTTCGCCGACCACGCCGGGCGCTTCTACGCCCGGCGCTTCGGGATGGCCCCGATGGTGGGCCGGCTGATCGGGTACCTGGCGGTGTGCGACCCGCGCGAGCAGACCATCAGCGA
>JBKOXW010000241.1:0-2707 GCA_046744115.1 Actinomycetota bacterium | reverse complement strand
GCGGAAGGCGCTGATCATCGCCAACGACGTGTACGAGCACCAGGGACTCAAGCACCTGCTGGCACCAGCGGCGGACGCGCAGGCGCTGGCCGGGGTCCTCGGCGACGCACGGATCGGCGGTTTCGGTGTGCAGGTGGTGCGCAACGAGCCCGCGTACGTGATCGAGGGGCAGATCGAGGACCTCTTCTCGGATAGTCGGCCGGATGACGTGCTGCTGCTGCATTTCTCCTGTCATGGGCTGAAAAGCGAGTCCGGCGAGCTGTACTTCGCTGCCCGCAACACCCGCCCGAACCGGCTTGGCTCCACGGCCGTCTCGGCCGACTTCGTCCAACGGTGCATGCGGGCGAGCCGGTCGCGCAGCATCGTGCTGTTGCTCGACTGCTGCTACGGCGGTGCGTTCAGCCAAGGTGTATCGGTGCGGGCGGGCGGGGACGTCAACGTGCTGGACAGCTTCCCCGGCGGGAAGCTGGGCGGTGGCCGCGGCCGAGCGGTGATCACCGCGTCCAGCGCGATGGAGTACGCCTTCGAAGGCGACCAGCTCGCCGACGACCACAGCCAACGGCCCTCGGTGTTCACCTCCGCGCTGGTCGAGGGCCTGGCCTCCGGTGACGCGGACCGCGACGCCGACGGCTGGGTGTCGCTCAACGAGCTGTACGACTACGTCTTCGACCGGGTGCGCGAGCAGAACCCGCACCAGACCCCCAGCCGGGACGTGGAGATGCAGGGTGAGCTGTACCTGGCCCGCCGCAGCCGCCCGGTTACTACGCCGGCCCCGCTGCCCGCTGAGCTGCAGCAGGTGATCGATCACCCGCTCGCCGGGGTCCGCGTCGGCGCGGTCAGCGAGCTGGCGGGGCTGCAGCGGGGCACGCACGCCGGGCTGGCGCTGGCCGCGAGGCTGGCGCTCGAACGCCTCGCGCACGACGACAGCCGCACTGTGGCGGCCGCCGCCGCGGCAGCGCTGGCGACCGCTGACACGGACGGCAGATCCGCCCCGAGCCCCGTACCCGCCCCGGTCGGCATACCAGCACCGGTCGAGGTAGAGCCCGCCTCAGAGCCGGTACACCCGCCCGCAGCGCTGGCCGGCACGTCCCGTCGAGTGCCCGACTCGCAACCACCGCCCGCCCCGGCCGGTCCGTCCAAGAGAGGGCGGCGCCGGTGGATGCTGATCCTCGGCGCAGGCGGCGTGGCAATCGCCGTGCTGGTGGGGGTGCTGGTCAGCACGCTCGGTTCGGGCGGCAACGATTCACCCTCGGGCGGGGGTTCTCCGGGGAGCGGCCACTTCACCGCAGAGTCCCCGTGGCGGTTGGTCATCCGCGACAACATCGAGGGCAACGACATCGGCTGCGACGTCACCGTCAAGAACACCGACGCGGGCCAGCAGGAGGAGCTCACGGACATCTACGGGACGCTGGTAATCCAGGTGCATGAGACCGGCAGCTTCAGCTGGGAGGCGAACGACCCGGGCTGCCTAGTGGTCCACCGTCCCGGCTCGGGGAAGGCCGTGCTGCCCTTCGCTCAAGACGGCGGCGGCGACACCGACGCATTCGAAACCCGCGGCAAGGTCGCCGTGGAGGTCAAAGACTTCCATGGCAACTCCGGGTGCGATCTCGAGTTGTACGACGCTACGGACGGGCGTCAGCTTGATTTCGGCACCGTGCCCAAGGGTCGCAGCCGCTTGCTCCTCGACCCAAGCGGTCGCGACCAGGTCTACCTCCGCAACTGGTACTGCGGCATACGCGTGTCTTCCGCCTGATCACCGCTCCACGGATGCGGCCTTGCCGGTGTCAAGCCCGTGGTTGCTCCCCTCTCACTCTCGAGGGTTCTCGTAATCCCTCGGTCGCGGGTTCGAGTGCCGCCCGCCCACACGTAAGCGTCCGGCGGCCGCGGCAGCCTGCGGTGCTCGAGGACGCCTCACCCGCGGCCGATGAACGGCATCGCCGTCGCCATGATCGTCACCGCCCGTAGGCGTCCCACACGGTCGCTAACAGCGCGCGCACCGAGGCCTGGTCTCGGACGTCGGTCGGCACGACCAGCGCCGACGCGGCACGGGGCCCGGCCTGCGACCGCACCGCGTCCAGCGCCTCTCGTCGCCGTCCCGCGAGCACGACCCCGGTACCCAGCCCGAGCAGGGAGAGCGCAACCTGCCGCCCGATGCCCGACCCAGCGCCGGTCACCACAGCGGAAGTACCTGCCCGGCGATGTCGCGTAGACGTACTTGTCGACGCCGGTCGTTCCGGTGGCCGTCCAGACCACGGCGGACCGCCAGCCGTCGTGGCCGTCCGGACGATCGCTGTCCCGGAGCCGTTCGTCACCGCCGCGAAGAATCGCGCGCCGATATCGGAGCGCGCCTGGTCAGTGCAGACCGTGTCCCCGGTCTTGAGGCGGCGGTCCGCCGACATTGCCGGCGAGATCCAGCAGTTCGGGCAGGCTCAGTGACTGCCCGGCTGCGTAGGCGGCCTGGAAGCCGGCGGGCCCGAGTTCCGCCCGGGTCCGGTCGACCGAGTGCTGGACGTCGGCGCGGTCGACGTCGTCCACCGGCACGCCCGAGCGATCCCGCAGCGACGCAGCCCCGCCGAGCAGGCGTCCGGCGCGGGCGGCGTCCCCTGCGGCGGTGGCGGTTCCGGCGATGCCTTCGAGCGCGAGGGCGATCGCAGCCGGGTGTCCCGCGTCGGTGGCGGCCGCAAGGCTGTCCTGACCGCGGGCATGG
>JBKOXW010000285.1:0-7441 GCA_046744115.1 Actinomycetota bacterium | reverse complement strand
GTGGCCCGGGCATGCTCGACCAGCACGGTGCCGGCCGCGACCGCGGCACGTTCCCCCGCGTCGTCCCGGCGCAGCCGCGCCTCGCCGGCCCGGTCGGCCTCGGCGGAGACGCCGAGCGCGGCCAGCCAGATCCCGCCGAGCTGCCATTGGCCCCACTTCTGGGTGACCTCGTCGATCGCGTCGTCGACCGCGGCCCGGGCGCCGGCGACGTCGCCCTGCCACTGCAGCAGGTCAGCCCCGCAGCCACCGGCCAGCAGCGCGATCTGCGTGTCGTAGTGCTGCTTGGTGAGCAGCTTCTTGAAGCGCTCGGCCGTGCCCGGCGCGCCGCGCCCGACCGCGACGTACATCCCCGCCGCAGACAGCCGTGCCACCACCGGGTCCGGCGCATTGTCCCCGATGATCCGCGCCGCCTCCTGGCTGCCGTCCCAGTCGCCCACCGCGTACAGCACGATCACCTGCAGCACCCGCAGCTCGACGCCGTAGGCGCTCCAGGTGAGGCCGCTCGTCTCGGCACGCTCGATGCCGGAGGCGAGCACCGCGGCCGCGGCCGCCAGGTCGCCGTCGTAGAAGCGGTTGGCCGCCAGGTTGTACGTGGCCCGCAGCTCGACCGCGAGGTCGCCGGCGGCGCGCGCCCGCTCCCGCGCCTCGGCCAGCCGGTCGCGGGCCTCGGTCACCCGGCCCTTGAGCTCCGACAGCAGCGCCAGCGTGGCCAGCGCATCGGCCTCCACCTCCGCAACTCCGAGCGTGCGCGCGCCGGCCAGCGCCTCGTCGGCGAAGCGGTGCGCGTCCTCGAAGTAGTCGTGGTTGACCGCGGCCCGCGCGTACGTCGCGGCCGTCCAGACCCGCACGACCGAGGGCGGGTCGGCCGGCACGAGCCGGAGCGCCTCACCCGCCTCGTTCAGCGCCTCCTCGGGCCGCTCCGCTCCGAGCAGGTGATAGGCGAGACGGTGCCGGGCGGTTGCGGCCAACTCCGGGTCGCCGGCGCTGTCGGCCCGGTCCCGCACCGCGCGGGCCAGCGACACGGCGCGATGCAGCTCACCTGCGCTGCTCGCGGCGGCGGCCGCGCGCAGGCCGAGCCGCATTGCGTCGATGCCGACCAGCTGCTCGGCGTCGGGCACCGCGCGCCACAGATTCAGTGCCTGCTCGAGGTGGCGCAGCGCCTCGGCGGGGGCGTGCAGGGTGGACGCCTCGTCCGCGGCGCGCACCGAGGCCACGAGCGCGCCGGGCAGGTCGTGGCTTTCCAGGCAGTGGTAGGCGAGCTCGGCGGCCGAGGCGACCAGCCCGTCGGAGGCCTCCGCCAGCACCCGCGCGTACGTCGCGTGCAGCCGGGACCGCTCGCCGGGGAGCAGGTCGCCGTAGACGGCCTCCTGGAGCAGGGCGTGGCGGAACGCGTACGTCCCCTTTTCCTCGGCCACCAGCACGTACCGGGTGACCGCCTCCCGCAGTGCCTCGTCGATCTCCACTTCGGACAGACCGGCCACCTGCTGCAGCAGCGCGTGCTCCACCCGGCGGCCGGCCACCGCGGCCACCCTCGCCACGTGCTGCGCGGGCGGCGGCAGCTGCTCCAGGCGCGCCAGTAGCACGTCGGCCAGCCCGGTGGGCAGCGTGGCGGAGTCCGAGTCGAGGCTCGCGACCAGCAGCTCCTCGGCGAAGAACGCGTTGCCCTCCGAGCGTTGGATCACCCGCCGTATGACGGTCTCCGGCACCGGCCCGCCATGCAGCGCACGCAGGTATTCCCGCATGATCGCCGGGGTGAACGGGGCGAGGTCAAGACGCTCGACCGCCGGCAGCCGGACCAGCTCGGCGAGCAGCGGCCGCAACGGGTGCCGGCGGTGCAGGTCGTCGCTCCGGTAGGAGACCACCACCGACAGGCGCTCGGCGCGCAGCCTGGTCAGCAGGAACGACAGCAGGTCGCGAGTGGACTGGTCGGCCCAGTGCAGGTCCTCGACCAGCAGCAGCACGGGGCCGTCGGCGGCGAGCTCGCCCAGCAGGCCGCCGATCGCGTCGAACATCTGCATCTGGCCGAGACCGTCGTCCCCACTGACTGGGAACGCCGGCGCGGGGCCGGGCAGGGCGGACCGGAGCAGCCGGCCCAGCGCCGGCCGGGCGCGGATCGCCTCGGCCGCGGGGGAGTCCGGCGGGGAGGACTCGGCAAGCTGCTGCAACGCCTCGGCGAAGGGAAGGTACGGCAGGCCGACCCCGCCGAGCTCGACGCAATGGCCCACCAGCACGGTGGCGCCGGACTCGCGCGCGTGCCTGGCCAGCTCGGTGAGCAGCCGGGTCTTGCCCACCCCGGCGTCGCCCGAGACCAGCACCGCGCCCGGGCGCCCCGCGCGGGCACGGTCAAGCGCCCTGGTGAGCCGGCCCATCTCCTCGGCCCGACCCACCAGGGGCGCATCGGACGACATCCGTGGCACGACTCTCATCGTGCCACGACGTACCGACGGTTTTTCCGCTCGCGTCGCCGTCACCAGGCCTCCCAGGACTCGGGCCTCCGGGATCGGGTGACCAGCCGCCGTCAGGCGGCGTGGTCAGGCCGCGCGCGCCGTCGCGTCGTCAGCCGGCTGGTCGAGAAACCGGGGGAACGCCCCGACGACCACCTGCCCGTCGTCACGCGGCGGCGGCGTGCGCCGGCGCAGCCGGCGGGCCAGGCCGAACAGCTCGGACTGCCGGTACTCGACCTCGGCCTCCAGACCAGGACCCCACATCGCTGACATCTCGGCCTCCTCGTGGCCTCGCTTGCCTTCTCGTTCTGTGTCTAGGTTCGGCCTAAGGCGCCGGTGCCGGCATCGGGCGATCAAGCACCATCCGGCGTCGCGGACACCGTTGCTGGCCTGCGCGAACGCAGGTAGGGCCCGGCCGGTCTAAGATCCGGTACGCGGCGTCTAAGGCCCTGCCCGAGGGGTCTAAGTGCGGTGGCGCAAGCGCGCCGCGGGCAGCATCGCTGCGACGGAACGGCTAGTCGGAGTCGGCGTGCCGGATGGCGTGCCGGGCCTCGGCGTACCGGACGGCCTCGTAGCCGATCAGCCCGACGAGGGCGGCCGCGAGCACGGCCAGCGCGCCGAGCGCCGGCAGCTGGCCGGCCAGCGGAGCCACAGCGAGCAGGCCCGTGGCGACCACCAGGCGGGGCCGGTTCACCGAGCCGACGTTGCGCAGCCGGAACGCGATGTGCGCGAGCAGGTAGGCCGCGACCCCGCCGTACATCGCCCACAGCGCCAGCGGGGGGAGCGTGTCGGTGAGGTCGTGGTGCTCGGTGTCGCCCACGTACTCCAGCACCTTCTTCAGCCCGAGCGCCAGGTAGATGATGCCGGCGACCATCGGAAAGTGCAGGTACGTGTACGAGTCACGGCCCAGCCGCGACCGCTCGCTGCCCTGCTGCCGGGCCAGCACGCGCTCGGCCACAACGGCGACCACGTCGAAGTACGCCCACCACAGCGCGACGCTCACGCCGAGCCCCAGCAGGGCGGCGACGATCACCGGGAACGTCAGCGGCAGCGCCGTCACGCCCACCCCGATCGCCACGATCGACTCGCCGAGCGCCACGATGATGATCAGCCCGTGCCGCTCGGCGAAATGCCCGGGCGCCGGAAGCCGCCATCCCGCCGTTCCCGCCGCGTACACGCCGATGTAGTCGACGGCGAGCGCGAGCAGCCAGAGCCCGGTCTGGGCGGCGCCGCCGAGCGCCGCGCCGACCACGAGCAGGACAGCGGCCCCGCTCACCGGGTAGGCGGTGAGCGCCAGCTGGCGCCGCAGGCCCCGATCGCCGGCCGCGGCTACGGCGTACACCGCGAGGTGGCCCAGCCGCACCACGCCGAGCGCGACCGCGAGCACGACCGGTGCGGAGATGCCGCCACCCAGGTCGGCCCAGGCCTCCGGGACCGCGAGCGCGACGATGAACGTCGCACCCATCGCGGTCACCATCGCCGCGCGGATGACGCCCTCGTCGGCCCTGGCCTGGTTGCCCAGCCAGGCATAGCTGCACCAGGTCCACCACAGCAGGGCGAGCAGCACCAGCCCGCGGGCCACTCCGCGCAGCGTCAGGTCGGCCGCCATCACGGCGGTCACCTGGGTGAACGCGAACACGAACACGAGGTCGAAGAGGAGCTCGAGGCTGGTCACCCGGTGCCCCTCGCCGGTCGGCCGGATCAGCACCCGGCTCCGCCTGGACATGGACGTACGGTAACCGCGCGCACCGACCGATCTGCCCGGTTCAGCTCGTCGCGAACAGCGGGGTCCGTCAGTGGGCGACGCGGCGGGGAGTCGCGATCTGCAGGTCCGCTCCGATCCGGGCGGCGGCGGCGAGCAGCGGCGGGAGCAGGTCGCGCCGCATCGCGTTGAGCGAGGTTCGGCTGGCGTGCGCGGAGACGTTGATCGCGGCGACCACCCGGCCGGTGCCGTCGCTGATCGGGGCGGCGACCGCGCGCAGGCCCACCTCGAGCTCCTGGTCGACCAGCGCCCAGCCCTGCGCACGGACCCGTTCGATCTCGGTACGCAGCGCGTGGGCGCTGGTCGCGGTGTGCGGGGTGAGCCGGGTCAGCGCGGCGCCGGCCAGGTAGTCGTCCAGCTCGTCGTCGGGCAGGCCGGCCAGCAGGACCCGGCCCATCGAGGTCGCGTACGCCGGGAAGCGGGTGCCGACGTTGATCGCCACGGTCATGATCCGCGAGGTGGGCACCCGGGCGACGTAGACCACGTCGCCGTCGTCCAGCACGGACACCGACGACGACTCGTGCACCTCGGACACCAGCCGCTCCAGGTGCGGCTCGGCCACCTCCGGCAGCGACAGGCTGGACAGGTACGCGTAGCCGAGCTCCAGCACCCGCGGGCTCAGCGCGAATTGCCGCCCGTCGGTGCGCACGTAGCCGAGGTCGACGAGGGTGAGCAGGAAGCGGCGGGCGGCCGCGCGGGTCAGGCCGGCGGCGCGGGCGACCTCGCTCAGGGTCAGCTCCGGCGCGGCGGCGTCGAACGAGCGGATCACCGCGAGCCCGCGCTCCAGCGACTGCACGAAGTGCGGTCCGCGCGCCGGCGGGCTCATCCGCTGCCGCCGCTCGGCTCGGCGTCGGTGGCGCGTTGGGCCTCGGCCACGCCCAACTCGGCCAGCGTCCGCTCGGCGATGGCGAACGCCGTGTTGGCCGCGGGCACGCCGGCATACACCGCGGTGTGCAACAGCACCTCCTGGATCTCGGCCGCGGTGAGGCCATTGCGTACCGCGGCTCGCACGTGCATGCCGATCTCGCCCTCGCTGCGCAGCGCGGTCAGCACGGCGAGCGTGATGCAGCTGCGGGTCCGCCGGTCCAGCCCGGGCCGGGTCCACACCTCACCCCAGGCGCACCGGGTGATGAAGTCCTGGAACGGCTCGGAGAACGGGGTCGTGCGCGCCACCGCGCCGTCCACATGCGCATCGCCGAGCACCTCGCGGCGTACCGCCATGCCGGCCTCCCGGCGCGGGTCACTCATCGGCGGTCTCCAGGGTGAGGTGGTCGAGCACCAGGCGGGTGAACGCCTCCGGCTGCTCGACGTTGGCCAGGTGTGCGGCGGGAAGCAGCTCGACGGCGGCGCCGGGCAGCGTGGCGGCGATCCGGTAGGAGTGCTCGGGCGGGATGGCCGGGTCCTCCGCCCCCGCCACGAGCAGCGTCGGCGCCCGGATCGCCGGCAGGATGGGCTCCAGGTCCATCCGCTCGATCGCGGCGCAGCACGAGGCGTACCCCTCGGCCGGCGTGCCGGCGATCATCGCCCGCATCCGGGCCACCAGCTCGGGGTGGCGCCTCGCAAACGTCGGCGTGAACCAGCGTCCGACCACCGTGTCGGCGACCGCGGCCGTTCCCTCCGCCCGCACGATCGATGCCCGCTCCGCCCATCGCTGCGGGTCCAGCCGCGCCGCCGTTCCGCAGAGCACCATCCGGTCCACTCGGTCCGGGGCATGGCCGGCCAGCCAGAGCCCGACCATGCCGCCGAGCGACAGCCCGCAGACGTGCACCTGCGCGATCCCCAGCCGGTCGAGCAGGCCGAGGGCGTCGGCACCGAGGTCGTCCATTGTGTACGGCCCGGCCGGGATGGCCGAGCCGCCGTGCCCGCGCTGGTCGTACCGGACCACCCGGAACCGCTCGGCCAGCGCCGGCGCCTGCGGCTCCCACATCTCCAGCGTCGCGCCGAGCGAGTTGACCAGCAGCAGCGCCGGCGCGTCGGCCGGCCCGTCCTCGACATACCGCAGCTCCGGTCCGGTCACCGGCGGGGCTCCTCTCCGTCATCGGCGGGGATCCGTCGGGCGTCGTGGGCGGCGAGGGCGCGGTCGACGAAGGCATCGGCGCTGCCGAGGTAGCCGGTCGGGTCGAGCAGCCGGTCGAGGTCGGCGGCGGTGAGGCGGTCGCGGACGGCCGCATCCTCGCGCAGCACGTCGGCCAGCGCTCGACCGCTCGCCTCGGCCTTCGCGGCCGCCTCGGCGACCCGGTCGTGCGCGGCGAGCCGGCCGAGCTCCGGTGTCAGCGCGGTCGCCAGCCGCTCGGCCAGCAGCAGGCCGCCGGTGAGGTCGAGGTTGGCGCGCATCCGGTCGGGCGCGACTTCCAGCCGATCCAGGCAGTCCCGCAGCCAGGCGGCGGCCGAGCCGACCGACCGGAGCAGCTCGGTGAGCGGGCGCCACTCGGCCTGCCAGCCGCCGGCCGCCCGCTCGTGCTCGGCCGGCATGACCGACAGCAGCGTGGCCACCAGCCCGGGTGCGGCCGCGGCGCAGGCCACTGTGGACACCGCGGCGACCGGGTTGTGCTTGTGCGGCAGGGTCGACGAGCCGCCGCCCTCGCCGGCCTCGCGCACCTCGGCGACCTCCGTCTGGGCGAGCAGGACGACATCACGGGCGATCTTGCCGGCCACGCCGGCGGTCTCGCCCAGCGCCCCAGCGAGCCCGGCCACCCGGGTGCGATCCGTGTGCCAGGGCAGCCTCGGCTCCGCCAGGCCCAGCTCGGCGGCGAGGTGGCCGAGCACGGTCACGCCGTCCGGGCCGAGCGAGGCGAGCGTGCCGACCGCTCCGCCGAGCTGGACCGCAAGCCGGGTCTCGCGTACGGCGGCCAGGCGGTCGGCGGATTCGTCCAGGCCGACCATCCAGCCCGCGGCCTTGAGCCCGAACGTCGTCGGCAGCGCCTGCTGCAGCAGCGTGCGCGCCGCGATCAGGGTGTGCCGATGCTCGGCGGCGAGGCGAGCCGCGGCGTCGGAGGCCGCGCCGAGGTCGTCCAGCAGCGGACC
The DNA here is from genome assembly GCA_046744115.1 of Actinomycetota bacterium. Taxonomy (GTDB): domain Bacteria; phylum Actinomycetota; class Actinomycetes; order Mycobacteriales; family CADCTP01; genus JBKOXW01. The sequence continues at coordinate 211 of JBKOXW010000285.1, read as the reverse complement.
CAGCGCGCGGTGGGCCACCAGCATCGCAGCCGAGTCGAGGACGTCCTGGCTGGTGGCGCCGCGGTGGACGTCGCCGGCGGCTGGGCCCGGCACCGCTGCGGTCAGCGCACGCACCAGCGGGATGACCGGGTTGCCGCCGGCGGCCGCGGCGGCGCCCAGCGCGGCGATGTCGTACGCGTCCGCCTGGCACGCGGCGGCGATCGCGTCGGCG
>JBKOXW010000288.1:0-6739 GCA_046744115.1 Actinomycetota bacterium | reverse complement strand
CCGACGCGCTCGTCGATCAGGTTGGTAGCCATGGGTCATCTACCCGGAGCCGGGCGCGGCCGTCGGCGCTGGAGGCCAGGGCTTCGGTTATCGGTGTGCGGACGAATCCCGAGTGAATGCAGGACCGCGGTGCCGCGCAGTTCGCAGGCCAACGCTTCGGTAAGTCGGGCGATCCCGGCCTTGGCGACGGCTATGGCGGAGACGTGGCCGATATCGCCCGAGTGAAGGCGTTCTCGTCCACCCCAAGGCGGTCTCCCCGACCTCACCGCCCGACTATCCACAGTAGACCATCGGCGACGACCTCGAACCCAGGCGGTGCCCGACCGTACACCTGTCAACCGGCAAGCGGATCTTGACGACGTGTCGGCTGCGGGCTCAGGCGGTCATCGCAACGCCTCGGCTAGCGCCTCGGATGGTGTCTTGAAGCCGAGGGTCTGTCGAGGGCGGCCGTTGAGTTCGGCGGCGATGCCGTCGAAGTCGGTGAACTCGCGGCTGGCCATCCGCGGCTTACGTCCGGTCGGCGAAGGGCACAGCGAGCGGCTCATCCCCGCGGCACCCACAGCCGCTCTCACCGCCGCGGGAGGACACGGATGACCCATCCCGTCGGCCCGGAGGGGGACTCCAGCGCATGTCGACGGGGGTCGCCGCAGGGCCAAGTCAGCCAAGGACGGGGTGGGCGGCGGCGACCGCGAGCAGGGCCAGTACGGTCAGCACTCGGGACCGCAGGCGCATGGCATCTCCCAGCCACAGGCCGGCGCCGGCCAGGATGCTGCTGGTCAGGCCGAGGACCGCGGCGGCGAGGACGGCGGGGACGGCCAGCGCCGCGAGCGCCACGCCGGCGGCTAGGTTGTCCAGGCCTAGCGCGACGGGCAGGACGACCAGCGCCAATGGATGGTCGCCTAGCGGCCGGGCCGGCGTGGTGTCCACCTCCGAGCCACCCGCTCGCTCGCGGGCCACGGCCCACAGCACGAGCACGGCGCAGACCGTCATGGCCAGCGGTCCAGCGAGTTCCCCGACGTCGGCGTACCGGAACGCCGTCTGCCCGAGCACGAGGCCGGCCATCGGCAGCACGCACTCGGCCAGGCCCAAGGCGAGGTAGCACCGGAGCCGCTGCCGGCCGGACGTGCCCGCCCAGCCTAGGACCAGGCCGGCCCGGAGGTTGTCGCCCCCGATGACGACCGCGAGCACGCCGAGCTCGAGCATGCCGGGCCGTCAGCCCGGGCCAGGCCCGCGCTCGTCGACCTCCTCCGCTATCACGGCGCGCACGGCGTCGCGGAGGCGGGCGGTGAGCCAGGGCTCGGGGTCTGGACCGGGTCCGGGTCGCGGTCCCCGCCCATCCCGCCTAAGCGACGACGAACGTGTAATCGCGCTCGATCCGGCCGTCCGCGGCAAGGACGAGGAAGTTGAGCCCGACTCCGAATACCTCGCCGTCCTTGGCTACCGCCTCCCAGTGGAACTTGACGACGTCGCCGAGTCGCTCGGCGTCGTCGCGCCCCCGGAAGCTGAGCCCCTCGGAGCCGACCCAGTGCTCGTACGCGCTCGCCACCCGAGCTTCGAGCTCAGCGTGGCCGCGCGCCTCGAGCCTTGCGGCCAACCCGATCCCGGGCCGAGCCGCGATCTCGCGCATCTCCTGCGGCGGCTGCAGGATGTGCGCGCCGTCCTCGGTCCAGAGCTCGGCGATCATCCGCCGGCGCCGGTCGGCATCGGGCTCGTTCCAGAGCGCCAGATATCGGGCCGCCAGCGCCTCTGCCTCCTTGGTCCGGGTCTCGGGGGACGGGATTGCTTCGCTCATCGGTTACCTCCTTGGATACTCGCTCGTGTGGCGGTAACCATCGCCGAGGAACGGCGTTGCGTCGATTACCTCCGATGTAAAGGGCCGCTCCCCGTTACGTCCGAGCTAATGGAGCCGATCTGCGCGGGCGCTACCGTTGGCCGGTGGCCGTCAACACCGAGAGGGAGCCGCAGACCGTCGGCGAGCTCATCCGCTTCTGGCGCACCCAGCGGCGGCTCACGCAGATGGAGTTGGCGCTAGACGCGAACCTGTCTACCAAGCACCTCAGCTTCGTCGAGACGGGCCGCTCGCACCCGAGCCGCCAACTCCTCATCCACCTCGCCCAGCACCTCGATCTGCCGATCGCCGAGCGCAACCGCCTGCTGCTCGCCGGGGGCTTCGCCCCGCCCTACCTCGAGCAACCCTACGACGGCGAGGTGATGCGGCCGCTGCGCGAGTCGCTCAGCCGGCTGCTGGAGGCACACGAGCCGAACCCGGCGTTGATCGTCGACGGTCTCTGGAACCTGATCGAGGCCAATGGCGCAGCCTCGCTCCTCTGGGACGGGGTCGACCCCGAGCTCCTCGTGCCCCCGATCAACATGCTCCGGCTCGCGGTCCACCCAGGAGGCCTGCCGAGGATCTCGTCGATGACCGCAGCCTGCAACGCGCCGCTTATTCACAAACTGGGACGAAAGAGCCGCGAGGACGCCGATCCGGCCCTCAGCGAGCTGATCGAGGAGGTCGGGTCCTATCTCCCGGACGATCCGCCGGCCAGCCCCGCGACCCAACCCGTGGTCTCGCTGGACCTGCGCACACCCCTCGGCGAGGTCAGTCTCTTCACCGTGATCGCCACCCTCGGGGCGCCACTGGAGGTGACGGCGGCAGACCTCGCGATCGAGACCTTCCTGCCGATGGACGAGAGGAGCGCAGCGCGGCTTGGCGAGCTCAGCGCAAAGCGAGGAGAATGACCGCGCTCGCCACCCAGCCGACCGGCCCACCGATCATCCCGCAGTCCTCCAGCAGGATCGCGTCCCTGGAGCGGGTATCCCTGCGGCCCGAGTCGCTCCTGGATTGCGCGAGGAGGAGGCGCCTCGCATTGGATGCCGCCTACGACCGCAACGGACGAGAAGCGGAAGCCCCCGGTGCGGACCGACGGCGCTACTCCTCCCGGCGCTGAAGCGGTGGCGAGAAGCGTGCGCGGCCGCTGGTGTGTCCACGCGCTCCGTCCGGAAAGGCTGAGGGCCGGTGGAGACAGGGACCTCCAGGTCTTGGCCCGAACGGTCCAAGTCGAGGCTGCGGCGCTTGGCACGTCCGAGATCGGCCACGATCAGGCCGATGACGTCCAGCTGCGGCATTCGGGAAGCATCGCAGGTCGGCGGCCGTTGTCTCAGCCGGCTCGCAGCGGCGGCGCGGCGAGAACCAGCGGGTTTGCGCACCGCCAAGTTCCGCCCCACCTGGTCGGCGCGGAACCGGTAGACGAACTCCCTCCCGGGTGCCACGACCTCCTGGGTCAGACCGGGCACACCGTCCTCGCCGCACGGTACGTCGTAGCCGTGCCAGTGCAGCGTCACGCCGCCCTCGATGTCGGCGTTGTGCAACCTCACCTTGATCAGATCCCCCTGCGTCGCGGTGATCGCGGGACCCGGCACCTGGCCGTTGTAGGTCCACGCCCAGTGCCACGAGAAACTTCTCATCGAAGATCACCATGAGCTCGTCGACGGCGTACGCGACTGCGCCTTCCGCGATCCCGCGGGAAACCTGATCCGCATCCAAGAGCTGCGCTGAGGCGTCCGGCGATCGCAGCCATGAACTGCACAGACGCGTACGCGCTGACACGAGATCTCTCATCCACGGCTTCATCCACGGCCTCATCGCCGCTGACCTCGCCGCGGGCGCCGCCAGCGCCTCGCCGCTGAAGCCGGCCCTGAAGGCGATGTGGGGTGGCAGCTCCGGTGTCGTACGGATACCGGACAGGAGGTCTGGAAAGTCGCGGCGTCGATAAGGCATGAACGCCGGACTGCATCGACGCATCGCAGCCGAACGCCATGCGGACAGCCATGTCGGGCCACGAGCAAGGAGTGGGCTCGGGACTGGTGCCTCGACCCCAGCTGCGCTTGACGGCCAAGGATGAATGGGTCGTGACCCGGGGCGGGGACGAACACGGGGTGGACGCACCAGGAAGCGCGAAACAGCGCGCGAGCGACACGGCGGGAATACCGTCGTGCCTGGCGAAACGGGTGGTCAACCGATCAGGAATCGAGAAGCGCGGACTCCCGAGCCGCTACTAGCGTGACCGCCATGGCTACCATCGAATTCGTCACAATCGAGGTGGCCGACCCCACGGCCGCCAACCGCTTCTACACCGCCGCCTTCGGTTTGGGCACGCAGGTGCGCCTGCGGGCCTCGGAGGCACCGACGACCGGCTTCCGTGGGTTCACGCTGTCGCTCATCGTGTCCCAGCCAGCCACCGTTAACGGCCTCATCGGCGCCGCCCTCGACGCTGGCGTCACGTCGCTGAAGCCGGCCGCGAAGTCGCTCTGGGGCTACGGCGGCGTCGTACAATCCCCGGACGGGACGATCTGGACGGTCGCGTCCTCGTCGAAGAAGGACACCGGCCCGGCCACCCGGCAGATCGACGAGATCGTGCTCCAGCTGGGAGTCGCGGACGTGGCCGCGAGCAAGCGGTTCTACGTTGACCGCGGCCTCACCGTGACCAAGAGCTATGGCCGCAGGTACGTCGAGTTCGCCACGCCGTCGAGTCCCGTCAAGCTGACGCTCTACAGGCTCCGTGCCCTCGCCAACGTCGCCGGCGTCTCTCCCGACGGCACCGGATCGCATCGGCTCGTGATCGGCAGCGATGCCGGGCCCTTCACCGACCCGGACGGGTTCGCGTGGGAGGCCGCATCGCTCTACCCGGGCGGCGCAGCACAACTGCATCACAGCAGGGTGCGACCAGGGTGCAACCAGATTGGGTGGACCCATTCTGCCAGCGTTACGGCTCTTTGGGTCCGCATCTCACGCTCGGAGCGCTGACCAGCGGATAGGTGGTGTGAAAGTGTATCGCTGAATGAAGGAAGTAACACCGCTCCAGTTGATCTTGGCGGAGGACTGGAGCTGAGACGATGATGGGGTGGACACCGAAGGGAGAACGAATAATGGCAACCGTACGAACCCACCGATACACGCTGGCGCCTGACCAGGTGGAGCAGTTCCTCGCGCAGCGGGCCGAGCTTATCGGCCAATGGCGTGCGGCGGGGCTCGACCTCATGGAGACCCGGCTGTATCGCCTCGAAGACGGGACCTACCTCGACATCTGGCGCTGGGCGTCGGACGAGGTGATGGCCAGGGCGTTCGACATGATGGGCGAGCTTCCGCTGGTCGGGGCCACGCTGCGGATGACGAGCGAGCATTCGGCCGTGGATGGGGACCTGGTCGACGAGCGCTAGCCGATAGCGACCGCCTGGAGCACGCGTTGAAACGGCACCGAACTGGGGCCGTCGTAGCATCGACCAGCGGCTTCGTGAGGTGAAAGTGTCTCTCTGGAGGAGTGAAGTAACACCGCGCCAGTTGAACTTTCGGGCTGGCGAGCGGGTCCGAACGCCGTGGGTTACTGCGATCTGAGGTGCGTGAGGACGGCCAGCACCCGGCGGTGCCGATCCCGGCTGCCCGTGCCGACCACATTGGCTGCTCGCGGTCGCGCACGGCTGGTCCTTGGTCGCCGCAGCGGTACCAGTGGACGAGGTAGACGCTGCCGTGCCCCCGCTTGCCGGCGGCGCTCGCCCGGACAAAGCTGGGCGGCGGCCGGATTGTTAGGGATTGGGACTCGCGCGCTCTGCCGATTTGCTCGTTGGTTCGCGTTCTCATCACGCCAGAGCGCCTCGAAGATCTCCGTCCACGCGCTGAACGGCTTGTTCAAGCTGACGATCATGGAGGCGCGTTCGTACCGGCCGGCGACCAGGGCGTAGAACAGGGCGGCGGCCTCGGGTTCGAACGGCATGTAGCCGACCTCGTCGCAGACCAGCGGAGTGCGGCGCAGCCGGTCGAGCTCGGTGTCGAGCCGGCCGGCACGCTGCGCGGCGTCGCGCCCACTGGTGGGCGGTGGCGACCCGATAGCCGCGGCGGGCGGCCTGCACGGCCAGCGCGATGCTCAGGATGCTTCTATGACTGTCAAGCGACTTGGTTGGTCTTCTTGGTGGCGCGGGCCTGGGCTTGGAGGAGTCGGTAGATCTCGCGGGCGATGGCGCGTTTGAGGCACCGTTTGATTTCACGCGGGGTCTTGCCTTGCCTTCGCTGGTGCGGCGGGCGGCGTAGGCCTTGGTCGGCATGTGATGTTGCAGCCGGGACAGCGCGACGGTGTGCAGGGCGCGGTTGAGTTGGCGGTCGCCCGCTGCGGTCGAGGCGGTGCCGGATGGTTCTGCCGCTGCTGGCTTCGATCGGCGCCACGCCGACGAGAGCGGCGAAGGCGGCTTCGTTGCGGATCCGCCTGGTGTGTGACCAGGACACCAGGAACTGGGCGCCGGTGATGACGCCGACCCCGGGGAGGTCGAGGAGCGGCGGGCTGCCGGCCATTACGAGCTGTTCGAGCTCGGTTTCGTGTTCGGCGGCCTCGGCTTCCAGGAACAGGGCGCGGCGGGCGGTGGCGCGGATGGCGCGGTGCTCGACGCTGTGGGTGGGTTGCGTGCGCAGCCGCGAGCAGCGGTCCAGCTGCTCGTCGGTGCTGCCGCGGCGCAGCTGGTCGCGCAGTGCTTCGGGGGCGTTGACGATCAGCGCCTTGAGCTGGCCGATGGCCTTGGTGCGGGCGATGACCGCGCCGTGCCGGGCGGCCAACAGCACCCGCATCGCCTCCCGGTCGCCGCGGGCGCGGGGCGCGGCCAGGTGCTCGCGGGCCAGGGCTTCGCGGGCGGCGCGGACGGCGTCCAGGTCGTCGCTCAAGAATGGCTCATCCAGCGCCGCTCTCGCTTCTGAAAG
>JBKOXW010000084.1:0-5765 GCA_046744115.1 Actinomycetota bacterium | reverse complement strand
GCCAGCAGATCATCCCGCAGGCACCGAAACAGCGGGCCGTCGTCCAGGCCGAGGTGCTCTCCGCCGGGGTGAGCAGCGTCAACGGGACCGGCACCCAGGCCGTCGTCATCGTCTTCGCCAACCAGACCGTCACCAACTCCTCGCTCACCCAGCCCCGCGTCGACCAGGTGCGCGTCCGCCTCACCCTCGACAAGCAGAACGGCCGCTGGCTGGTCGCCAAGGTCGACGCCCTCTGAAACGGCGGCGGCCGTCGAGAATGACGGGGTGGGCGAGGGCGGCGGGGTGGCCTGGCACTTCTCGGAGGAACCGGGGATCGCGGAGTTCGAGCCGCGGACCGGGGCGGCGGGGGCGCCGGATGAGGCGCTGGTCTGGGCGATCGACGCCGAGCACGCGCCGTCGTACTGGTTTCCGCGCGACTGCCCGCGGGTGACGTTCTGGCGCGGCGCCGGCGAGCCAACCGAGGCGGGCGCGGCGCTGCTCGCTGGGGCGACCGCGGAACGGGTGCACGCGATCGAGTGGGGCTGGCTGGACCGGGTCCGTTTCACCCGGCTGTACGGCTACGCGTTCGCGGCCGCGGAGTTCGAGCCGTTCGACCCGCACGCCGGGTACGTGGTCGCGCGCCGGCCGGTGCGCCCGGTCCGCACCGAGCCGCTGGGCGACCCGCTGGCCAGGCACGCCGCGGCCGGCATCGAGCTGAGGCTGGTACCGACGATCTGGCCGCTGGTCGACGCCGTGGTGGGCTCGGGCCTGGAGTTCTCGATCATCCGCAAGCACCACGCCACGCCGCGATGAGCGGGAGCCGCACAGCGCCGACGGGCACTAGGAGGCCGCTGAACGATCCACTGCCCTGCTGCGCCGCGCCCAGACGACGACCGGCGGCGTTGTCGTCGTCGCCGATATGTCTCATATCGGCTCCTCCTCCGCCTTGCCGGACCGCCGCCTGGATCGCGGCTCGCGACGGACCGGATTGTTCAGCGGCCTCCTAGGCTGACGCGGTGCGTCCCCGCAGCCTCACGCTGGCCGTTGCCGCCGCCCTCGCCGCGGCCACCGCGGCCTGTGACGGGACGAGCGAGAACCCCTCGCCCCGCGCCGCGCCCCCGTCGGCGGACACGCCCACCATTGCCCCGACCACCACGATGCCGCCTCCCAGCACGCCCGCGCCGCCCCGCACGATCACGATCGGCTGGGCCGGGGACGCGGTGCCGGCCTCGTCCGACATCGGGCTGCCGGCCGACCCGGGCGTGCTGTTCGGCCGCGTCGCGCCGATCCTGCGCGAGCCGGACCTCATGATCGGCAACCTGGAGGGCACCCTCACCACCCGCGGCACCTCCAAGTGCGGCGCGGGCAGCAGCAACTGCTTCGCCTTCCGCAGCCCGCCCGCGTACGCCCGGCTGTTCGCCGACGCCGGCTTCGACCTGATCAACCTCGCCAACAACCACAGCCACGACTTCGGCACGGTGGGCCTGGCCGACACCCGGGCGGCCCTCGAGGCCGCCGGCCTGCCCAGCACCGGCATGCCCGGCCAGGTCACGATCCGCCGGGTCCAGGGCACCGCCGTCGCGGTGGTCGGCTTCGCCCCGTACGGCTGGGCGGCCCCGCTGAACGACCCGGCCGAGGTCCGTCGGCTGGTGGCCTCGGCGCGCGCCCGCGCCCGGGTCGTGGTGGTCGTCTTCCACGGTGGCGCGGAGGGCGCCGACGCGGTGCACGTGCCCGCCGGCCGCGAATTCGGGTTCGGCGAGGACCGGGGCGACCTGCGGGCGTTCGCCCGGACCGCGATCGACGCCGGCGCGTCGGCCGTGCTCGGCTCCGGACCGCACGTCGTGCGGGGCATGGAGTTCTACCGCGGCCGGCTCATCGCCTACTCGGTCGGAAACTTCGTCGGCTACAAGACGCTGTCCGGCGACGGCACCACCGGCATCACCGCGGTCGTCCGGCTCACCCTCACCACCGACGGCGCGTACGTCGGCGGCAGCATCGTGCCGACCGAGATGGTCCGGCCCGGGTACGCCGCGCCGGACACGGAGCGGCGGGCGATCGCCCTGATGCGGCAGCTGTCCAGGGAGGACTTCGGCCGCTCCGCCGCCCGGATCGGCGCCGACGGCCGGATCAGCCCGCCGACCGGCTGAGTCCCGGCCGGTGTACCCTGGCCGAAGTTCACCGAAGACCGCTGGTTGCTGGCATGCCCAGCCGAAGGCCCCGTACGGGCGACCCGCGCAGGTTGGACGGTACGAGCGGGATCACGCCCGCCTCGCCCCGTGCGCCCTGCGCCGGGGCGTTTCTCGTGTCGGGCCGGCCAGCCCGACCCGAGAGAGGAGGCACATGGCGAACCCGGACAAGATCGCCGCGGTCGGCGAGATGACCGAACGCTTCCGCGCGTCGGCGGCGGCGCTGCTGACCGAGTACCGCGGCCTGACGATGTCCCAGCTCACCGAGCTGCGGCGCTCGCTCGGCGCGGACACCACGTACACCGTCGTGAAGAACACGCTGACCAAGCGGGCCGCGGCCGACGCCGGCTACCCGGCGCTGGAGGAGCTGCTTACCGGCCCGACCGCGATCGCGTTCATCGGCGGAGACCCGGTCGAGGCCGCGAAGGGCCTGCGCGACTTCTCCCGCGGCAACCCGTTGCTCGTGATCAAGGGCGGGGTGCTCGAGGGCAGGACGCTCAGCGCGGACGAGGTACGGCGGCTGGCCGACCTGGAGTCGCGCGAGGTGCTGCTGGCCAGGCTGGCCAGCGCCATGCAGGCGTCGCTGTCCCGGGCAGCGGGCCTGTTCCAGGCCCCGCTGTCGCAGGTCGCCCGCCTCGCCGCGGCGCTGCGGGAGCAGCGTGAGGCCGCCGCCGACGCGGCCTCGACCACGGACACCACCGACGCCGCCGAGCCGGCGGCGGCTCAGTAGGCACGAAGAATTCATCCGCCGGCCAGCCGGCAGTCAGAGAGAGGACACCCGCCGACCATGGCGAAGCTCAGCACCGACGAGCTGCTCGACGCGTTCAAGGAGATGACGCTGCTCGAGCTGTCGGAGTTCGTGAAGCAGTTCGAGGACACCTTCGGCGTGACCGCCGCGGCGCCGGTCGCGGTCGCGGCCGCGCCGTCCGGCGCAGGTCCGGTCGCCGAGGCGCCGCAGGCCGAGGAGCAGGACGAGTTCGACGTCATCCTCGAGGCCGCCGGCGAGAAGAAGATCCAGGTCATCAAGGAGGTCCGGTCGCTGACCAGCCTCGGGCTCAAGGAGGCCAAGGACCTGGTCGACGGCGCCCCGAAGGCGGTCCTGGAGAAGGTCAACAAGGAGGCCGCCGAGAAGGCGAAGGCGCAGCTCGAGGGCGCCGGCGCCACCGTCACGGTCAAGTAGCCCCGACGCGGGCGGCCGCGACGACGGCCGAACGTAGGAGGCGGCGGGCGGCGATCCCAGCGATCGCCGCCCCGCTGTACGACCCGGGTTGCCCGGATATGGATCGATTCACTCGGGCAGTAACCCGGTATTTGATCGCTCGGGTCTTGACGCGAGCGGGCACGGCGAGTCACCCTGACGGCACTGTGCATGTCCTTCGCCAGGATCGAAAGGCGACGGCCTCGACAGCAGTGGCAGCAGCGGCTACACTGCTCGTTTGCGCTGCCCTCTAACTTCCCGCGTGCCTCAACGAGGTGTTCACCCTGGGTGATCGTGGGCTGCGCGTGCATCGACGGCGCCTGTCCTCGGAAGGACGCATCTTGGCAGTCTCCCGCCCCGGCACTACGACCACTGCTGACCGTTCTGGGATCCCCGGCGCCCCGCCCCGGATCTCGTTCGCCAAGATCCGCGAGCCGCTGGAGGTCCCTAACCTTCTCGCCCTGCAGACCGACTCGTTCGACTGGCTGATCGGCAACGACGGCTGGCGCGAGCGGGTCGCCGGTGACCCGGACGCCCAGTCCGGGCTGGAGGAGATCCTCGGCGAGATCTCGCCGATCGAGGACTTCTCCGGCTCCATGTCGCTGTCCTTCTCCAACCCTCGCTTCGAGGAGGTCAAGGCCTCCGAGGAGGAGTGCAAGGACAAGGACATGACGTACGCGGCGCCGCTGTTCGTCACCGCGGAATTCATCAACAACACGACCGGCGAGATCAAGAGCCAGACGGTCTTCATGGGTGACTTCCCGATGATGACCGTGAAGGGCACGTTCATCATCAACGGCACCGAGCGGGTCGTGGTCTCCCAGCTCGTCCGCTCGCCCGGCGTCTACTTCGACAAGACCCTGGACAAGACGTCCGACAAGGACGTCTACAGCTGCAAGGTCATCCCGAGCCGGGGCGCCTGGCTCGAGTTCGACGTGGACAAGCGGGACACGGTCGGCGTCCGGATCGACCGCAAGCGCCGCCAGCCGGTGACCGTGCTGCTCAAGGCGCTCGGCTGGACCGAGGAGCGGATCCGGGAGCGGTTCTCCTGGTCAGAGACGCTGATCACCACCCTGGAGAAGGACCACATCACCACCCAGGACGAGGCGCTGCTGGACATCTACCGCAAGCTGCGCCCGGGTGAGCCGCCGACGCGGGAGAGCGCGCAGACGCTCCTGGAGAACCTGTTCTTCAACGTCAAGCGGTACGACCTAGCCAAGGTCGGGCGCTACAAGGTGAACAAGAAGCTCGGCCTCCAGCTCCCGCTGACCCAGGGCGTGCTCACCGAGGACGACATCGTCGCCACCATCGACTACGTCGTCCGCCTGCACGCCGGCGAGGAGGGTTACGAGGTCGACGACATCGACCACTTCGGCAACCGGCGGCTGCGCACGGTCGGCGAGCTGATCCAGAACCAGATCCGGGTCGGACTGTCCCGGATGGAGCGGGTCGTCCGGGAGCGGATGACGACGCAGGACGTCGAGGCGATCACGCCACAGACCCTGATCAACATCCGCCCGGTGGTCGCGTCCATCAAGGAGTTCTTCGGCACCAGCCAGCTCTCCCAGTTCATGGACCAGACCAACCCGCTGGCCGGGCTGACCCACAAGCGGCGGCTGTCCGCGCTCGGCCCGGGCGGCCTGTCCCGGGAGCGGGCCGGCTTCGAGGTCCGCGACGTGCACCCCAGCCACTACGGCCGGATGTGCCCGATCGAGACCCCGGAGGGCCCGAACATCGGCCTGATCGGATCGCTGTCCTCCTACGGGCGGGTCAACGCGTTCGGTTTCGTCGAGACGCCGTACCGCAAGGTCAAGAACGGCAAGGTCACTGATCAGGTCGACTACCTGACCGCCGACGAGGAGGACAGGCACGTCATCGCCCAGGCGAACGAGCCCATCGAGCCGAATGGCACGTTCAGCAATGCGCGCGTGCTGGTGCGCAGGAAGGGCGGCGAGGTCGACCTACTCAAGCCCGACGAAGTGGACTACATCGACGTCTCACCGCGCCAGATGGTGTCGGTGGCCACGGCGATGATCCCGTTCCTCGAGCACGACGACGCCAACCGGGCACTGATGGGCTCGAACATGCAGCGCCAGTCGGTTCCGCTGCTGCGCAGCGAGTCGCCGCTGGTCGGCACCGGCATGGAGTACCGGGCGGCGACTGATGCGGGCGACGTGATCCTCGCCGATAAGGCCGGCGTGGTCGAGGAGGTCAGTGCCGACGAGGTGACTGTCGCCAACGACGACGGCACCAGGACGACCTACCTGATCGCCAAGTTCCAGCGGTCCAACCAGGGCACCTCCTTCAACCAGAAGCCGATCGTGACCGGTGGTCAGCGGATCGAGGCCAGCCAGGTCGTGGCCGACGGGCCGTGCACGGACAAGGGCGAGATGGCGCTGGGC
>JBKOXW010000300.1:0-6058 GCA_046744115.1 Actinomycetota bacterium | reverse complement strand
GTGCTCGTCGGGCCGTCCGGCTGCGGTAAGACCACCGCGTTGCGGATGGTCGCCGGGCTGGAGGACATCAGCGAGGGGGAGATCCGGATCGGGGACCGGGTGGTCAACCGGGTGCCCGCCCGCGACCGCGACGTGGCGATGGTGTTCCAGAGCTACGCGCTGTACCCGCACCTGAAGGTGTACGACAACATCGCCTTCGGTCTGCAGCTGCGCAAGCTGCCCAAGGCAGAGATCGACCGCCGGGTCAAGGACGCCGCCCGGATCCTGGGCATGGAGGACTACCTCGACAAAAGGCCGCGGAACCTGTCCGGCGGGCAGCGGCAGCGGGTCGCCATGGGGCGGGCGATCGTCCGCGAGCCGCAGGCGTTCCTGATGGACGAGCCGCTGTCCAACCTGGACGCGAAGCTGCGGGTGCAGATGCGTGCGGAGATCGCGCGGCTCCAGCGCAGCCTCGGCACCACGACGATCTACGTCACGCACGACCAGGTCGAGGCGATGACGCTCGGCGACCGGGTCGCGGTCATGCGCAAGGGCCTGCTCCAGCAGGTCGAAGCGCCGCAGGCACTCTACGACCGGCCGGTCAACATCTTCGTCGGCGGCTTCATCGGGTCGCCCGCGATGAACCTGCTCGACGCCGGCGTGGAGTCCGACAACGGGTCGATCGTCCTGGTGGTTGGCAGCCAGCGCCTGGTCGCCCCGCCCGAGCTGCTGGAGCGCCGGCCGGCCCTGCGCTCGTACGTCGGGCGCCGGGTGGTGCTCGGGCTGCGCCCCGAGGACATCGAGGACGCGGCACTCGCCTCCGGCACGACCGGGTCCCGGCTCTCCTCCACGGTGGAGCTGGTCGAGTCGATGGGCTCGGAGGTGCTCGTGCACTTCACCCTGGACGCCGCGCCGGCGACGCACGAGCAGACCAAGGAGCTCGCCAAGGACGTCGGCGAGGAGGACACCGTCGAGGTCACGGCCGAGGGTGAGACGGTCGTGGTGGCCAGGTTTGGCCCGCGCACCCAGGCCGAGGAGGGCCACCCCATCGAGGTGGTGGTCGACGCCGAGAGGCTGCACGTGTTCGACCCGGAGACCGGCAACTCCGTCTTCGATGGCACCCCGACGGGGAGCCTCCAGGGGACGGGCGCGGTCTCCGCCGATCCGGTCGGTGCCGGCCCAGCAGGGGGTCCGGCCACGACAGAGAAGGGAACCTCATGACGCGTTTCCACAGGCTCACGGCCGCCCTCGTCGGGGTCGCGCTCGCGAGCCTTTCTCTCGCCGCCTGCGGTGGCGACGACGACGACGGCGGCAACGGCGGTGACCAGGCCGGCGGCGAGACCCAGTACGCGGACCTGTCCGGGCAGAACGTCGAGGTGGTCGCGGCCTGGACCGGCCAGGAGCAGGCGAGCTTCGAGCAGGTGCTGGCGGCGTTCAAGGAGAAGACGAACGCGAACACGCGCTACACCTCGGCCGGCAACAACGCGCCGACCGTGCTCGGCACCCGGATCGAGGGCGGCAACCCGCCCGAGGTCGCCATCCTGCCCAACCCGGGCCTGCTCAACCAGTTCGCCGGGCAGGACGCGCTGACCCCGGCGAACGAGGCGGTCACCGCGGAGGTCGACAAGAACTACGCGGAGGTGTGGAAGACGCTCGGCACGGTCGAGGGCACCCTCTACGGCGTGTGGTTCAAGGCGGCAAACAAGTCCACGTTCTGGTACAGCACGCAGGCGTTCGAGGACGCCGGGGTCGAGGAGCCGGCGACGTGGGATGACTTCCTCGCCGCGGCGCAAACGATCGCGGACTCCGGCGTCACGCCGGTCTCGATCGGCGGCGGCGACGGCTGGGTCCTCACCGACTGGTTCGAGAACATCTACCTGCGGGTCGCCGGGCCGGAGAAGTACGACCAGCTGGCCGCGCACGAGATCCCGTGGACCGACGAGTCGGTGAAGACCACGCTGGACACGCTCGCTCAGCTGTGGTCGAAGCCTGACCTGATCGTGGGCGGCGCGAACGGGGCGCTGCAGACGCCGTTCCCGCAGTCCGTGGCGAACGTCTTCGGCTCCAACCCCAAGGGCGCGATGGTCTACGAGGGCGACTTCGTGGCCAGCGAGATCACCAACGCGACCGACGCCGAGGTCGGCACCGACGCGAAGTTCTTCGACTTCCCGGCCGTCAACGACTCGCCCACCTCCGTGGTCGGCGGCGGAGACGTCGCGGTCGCGATGAAGCCCGGGGAGGCCGCGCAGGAGCTGCTGAAGTTCCTGGCGACGCCGGAGGCGGCCGAGATCTGGGCCAAGCGCGGCGGCTACACCTCGGCGAACAAGGAGCTGAGCGCCGACGTCTACCCGGACGACATCGCCCGCAAGTCGGCGGACGCGCTGGTCAACTCCGGTGACGCGTTCCGGTTCGACCTGTCCGACCTGACGCCGGCCGCGTTCGGCGGCACGCCCGGTGCGGGCATGTGGAAGATCCTGCAGGACTTCCTCAAGAATCCGTCCGACGTGGCGGGCACCCAGCAGAAGCTGGAAGACGCCGCGGCAAAGGCGTACGGGAGCTGACGTGACCAGCAGCGAGAGGGCGGCGGCATCGACCGGTACGGCTCCGGTTGCCACGGCGGGCGGTGCCGCCGCCGTCTCCGCGCGCAGGCCGGGGGCGGCGCCGCCGCCCCCGGGCGGCGGCCGCTTCGCCGGGTCCTGGCTGTCCCTGACGTTCCTGCTGCCGGCGTTGATCCTGCTGGCCTCGATCGTCGTGTACCCAACCTTCTACACGGTCTGGCGCAGCCTCTACGACCGCACCGGCGACAGCTTCGTCGGTCTCGACAACTACGTCGACATGTTCACCTCGGACGCGACGCTCACCGCGATCGAGAACAACGCGTTGTGGGTGCTCGTGACGCCGACCGTGATCACCGCGCTCGGCCTGATCTTCGCGGTGCTCACCGAGCGGATCCGCTGGGGCACGGCGTTCAAGCTCGTCGTGTTCATGCCGATGGCGATCTCGATGCTGGCCGCCGGCATCATCTTCCGGCTGGTGTACGACGCCGACCCCGACCGTGGCCTGGCCAACGCGATCATCGTCGGAGTGCACGACATCTTCCGGCCGTCGGCGGCCTACCCCGGCGCGCGGCCGCGGGACACCGAGCTGCTCGCCGCCGCGCCCGGCGGCGGCTTCCAGACCACGCAGACGTTCGCCCCCGGCGACACGGCCGAGCTCGGCCTGCTCGCGGTGAAGCCGGAGGACCTGCCGAGCAGCGCGGAGAACGCGCAGGCGCCGAGCGAGGAGTCCGGCGCGATCACCGGCACGGTGTGGTTCGACTTCACCCGCGGCGGCGGGGGCGAGCCGAACGTGATCGACCCGGAGGAGAAGGGCCTGCCGCAGGTCGAGGTGCAGGCCATCCGGGACGGGGAGGTGGTCGAGTCCGCGCGCACGAACGACGCCGGCCAGTTCAGCGTCTCCGGGCTGGACGACGGGTCGTACACGCTGCGGCTGCCGGAGAGCAACTTCACCGCCGCGTTCGGGGGCGTGACCTGGCTGGGGGAGACGCTGGCCACCTGGTCGATCATGGGCTCCTACGTCTGGATCTGGGCCGGCTTCGCGATGGTGTTGATCGCGGCCGGGCTCGCGGCGATCCCGCGGGATGCGCTGGAGGCGGCCCGGGTGGACGGCGCCACCGAGTGGCAGGTGTTCCGGCGGGTGACCGTGCCGCTGCTCAGCCCGGTGCTGGTGGTGGTCATCGTCACGCTCATGATCAACGTGCTGAAGATCTTCGACATCGTCTTCGTGCTCGCGCCCGAGTCGGTCCAGGACGACGCGAACGTGATCGCGCTGGAGATGTGGCGGGTGTCCTTCGGCGGCGCCCAGGACCAGGGCCTGGGCAGCGCGCTCGCCGTGTTCCTGTTCGTCCTCGTGCTGCCAGCGATGATCTTCAACGTACGGCGCTTCCGGCGAGAGCAGCGATGACCGGCCGGGGAGCAGCGACGAGGACAGCGACGGAAGGAGCGGGGCGATGACCGCGGCGACGGCACCGACCACCGAGCGCCCCGCCAGCGCGGAGGCGGGACTCGCCGCGGGCGGCCCGCGGCGCAGCCTGGCGACGCGGATCGTCAGCAGGCTCGGCGGCGGGTTGATCCAGGTCGTGCTGGTCCTGATCGCGCTGATGTGGCTGGTGCCGACGATCGGGCTGTTCTTCTCGTCGCTGCGCAGCGCGGACGACAACAGCGCCAGCGGCTGGTGGAACGTGTTCACCGAGCCGGCCCAGCTCACCATCGAGAACTACCAGAATCTGCTCGACGACCCGGACATGCTCCAGTCGCTGTGGAACACGGTGCTCATCACGGTGCCGGCGACGGTGCTGGTCGTGGTGCTCGCGTCGCTGGCGGCGTACGCGTTCGCCTGGATGGAGTTCCCCGGCCGGGACTGGATCTTCCTGGTCGTGGTCGGCCTGCTGGTGGTGCCGCTGCAGCTCGCGTTCATCCCGGTATCCGGGCTCTACGGCGACATCGGCATCTTCGGCACGATCCCGGCGGTGGTGCTCTTCCACGTCGCGTTCGGCCTGCCCTTCGCGGTGTTCCTGCTGCGCAACTTCTTCGCCGGCATCCCGCGCGACCTGCTCGAGGCCGCCCGGATGGACGGCGCGTCGGAGTGGCGGATCTTCTTCCGGGTGATCATGCCGCTCGGCCTGCCGGCGATCGCCTCGCTGGCGATCTTCCAGTTCCTCTGGGTGTGGAACGACCTGCTGGTCGCGCTGATCTTCGCCGGGCCGGAGTCCAAGCCGCTCACCGTGACGCTGCAGGAGCAGACCCGGGCGTTCGGGTCGAACATCGACGTGCTGGCGCCGGGCGCGTTCATCTCGCTGGCCGTGCCGCTGGTGGTCTTCTTCTCGTTCCAGCGCTACTTCGTGCAGGGCGTGCTGGCGGGCTCGGTCAAGTAACGCGGGCGCGCCGGTCCCCGGCTCGCGGTCCCGCGCGGTTAGAGTCGGCCGGTGGCCGACTCGACCGTGTCCTCCGCTGGACCGTCCGTCCGCGTGATCGCGTACACGCACTTCGACCCGCCCGACGTGCCCTGGGAGACCGACGCCGACGGCGGCCAGGCGCTGGCGGAGTTCGCCGGGCGGGCGTGCTACCAGTCGTGGCGCAAGCCCAACCCGCGGACCGCGACGAACGCGGGCTACCTGCAGCACATCCTGCAGGTCGGGCACCTATCCGTGCTCGAGCACGGCGTGGTGACGTTCTACGTCACCGGGGTGTCCCGGTCGCTGACGCACGAGCTGATCCGGCACCGCCACTTCTCCTACAGCCAGCTGTCCCAGCGGTACGTGCCCGAGCGCGACGCCGCGATGGTGGAGCCGGATGTGATCGCGGCCGACCCGGAGCTGCACGCCAAGTTCGTGGCCAGCACCGAGGCGTCGCTGGCCGCGTACACCGACCTGCTGGAGGGGCTGGAGAAGCGGTTCGCCGGCGTGGAGAACGCGACGCTGCGCCGCAAGCAGGCCCGGCAGGCGGCGCGGTCCGTGCTGCCGAACGCGACCGAGACCCGGATCGTGGTGACCGGCAACTACCGAGCCTGGAGGCACTTCGTCGCCATGCGCGCCACCGAGCACGCCGACGTGGAGATCCGCGACCTGGCCGTGCGCTGCCTGCGGGAGCTGCAGCGGGTGGCGCCGAACGTGTTCGCCGACTTCGAGATCGCCGCCCTGCCGGACGGCACGGAGGTCGCGTCCAGCCCGTTCGTCACCGAGGGCTGAGCGGTACGTTGAGCGCATGACCGAGCCCAACCAGAGGCGGCCGTTCGGCCGCGTGATCACCGCGATGGTCACCCCGTTCACCCCGGCCGGCGCGCTGGACGTCGACGGCGCGCAGCGGCTGGCCCGCTACCTGGTGGACGAGGGCGGCAACGACGGTCTCGTCATCAGCGGCACGACCGGCGAGTCGCCGACGACGACCGACGAGGAGAAGGACCGCCTGCTCCGGGCGGTGGTGGAGGCGGTCGGCGACCGCGCCGCGGTGATCGCCGGCGCCGGCACCAACGACACCGCCCACTCGGTGCACCTCGCCCAGGCGGCGGAGAAGGCCGGCGC
>JBKOXW010000208.1:0-3734 GCA_046744115.1 Actinomycetota bacterium | reverse complement strand
CAGCTCAGCACGCCGAGGACCACCAAGGCTCCGAGGCCACCCGAATCGTAGGTAGGCCCGCCATGGCCCCGCAGCTGCCCCAGACGGACGAGCGAGTCCCGTTCCTCACGCAACTGAACCAACACACCGGGCCCATCGTCTTGATCAACAAGTTCAACGTCGCACCTGGTGACGTGCAGGCCCTGCTCGACGCGTGGGCCGACGACGCCGCCTGGATGAAGCAGCAGCCCGGCGGAGTCCGCCCACGCCCTCGGCCAGGCGTTCGGGTCGCCGGAGTTTCAGGCCCGGCTCGTTCACTACCCCGACAGCGCCACGACCTCACTGTGGTGCTGCCGGCGATGCCCCGGTGCAGCTGGGTGCTGATATAGACACTGCGACCGGACATCCGGATCTGGCGCGGAGCGCGCGGGACGCACCCGCTCGGTTGCTTCGGCTGCGGGTGACCGCCCGCGGCGGGGCTAGGGTCGGGCGACGTCGGGGTTCGCCTGGCGAGGAGGGCCAGATGGACACGCGCGAGGCTGCGGAGCGGTTCGCCCGCACGTGGGAGGCCGGGTGGGCCCGGGGCGAGGTCCGCGCGATCGCGGAGTTGTACGCGGAGGACGCCGTCCACCGGTCGATGCCGTTCCGCCCCGAGCACCACGGCCGGGCCGGTGTCGTGGAGTACGTGCGCCGGGCGTTCTCCTCGGAGCGGTCGACCGGGGTGCGCTTCGGCGAGCCGGTGGTAGCCGGCGACATGGCGGTGGTGGAGTACTGGGCGACGCTAGTCGAGGAGCCGGATGGCAAGCCGGTGACGATCGCCGGTTGCGCGCTTGTGCGATTCCGGCCCGACGGGCTGGTGGCGGAGGCGCGGGACTACTGGAACCTCGCCGACGGGCACCAGCAGCCGACCGGCACGGAGTTCTTGGCCGCGCGCTGACTGGCCTGCCGGCGGTACACGCCGCGGGCGCACGACTGACCGTAGGGTGCGCTGTCCGTGATCCAGATAGCGCCGCTCGTCGCTCGGCCTACCGAGCCCTCCGCTCCCAGCGGAGCGCGCCCGGCGGCTCGCGTGGTGATCGGCCTGGACGCCATACCACGGTGACGCCTGCTTGTCGCGTTCCTGCTGGGTCTGCCTGGCCGAGTTGGTCATCGGCTGCTGGGTGGCACCGGCGCTTCCGTCCCTAGTGACTGAACCTGCGGCGACATGCCTGTCCCACTGGGACGCCGGGCACCAGGCCGCGCTCCGCGGCGCGCCCGGCTAACCGGTCGGCTGCGCCTTGGCCGCGGCTCCCTCAGCCGCGGGATGCTCAGGACGTCGACACGGGGCGGCGTGGCGGGCAGGGTTTCGCGTCGTCTGTCCGCAGAAGTGCCCGGACGTCGTTGGCTTCGGGGGCTCCGATGTCGGTGAGCAGGGCCACTGCTTCTCGCCAACAGGCGGCGGCGGTCGCGGCGTCTCCCGTTCGGCGCAACCCATGCCCGAGCAGCAGCAGGGTGCGGGCCTGGCCGAGGCGGTGGCCGGTGTCGCGGTGGATCGCCAAGGCGCGGTGCGCGTCGTCGATGGCCTGCTCGGCTCGGCCTCTGGCGACTTGGAGGTCGGCGCGAGCGGTGAGCGCGTCCGCTTCCAGGATCCGGTAGCCGATCTGGCGGGCGAGGACCAGGGCCTGGTCGACCCGGGTCTGGGCCTGGTCGAGCTGGTTGAGGTGCCGGTGGCCGGCGGCGAGGCCGACCAGCGCGACCACCTCCGGGTGGGGCATCTCGGCCGCGCGGGCCAGGCGCAGGGCTTGTGCGTGGCGGTCGATGGCCTGTTGGTGCTGGCCGAGCCGCTGGTGGACGGTGGCGAGGGCGTTCAGCGCGTCGGCTTCGAACCGGCGCTCGCCGACGCCGCGGGCAAGGCTCAGGGCGGCGTGCGCGAGTTCGAGCGAGCGGGTGTGACGGCCCGCGTCACGGTGCACCTCCGCCATGACCCGGAGGGTGTCTGCTTCGTTTCCCCGGCCGCCGACCTCCCGGTGTATGGCCAGGGCGCGGGTGAGATGGTCGAGCGCGGGGTCGAGCCGGCCGAGCGCGTGGTAGAGCTCGCCGAGGTTGTTCAGGTCGGTGGCCTCGCTGGCGCGCGACCCGGTCTCCCGGTTGAGTGCCAGGGCGTCGGTGAGGTGCTCGACGGCCAGCTCCAGTTGGCCCAGCGACCAGGCGATCGCAGCGAGGTCCTCGAGGCTGATCGCCTCGCTCGCCCGCCTACCGGTCCGCCGGTCCAACGCCAGTGCCTGAGTGAGGTGCTCGGCGGCCTCGGGCAGCCGCCCTGACCGCCAGTGCACGATGCCGATGCCGCCCAGTGCTGCCGCCTGGCCCTCCAGCCACCCCGCCTGCCGAGCGTGGCTGAGCATGCGGGTGTAATGCTCGATTGCCGACCTTGGCTCGCCCTGACGCTGGCGGGCGTCGGCGAGGGCGTGCTCGGCCGCGGCGACGGCCTGCGGGTCGTCGTCGGCTCGGGCGGCGGCAAGGCCGGCATGGGCGACCGCCAGCCAGTCGACCATGTGCACGCCCAACCAGAAGTACGAGTGCAGCGAGTCCGCCAGCAGCCATGCTGCAGGTCGAGGGCCGTGCTGGGCGGCGTGCCGGACAGCGGCAACCAGGTTGGGTCGTTCGGCGTCCAGCCACCCGAGCGCCTGTGCATGGCCGTCGAAGGTCACTGCTGCCGGCGTGGTGTCGGCCGGCGGGCGCGGCAGGCGCAGGCTCTGCGGGTTCAATATCTTGTCGGCGGCGTCGGCGGCGCGCAGGTACCAGTCGAGCAGGCGCTGCCAGGCCGCGTCCCGCTCGTCGCTGGTGTCCTCGGCGCGGGCCCGCTCGGCGGCGTACAGCCGCAGCAGGTCATGGAAGGTGTACCGGCCGGGCCGGTGCGGGGCGAGCAGGTTCGCCGCGGCCAGCCGGTCCAGTAGTGCCGCTGCCTGTTCGAGCGGGTCGCCGGTGAGGGCGGCAGCGGCCGCGGCGGTCACGTCTGGGCCGGGTACGAGGCTGAGTAGCCGGAACAGCCGACGCGACCGCCGGGTGAGGGTCGCGTACGACAGGTCGAAGGCCGCGCGCACCGCCGCATGCTCGTCTCCTTCGATTGCGAGCGCGGCCAGTCGGTCGCCCGCGGCGAGCTCTGCGATGTGCTCGGCGATGCTGCGCTGCGGTTGGATGGTCAGGTTGGCGGCCGCGATACCTATCGCCAGCGGCAGTTGGCCGCAGATCCGGGCCAGCTCGCCGGTCGCGTACGGCTCGGCCGCGACCCGCTGGCGGCCGAGCACGCGGACGATGAGGTCGCGTGCCTCGTCCGGGGCGAGCGGGTCGAGGATCAGGTGGGCGGCGCCGTCCCGGGCGACCAGCCCACCCAGCCGGTCCCGGCTGGTCACCAGCACCAGGCAGCCAGGGCTGCCGGGCAGCAGCGGCCGGACCTGCTCCGCGTTCCGCGCGTTGTCCAGCACGACCAGCACGCGCTTGTCCGCCAGCAGCGTGCGGTACAGCCCGACGGCGGGCTCCAGCTCGGTGGGGATCTGCTCCGCCGGCACGCCGAGGGCCTGCAGGAACCCGGCGAGCGCCTCGACCGGGCGCATCGGCGGCGCCGGCGCGTAGCCACGCAGGTTGACGTAGATCTGCCCGTCGCCGAACCGGTCCCGCACCCGGTGCGCCCAGTGCACGGCCAGCGCGGTCTTGCCGACTCCGGCGGTGCCGGCGATCGCCGAGATCACCACGGCGCGCGGCGCCGTACCGTTCCCGTC
>JBKOXW010000231.1:0-2026 GCA_046744115.1 Actinomycetota bacterium | reverse complement strand
CTCCGCCGGCAGCCACCGCCAGCGCCCCGGCGGCAGCGCCGGCCGAACCCACCCGGCCGGCGCGGCCTACCGCGGCGCCGGCCCTGCCCACCCCGCCGAGCGGCGGGTCGACCTCCCCGCTGCGTGGGGCGTCGGCCCGGGTGGTCGCGAACATGGAGACGTCGCTGACGGTGCCGACCGCGACCAGCGTCCGCGAGGTGCCGGCCAAGCTGATCGCCGACAACCGCATCGTCATCAACAACCACCTGCGCCGGGCCCGCGGCGGCAAGGTCTCCTTCACCCACATCATCGGGTACGCGCTGGTCAAGGCGCTCGAGTCGCATCCGGAGATGAACCGCTCGTTCACCATCGCCGACGGCAAGCCGGCGCTGGTGACCCCAGAGCACGTGAACCTGGGCCTCGCGATCGACCTGACCCGCCCCGACGGCTCGCGCTCGCTCGTGGTCGCCTCGATCAAGGCGGCCGAGACGATGGACTTCGCCCAGTTCTGGCAGGCGTACGAGGACATCATCCGCCGGGCCCGCGCCGGCAAGCTCACCACCGACGACTTCGCCGGCACCACGATCAGCCTGACCAACCCGGGCACGATCGGCACCGTCCACTCCGTGCCGCGGCTGATGGCCGGCCAGGGCACCATCCTCGGCGTCGGCGCGATGGAGTATCCGGCGGCGTTCGCCGGGATGAGCGAGGAGGCGCTGGCCGACTCCGCGGTGAGCAAGACGATCACGCTCACGTCGACCTACGACCACCGGATCATCCAGGGCGCGCAGTCCGGCGAGTTCCTCAAGCGGATGCACGAGCTGCTGCTCGGCGAGGACGAGTTCTACACGACGCTGTTCCGGTCGCTGCGCATCCCGTACGAGCCGGTGCGCTGGGTGCCGGACAAGCGGTTCTCGCACGAGGGCCAGATCGACAAGGCCGCCCGGGTCATCGAGCTGATCAACGCGTATCGCACCAACGGCCACCTGATGGCCGACACCGACCCGCTCGAGTTCACCATCCGCAGCCACCCGGACCTGGACATCATCGGCCACGGCCTGACGCTGTGGGACCTCGACCGCGAGTTCCCGGTCGGCGGCTTCGCCGGCGAGCGCGTGATGAAGCTGCGCGACATCCTCGGCGTGCTCCGCGACGCGTACTGCCGCCGCGTCGGCATCGAGTACATGCACATCACCGACCCGGAGCAGCGCGCCTGGCTGCAGGAGCGGATCGAGCTCAAGCACGACCAGGTCGACCGGGACGAGCAGAAGCACATCCTGGGCCGGCTCAACGCGGCCGAGGCGTTCGAGACGTTCCTGCAGACCAAGTACGTCGGGCAGAAGCGGTTCTCGCTGGAGGGCGCCGAGTCGGTGATCCCGCTGCTGGACGCCGTGCTGCAGAAGGCGGCCGAGCAGGAGCTCGACGAGGCGGTCATCGGCATGCCGCACCGCGGCCGGCTGAACGTGCTGGCCAACATCGTCGGCAAGGCGTACGGGAAGATCTTCCGAGAGTTCGAGGGAAACATCGACCCCGCCACCGCGCACGGGTCCGGCGACGTGAAGTACCACCTCGGCGCGGAGGGCCGGTTCGTGGCCCGGAACGGGGGCGAGATCACGGTCACGCTCACCGCGAACCCGAGCCACCTGGAGGCGGTCGACCCGGTGCTCGAGGGCATCGTGCGGGCCAAGCAGGACCTGATCGACAAGGGCGAGGCCGGGTTCACCGTGCTGCCGGTGCTGCTGCACGGCGACGCCGCGTTCGCCGGCCAGGGCGTGGTCGCCGAGACGCTGAACCTCTCGCAGCTGCGCGGCTACCGCACCGGCGGAACCGTGCACGTGGTGGTCAACAACCAGGTCGGCTTCACCACGTCGCCGGCGGCGGCCCGGTCCAGCCTCTACTCCACCGACGTGGCCCGGATGATCCAGGCGCCGATCTTCCACGTGAACGGCGACGACCCGGAGGCCTGCGTCCGGGTGGCGAAGCTCGCCGTCGAGTACCGCCGGGAGTTCAAGAAGGACGTCGTCATCGACATGGTGTGCTACCGGCG
>JBKOXW010000071.1:0-3498 GCA_046744115.1 Actinomycetota bacterium | reverse complement strand
GAAGACGATGGCTCGTTACACCGGTGCCGACTGCCGGCTCTGCCGGCGGGAGAAGATGAAGCTGTTCCTCAAGGGCAGCAAGTGCGAGAGTCCCAAGTGCCCGATCGAGATCCGGCCGTACCCTCCGGGCGAGCACGGCCGGGGTCGCAGCAAGGACAGTGAGTACCTGCTGCAGCTGCGGGAGAAGCAGAAGGCCCGCCGGGTCTACGGCGTGCTGGAGAAGCAGTTCCGCGGCTACTACGAGGAAGCCAACCGGAAGACCGGCAAGACCGGCGAGGTGCTGCTGCAGATCCTCGAGTCCCGGTTGGACAACGTCGTCTACCGTGCCGGCTTCGCCAAGTCACGCGACCAGGCCCGGCAGCTCGTCCGGCACGGCCACATCCTGGTCAACGGCCGGAAGGTGGACATCCCGTCGTACCGGGTCGGCGAGAGCGACATCATCGAGGTCAAGGAGTCCTCTCGCGACCTCACCCCGTTCGTGGTCGCCCGCGCCGAGGCCGGCTCCCGCCCGGTCCCGGCCTGGCTCGAGGTGATCGCCAACCGGATGCGCATCCTCGTCCACTCGCTCCCCGCCCGGCAGGTCATCGACACGCCGGTGCAGGAGCAGCTCATCGTCGAGCTCTACTCCAAGTAAGAGCTCGCACGCGCCACCCCTCTCGGTCGTCATATGGCGGGCGGCCGGAAAGGAACCAGCACCATGCTCATCACCCAGCGACCCACGCTCCAAGAGGAGCAGGTCGCCGACTACCGTTCCCAGTTCGTCATCGAGCCGCTGGAGCCGGGATTCGGCTACACGCTCGGCAACTCGCTGCGCCGGACGCTGCTGTCCTCGATCCCCGGGGCGGCCGTCACCAGCATCCGCATCGACGGCGTGCTGCACGAGTTCACCACCGTGCCCGGGGTCAAGGAGGACGTCACCGACCTCATCCTCAACCTCAAGGAGCTGGTGGTCAGCTCGGAGAGCGACGAGCCGGTGACGATGTACCTGCGTAAGCAGGGCCCCGGCGACGTCACCGCCGCGGACATCGCGCCGCCGGCAGGCGTGACCATCCACAACCCGGACCTGCACCTGGCCACGATCAACAAGAAGGGCCGGCTGGAGATCGAGCTGGTCGTCGAGCGCGGCCGCGGCTACGTGCCGGCCACCCAGAACAAGCAGCCCGGCCAGGAGATCGGCCGCATCCCGGTGGACTCGATCTACTCGCCGGTGCTCAAGGTGACCTATCGCGTCGAGGCGACCCGGGTCGAGCAGCGGACCGACTTCGACCGGCTGGTCGTCGACGTCGAGACCAAGCCGTCGATCCTGCCCCGGGACGCGATGGCCTCGGCCGGCAAGACGCTGGTCGAGCTGTTCGGCCTGGCCCGCGAGCTGAACGTGGAGGCCGAGGGCATCGAGGTCGGCCCGTCCCCGCAGGAGCAGCAGGACATCGCGAACTTCTCGATGCCGATCGAGGAGATGGAGCTGACCGTCCGCTCGTACAACTGCCTGAAGCGGGAGGGCATCCACACCGTCGGCGAGCTCGTCTCGCGCAGCGAGGCGGACCTGCTCGACATCCGCAACTTCGGCGCCAAGTCGATCGACGAGGTCAAGATGAAGCTCGCCGCGATGGGACTGTCGCTGAAGGACAGCCCGCCCGGCTTCGACCCGGCGAACGTCGTGGACACCTACGGCACCGACGACTACGACGGCAGCGGCGACAGCGAGTACGCCGAGACCGAGCAGCTGTAGCCGGAGCCTGAGCCTGACCGTCCGCTCGCGGCTGAGCGTCCTGAGGAGACACTGACATGCCCATCCCATCGAAGGGGCCCCGCCTCGGCAGCGGCCCGGCGCACGAGCGGCTGATGCTGGCGAACCTCGCCACGTCGCTGTTCGAGCACAACCGGATCACCACCACCGAGGCGAAGGCGAAGCGGCTACGCCCGCTGGCCGAGCGGCTGATCACCTTTGCCAAGCGTGGCGACCTGCACGCGCGGCGCCAGGTGATGACGGTGATCCGGGACAAGGACGTGGTGCACAAGCTGTTCGCGGAGATCGGGCCGTCGTTCGCGCAGCGGCCCGGCGGCTACACCCGGATCACCAAGATCGGTCCGCGCAAGGGCGACAACGCTCCGATGGCCGTGATCGAGCTGGTCGAGGCGCTCACCGTCGCCCAGCAGGCGGTGGGCGAGGCCGAGCGCGCCCGCGGCACGCGCTTCGCCCCGCGCCGGCGGGCCGCCGCCAGAGCGAGGGCTGCGGGCGCTGCCGCGGCCGGAACTGCGGCCGAGGCTGCCGAGGACGAGGCGGTCGAGGCCGACGCCGAGGCCGCCGATGTCGAAGCCACCGACGAGCCGGACGCCGAGGCCCCGGAGGCCGGCGCCGAGGCCACCGCCGACGCAGAAGCCACCGACGAGGCGGGCGAGCCCGCCGAGGACGAGGGCGAGCCCGACAAGGCCTAGCCTGAGCCGATCACGTTTGCGCGCGGCATCGGCGATCATCGGCGTTGCGCGCGGCGTGTCACGCCGACGGCGCGCGCAAAGATGACGGGGCGAGGCGTCGATGAGCGGGGCTGACGGGGTCGTTCGCGTTCGGCTGGACCTGGCCTACGACGGCGGCGAGTTCGCCGGGTGGGCCCGCCAGCCGGGGCAGCGGACCGTACAGGCGACCGTCGAGGAGGCGCTGGCCCGGCTGTTCCGGTCGCCGGTCGCGCTCACCGTCGGGGGTCGGACCGATGCCGGTGTGCACGCGACCGGCCAGGTGGCGCACGGCGACGTACCGGAAGCGGCCTGGACCGACCTCGGCGGGTCGCTGCTGCGGCGGCTGGCCGGGCTGCTGCCTCCGGACGTGCGGGTGACCGCGGTCGCGCGAGCGCCGGCCGGCTTCGACGCCCGGTGGTCGGCGCTGTTCCGGCGGTACGCGTACCGCGTCGTCGACGCGCCCTGGGGGGCGGACCCGCTGCGCCGGCGGGACACGCTCGCCTGGCACCGCCCGCTCGACCTCGGAGCGATGCGCACGGCCACCGGCGGGCTGCTCGGCGAGCACGACTTCGCCGCGTACTGCCGGCGCCGCGAGGGCGCGAGCACGGTCCGGACGCTGCGCCGGCTCGACTGGGCCCGGGGCGAGGACGGCGTGCTCATCGCGACCGTGGAGGCCGACGCGTTCTGCCACGCGATGGTGCGCGCCCTGGTCGGTGCGCTGCTCGCGGTCGGCGAGGGGCGCCGCCCGGTGGACTGGCCGGCGTCGCTGCTGGCCGACCGGGACCGCAGCAGCGCGGTCACGGTCGCGCCCGCGCACGGGCTCACGCTGGTGCACGTCGAGTACCCGCCCGATGCCGAGCTCACCGCCCGCGCCGCGGCCACCCGCCGCCGCCGGGATCGCTAGGAGGCCGCTGAACAATCCCGCCCGTCGCGAGCCGCGATCCAGGCGGCGGTCCGGCAAGGCGGAGGAGGAGCCGATATGAGACATATCGGCGACGACGACAACGCCGCCGGTCGTCGTCTGGGCGCGGCGCAGCAGGGCAG
>JBKOXW010000048.1:0-5626 GCA_046744115.1 Actinomycetota bacterium | reverse complement strand
CCGCCCGCCGTCCGAGGCAGCGTGCCGTGCGTCCCGCGACGAGGCAGGACCCGACCGGAAGGGGTGTCCATGAGCGTGCACGAGGTCCGGATCGACCGGTCGAAGACGCTGCGGGAGGAGCCCGGGACCGGGCACAACCGCTGGCACCCCGACATCCCGCCGCTCGTGCGGTGTGAGCCGGGGGACGAGGTCGTGCTGGAGACCCGGGACGCGTTCGACGGCCAGATGGGCCCGGACGCCACGCTGGAGACGGTGGCCGCACCGAACCTGGACGTCGTGCATCCGCTGACCGGTCCGGTCTACGTCCAGGGCGCCGAGCCCGGCGACCTCCTCGAGGTCGAGATCCTGGACGTGGCGCCGGACAGGTACGGCTACACGGTGCAGGTGCCGGGCTTCGGGTTCCTGCGCGACCTGTTCACCGAGCCGTTCATGGTCCGGTGGGACCTCGCCGACGGCTGGGCGACGTCCAGCGACCTGCCCGGGGTGCGCATCCCGGCCGCGCCGTTCATGGGCACGATCGGGTTGTCGTCCGGTCACGACGCGCTGCGCCGGATCACCGAGCGGGAGCAGGCGGCGCTGGACCGCGGCGGGTTCGTGCTGCCGCCGTCGACTGCGGACGCGGTGCCGAGCGACCCGCGCATCGCGGCCGAAGCGCTGCGCACCATCCCGCCCCGCGAGCAGGCCGGCAACGTCGACATCAAGCAACTCGGCGCGGGCACCCGGCTGTTCGTCCCGGTGGACACGCCGGGCGGGCTGTTCTCCGCCGGCGACGCCCACTTCGCCCAGGGCGACTGCGAGACCTGCGGGACCGCGATCGAGATGCGGGCGACGCTGCGGGTGCGGTTCACGGTCTACACCGGAGCCGCCCGGGAGACGGGCGTCCGGGACCCGAGGTTCGCCCGCAGCGACTACTGGGTGGCGCCGGAGTTTGCGGCGCCCCGCCGGTTCTACGCGACGACCGGGATGTCGGTCACCCGGGACGGCGAGGTCCGGCCCGAGGACGCGACCCTGGCCGCGCGCAACGCGCTGCTGAACATGATCGACCACCTCGGCGAGCGCGGGTGGAGCCGGCAGCAGGCCTACGCGATATGCAGTGTCGCGGTCGACCTCAGGGTGAGCCAGCTCGTCGACGTGCCGAGCTTCCTGATCTCCGCGTTCCTGCCGGAGGACATCTTCGTCACGTCCTAGCGGTCCGGCGGCGCCGGGTAGCGGTCGGGGCCCCAGCCGTGATGACGGGGTCCTCTCGCCCGCCACCGGCGAGATGGAGATCGGGCTCGTCGTTCCCGGCGCGGTTACGGGCGTCGCGCGCTGGTGGTGGGACCAGGCCCGGCTGCAGCTCTTCGAGATGCCCCTTTGGCGTACTGAATGCGAGCGGCGGAGAGAATCGTGTCCGTGCGACAACCGCCTTCGTGGCCAGCGGTTAGTCCGGTACGACAACGGCGCGCTTGCCTCTTGTCACGTTGACTATGCCTGCGCGGTCAGGTCGGCGAGGGCGCGGTGCGCGGTGCTCGCCGCAACGCCGTACTGGGTGGCGAGCTCGATGGTGGTCCCTGGCACCACGGGGTGGCGCTGCGCGGCGAGTTTCTTCGCCGTCTTCACCCTCGATGACGGGGAGATCGTGCACCTGCGCGACTACGCCCATCGGGGCCGATGCCCTCCCGACGCCGGCCGCGGCGACCACCGGTGGCGCTGACGGGCATCGCTTCGCCGGCGCTCGTGGCGGCTGGTGTGCCGATGTCAGCCAATGCGATCGACGATCGCGTCGGTGACGCGGCGACAGATCTCGAGCTCGCCCTGACTCCCACGCTGCGCGCTCAACGCCAGCCGCGCGATCGCACCGTAGGTGATCGTGCAGCGCAGGCCGGGCTCACCTGCGATCTCGACGATCCGGCGAAGCAATCGCTCATCACCATCTGCAGCCAAGCCGGTCTCGTTGGCTAGCAACAGGCGCTGCCAGTCGAAGAGCAGGCTGGTGAGGTCGAGTGCGCGCGAGCCGACGCCGATGTGCTCCCAGTCGACGACGCCGGTGATCGCGCCGTTCTGCGCGAGCACGTTGCTGAGGTTCAGGTCGCCGTGCACGAGGTCGGCGACAGGCAGTCGGTGACCCGTCGCGGGCTCGAGGAGGGCGCGCAGGCGCCGCGTCGTCTGCGGCGCTGCCCGCTCGGCGCCCTCCCACCAGCCCTCCCAGCCGTCGAACACGACGGCGCGGATCCACCAGGAGACGTCCCAGCCCGCCCGGCCCGAGGCACGGATCCGCCTGCAGCTCGACCAGCGCCAGCAGCTGGTCGAGCAGCGACGCGCCGAGCGAATCGAGAGGCTCGCCAGGCAGCCGCGTCTGCACGACCGCGAACCAACGGTCGTCCAGCTGCGCTGACCAAAGCGGCTCGGGTACGGGCACGCCGCGCCTCCGAAGCAGCGATAGCGCCTCGGCGGTCCAGGCCGCCCGCTCGGGCGCGAACGGGTTCGCGCTCAGCTTCACGACGACCTCGCCGGGCTCGCCGTCGGCAAGCCAGGTGCGGCGGTCGTCGCGCGGGCGGCCCAGCCGCCCCAGTGGCCGCAGCGACCAGCCGCGGGCGGAGCGAGTCCGCTCCGCAACCTGCTGCCACAGCTCGTCGGCCCGGAGCATCACGACGTGAGGCGCTCGAGCTCCTGCCTCGGCCACACGGCCTGCAGCGTGTATCCCCGCGCCTCGTTCCAGTCGATGATCGAGCGCCACGCCTCCACCGCCTCCTCGAGCCGACCCTCCCGCTCGAGCAGGAAAGCGCTGCTGTAGAGCGGACCGATGTCCTCCGGCTCGAGCTCGAGCGCGCGCGTCCAGTCGGCGAGCGCGCCCTCCGGATCGCCGAGACCCGCCTTCGCCTCGCCGCGAACGGCCACGAGCACCGCATCGTCCGGCGCCAGCTCGAGCCCCGCCTCGACCACCGCGAGCGCCTTCTCGTGCGCGCCCGCCTCCAGATACGCATTCGCGAGAAAGCGGTGCTCGCGCAGCTCGCCCGGAGACTCCGCGACCCGCTGCTCGTAGATCGCGACCGGCAGCTCCGGCTCCAGCAAGCTGGCCCGCGCCGAGATCAACTGATAGTGCGGCTTGTCGTAGCCGGGGTCGAGCGCGATCGCCTGCTCATACAACCCGACCGCGCGACGCAGCTCACGCCGCCCGTGGCACGTGACCAAATAGCCGTAGTCGTTCAACAGACGCGGGCCCGGCTCCTCGGCCAACGCCTGCTCGTAGAGCGGCTTCGCCGCCAGGAAATCGCTCTCCTCGCCGAGAGCCTCGTACCGCTCCAGCAGTTCCTCTTTCTCCATCAGAGTCACACCTTGCACCTTCGCGGGTACCTCTTCATCGCACGTCGCCTCCACCCGTCCCGGGCGGTGCCCGAGCCCAATCGGGCACACGCTAGTGAGCCGATCCGCGACGGACGTGCGCTCGGACACCCGGTAACGGGCCGCGCAGAGCGAGCCGCTACAGATGCATCAAGGCGCCCAGATCATACTCCGCCCCGGCCGACACGCCCGCGACCGACCTGCACCACCGCGCGGCCCGCGCGCGCGACTGTTGCGCGCCCTCGACGGCACTATGCGGGCAGGCCGCGAACCGCAGGAGCGGTGAGGCTCGTGTGTTCAAGTCCTGCAGCGCTGATGGCTGCGTCCCGTTGAGTTGCCTGGTGGCCCTTGCTCGTCTATCGCTACGGCCAGTGGTGACCTATGGACCGCGTACGAGTGTGACCGCCTCGCGGTGACTGAGCTCGGCACCGGCGGCGAAGGCATCCTCGTAGTCCTCGGCCTCGATCTCCTGCGCCACGCGGGTGACCAGCTCAGCTTCGCCTCGCCGCGTCGACGGCCATGCCCGCAGGCCCGCTCGCCTTCGCAGCCCTTCGGCCGCACCCAGGGCGGTCGCAGCCCGCCGTGCATCTCCTTGGGCCAGCGCGAGCTGGGCAGAGGCGATGAGTGAGAAGGTCAGGGTGAGCGTGCTCACCTCGGTGTCTTCGTTCGCGTCCACCGAGTCCACTAGGAGTGCGCGAGCCTCGTCTAGGCGACCGGACCTCACCGCGAGGGCGGCGAGTTGGGTTCGTGCAGTCGACTCGAGCCAGTTATTGTCGAACTGGCCGCCGAGCTTGTTGACCTCCGTGAGGTGCGCGCGGGCGGCCTCATTTCTGCCGAGCGTCATCTCCACCATTCCGACTGTCAGAGCAGCAAATGCCATGAAGGGTTCGTTCTGGTGGCGGAAGCCATCGAGCGCCGTCGACGCCGTTTGGAGCGCGCCGTCGAAGTCGTCGACGATTGGCAGGATCCACGAGATCGCCAGCTGGGCGGCGCTCTCGAGGTACGGGTCGTCGATGCGGCCCTCGAGTCGTCGGAGCCCGTTGACGGCGGCGAGCGCGGTGTCGTCGTCACCAACCTCGACGGCGGTGACGGCCGATGTGAACAGCAACTCGGCTCGGGCCCGGTCGTCCAGTGCGTCGGCTCGGAGCTGTACCTCGTCGATCCAGGCGCGGCCCTCCGGCATGCGACCGCGCATCTGCCAGAACAACCAAAGGATGCGGAAGATGTGCGGCAGTGGCGCGATGTCGTGCGTTAGGAACCAACGGATGGCGACTCGTAGGTTCTCCTCCTCGGTTCGCAACCGATCGGCCCACTCGCGCTGACGCTGGGCGGGCCAGTCAGCGTTTTCCACGAGTGCGCCGAAGTATTCGGCGTGGCGCCGTTCGACGTCGGATAGGTCCGCACTGGCGGCGAGGCGTTCGGCGGCGAATTCCTGTACCGATGCGAGCATGCGGAACCTCGGCCCGGCGTCGATCACGTCGACGTTCAC
Source organism: Actinomycetota bacterium (assembly GCA_046744115.1). Classification (GTDB taxonomy): domain Bacteria; phylum Actinomycetota; class Actinomycetes; order Mycobacteriales; family CADCTP01; genus JBKOXW01. The sequence goes on along the minus strand of JBKOXW010000048.1, from coordinate 816 downwards.
GAGGCTGTGCCCGGCGAGCACATCGAGCAGGTCGAGCGTCCGATCCTCGGTGAGATCGGAGACGTGCATGGCCGCTTCGAGGGTCCAACCCTCGACGAAGACCGACAGTGTCGCCAGCATCTGCTGCTCGGCGTCCTCGAGCAGTCCGACGCTCCACTCGACAGTCGCGCGAAGGGTGCGTTGGCGCTCGGGGAGATCGACCGGCCCGGGACCCAGGGCGTCGAGGCGACTTCCGAGCCGAGCGAGCAATGCACCTGGATCCAGCAGCCGGGTGCGGGCCGCCGCGAGCTCGATGGCGAGCGGCAGACCATCGAGGCGCCGGCAGATCTCCACGATGGCCATCGCGTTGTCCTCGGTCAGGGCGAAGTCGTAGCGGACAGCCTGGGCTCGATCGACGAACAGTCGCACGGCGGGCAGTGAGGTCAGCTGTTCCATCCCCGGTCGATGCGAGAATGCCGGCACCGTGAGCGCGCCAACCGGGTACTCCCGCTCGGCCCGGAGCCGGAGAGCGGTGCGGCTCGTTACGAGGATCGTGAGCCCGGCGCAACCCGCGAGGAGGTGGTCGAGGTCGGGTGCGACGCCGACGATCTGTTCGAGGTTGTCCAACACGAGCAACGTCGGCGCGTCCGCGAGGTGCTCGACCAAGACGTCCAGGGGCTGGCGGGTACCGTCGATGGTGGCGCCAACGGCGGCTGCGATGCGAGGCAGCACCAGCGCCGGTTCAACGATCGAAGCCAGCGGGACGAACACCGCTCCGCGCGGGTAGCGGTCGTCAAGTCGTTCCGCCACGGCGATCGCGAGCCGCGTCTTGCCGAC
>JBKOXW010000240.1:0-5986 GCA_046744115.1 Actinomycetota bacterium | reverse complement strand
CGAGCTCAACGAGGTGTCGGCGTGGCTGGACGCGCTCACCGCGCGCCACCGGCTGCCGCAGAAGCTGCTGCTCGTCCACCAGTTCACGATCGGCATGGTGCGGGACAAGCAGGCGGTGCGGCCGCGCCGGCACCTGGCCATCGCGTTCAACATGGACGGCTTCGGGCCGCGGGCGGCGAAGCTCGAGAAATACCGGATCCTCGCCCGGGACCGCCGCTTCGGCCTGGGGCTCAAGCTGTTCTACCGGCTGGACGTCGGGCTCTTCGCCCCGCGCGACGTGGTCGGCCTGCGACCCGGCCCCAACATCGTCGAGTACCAGTAACCCTCGCCGGACATCATCCGGCACCCGTGCCATCCGGTGACGGGCCATCCGGTGACGGGATCTGAACCGAACGCCTCCCGAGGCGTCTGCTGATCGCCATCGGTGAGGGATCGACATGCGAATCTTCAAGCTGCCCGCGTCACTGCAGCGTGCCACGAGCCGGCCCACGGGTCGGCCCAAGGGTCGGCATCGCGCCCAGCGACCGGCGAAGAAGGCGCGGCCGCTGTCGCCGCCGGCGATCGTGGCCGCCGTCGCGCTGGGCTTGCTGGTCAGCGCCTCGGTGGCGCCCGGCCCGACGATCGACGCATCCCGGCAGGCCGGTGCCGGCGCGATGCCCGCCGAGAATGCGGGAGCCGACGCGGCGGACCAGAGCCTGGACCGCTACCTCGACCCGGCCCTGCTCGAGGCCGTACCGGTCGGCCCTCAGGATGTCTCGAAGCAGGTCGAGGCGATCCTGTCGGGCGCGCGGGTGATGGATGTCCTCGGCCAGAGCGGGATCCCCGAGATCGCCCTGGAGGCCTACCAGCAGGCGGAGGACACACAGCAGGACGACGACGAGTCGTGCGGGGTCCGGTGGACTCTGCTCGCGGCGATCGGCCGGGTGGAGTCGAACCACGGCCGCTTCGGCGGCGCGATGCTGCGCGAGGACGGGTACGGGACGAGGCCGATCCGCGGCATCCCGCTGGACGGGCGGCCGAACGTCGCGTTGATCCGCGACACCGACCGCGGCGCGCTCGATGGCGACACGACGTTCGACCGCGCGGTTGGCCCGATGCAGTTCATCCCGTCCACCTGGCGCTCGGTGGGCGTCGATGGCAACGCCGATACCCGCCGCGACCCGAACAACATGTACGACGCCGCCGAGGGGGCGGCGGTCTACCTGTGCGCCGGTGACGGCGACCTGCGCGATCAGGACGACGCCGCGCGCGCGGTGCGCCGCTACAACAACGCCGACGAGTACGTGCAGGTCGTGCTCAGGCTGGCGGAGATGTACGAGTCGGGGCGGGTCGAGACGGTGCCGTACACGCCGATCCCGCTGCCGGCGGACACGGCCGCGCCGCCGGCTCCCGCCAAGCCGTCGACCTCCGCGGCGCCCGCGCCTCCGGCACGCCCCAAGCCGAGCGCCTCGACGGCGGCACCGAAGCCCACGGACACCACGACGCCGACGTCGCCCGCACCGACCCGGACGCCACCGACGCCCTCCGCTCCCCCGACCGCCTCGACCGACCCCGCGCCGCCGAGCGCGTCGACCGACCCGGCACCGCCGAGCGCGTCGACCGATCCCGCGCCGCCGACCGGTTCGACCGAGCCGACGCCGCCGGGGAAGGGCGCGCCGACCGTGCCGGCACCGCCGGACGACCCGCCCGACACGGCCGCCGTCGGCTGGGCGCCGGCCATGCGCGACGCGGTGATCACCGTGCTGGGCGAGTCAAAGCCGCCGTCCGGGTCCGGGCAGCAGGACTGCCCCGACACCGCCAACGGCGAGCGCGCTGGAGACCAGCCGACCACGCCGGGGCCGTCTCGGGAATCCGACGAGTGCGTGCCGGCCGGCACCCCACCGTCGGCCGCGTCCGGTCGGGACGGGGACGGCGGCTGAGCCACACCCGGCAGGCGGAGCGCCGGGGATCGCGCCCCAGCCACGCGACCCCCGGCACGCCTCCAATCTGCGGCCCGGTTAGGGCAGCGGGTTGTCGTCGTACGCGCGGGTCGGACCCTCGTCGTACACCCGGCGCTCCTCGACCAGCCCGCCGGACACCCGGCGGCTTCGGCGGGTGCCGTACAGGATCAGCGACAGGAGCAGCCACAGCCCGCCGACAGACAGCAGGATGACGCCGACGGTGTTGAGGTCCAGACCGCTGACGGACACGTCCACCGCGAACGTGAGGATCGCACCGAGCGTGATCAGGAAGATGCTCACGCCGAAGTTCATGTGCCGTACCTCCTCCGCGCGGCGCAGGCGCGCCACAGCACTGACTTACCCCGGCGACCGGAGCGCACACGTCGAGGATCAGAGCCAGCCACGACGGCGGAAGCTGAGATAGACGCCGCCAGCGAGAAGCAGAGTGACCAGCGCGCTGGCGACGAAGCCCCACCACTCGCCGAAGCCGGGATACGGCACGTTCATCCCGTAGAAGCCGGTGACCGCGGTCGGCACCGCGATGATCGCGGCCCAGGCGCTGAGCTTCTTCACCACGTCGTTCAGCCGCGCGTTGCTCAGCGACAGGTTCGTCTCGAACATCGTGGTGACCATGTCGCGGAGGCTGTCGGTCCAGTCCGCGGCGCGCATCGCGTGGTCGTAGAGGTCCTGGTAGTACGGCTTCAGCGCGGGATCGAGCAGGTGCGTGTCCCGCGTCGTCAAGGTGGCCACCAGCTCGCGGGTGGGCAGCACAACCTTGCGCAGCTGTACCAGGCTCCCGCGCAGCCGGAAGATCCGCCGCTGCACGTCCGGTGACGCCGGCCGGTCGGCGAGCAGCCGGTCTTCCAGTCTCTCGATCTCGTCGTCGAGCGCCTCGACCGCGGCGAAGTGCCCGTCGACGATGACGTCGAGCAGACCGTGCAGCAGCGCGGCGGACCCGTACCGGAGGAGATCCGGGTCGGTGTCCCAGGCCGCGGTGAACCGGTCGGGGTCGAACCACTCCTCCTGGCGCACCGTGACCAGCGTCCTGGGCAGCACGAACGCGGCGACCTCGCACTCGCGCAGGCCGCCGGTGCGCCGGTTCAGCTCGACCGCGTAGGTGTTGACGAACAGGTACGAGGGATAGCGGTCGGCCTTGGGCCGCTCGTGCTGGCTGATCGCGTCCTCGACGGCGTGCGGACCGAGCCCGAGCTCGTCGGCGACGGTGCGCATCACCGCCGGGTCGGGCGGGTAGACGTCCGCCCAGACCAAGCAGTCCTCCTGGCCCCGGTAGTCCGAGACCTGCTCGAGCGGGAATCCCTCCGCCTCCAGGACGCCCTTGCGCCACGCCCGGGTGTGCGCACCCACCGGACCTCACTCAGGGTTGGGGCGGCTCGTCGTACGTACGCCGCTCCTCGATGATGTCGCCCTCCTCCAGCACGCCGCCGTCGCCCTCTTCGTAGATCCGCCGCTGGATGATCTCCGTGCCGCGCCGGCGGGAGCGCCACATCTGCAGCCCGATGCCGAACGAGATCGCACCGACCAGCATGAGCACCCAGCCCACCACGTCGAGCCGGACCCAGGACAGGTCGGCCGTGATGGCGAACGTGAAGATCGCTCCAACGGCGATGAGGAACAGCCCTGCACCGATGGCACCCATGTAGCCCTCCGTTGGCACGACCCGACGCGGTGACGACGCTGTGACGACGGATCAGTATCCATCCACACCGATCATTCACCGCGCCGACGCGCATCGAAACCGCCTGGTCAGGTCCACTTAGACTCGAGGGCGTGACCGGCGAGGCGAGCACCGACCCGACCAGCGACCTGGTCCTCGTCGTCGACTACGGCGCGCAGTACGCCCAACTCATCGCGCGCCGGGTCCGCGAGGCGCGGGTCTACAGCGAGATCGTGCCGCACCACACCCCGGTCGCGGCGCTGCTCGCCCGCCGCCCGAGGGCGGTCATCCTGTCCGGCGGACCGTCCAGCGTCTACGCCGAGGGCGCCCCGCAGGCACCGGTCGAGCTGGTGACCGCGGGCGTTCCCGTGCTGGGTATCTGCTACGGCTTCCAGGCCATGGCGCAGGCGCTGGGCGGCGTGGTGGAGCGCACCGGCCGGTCCGAGTTCGGCCGCACGCCGCTGACCGTGTCAGCGCCGGGCGTGCTGCTGCGCGGGCTTCCGGAGCGGCTGTCGGTGTGGATGTCCCATGGCGACGCGGTGTCCCGTGCGCCGGCCGGGTTCGCGGTCACGGCGGTGACAGAGGGGAGCCCGCTGGCCGCGTTCGAGGACCCCGGCCGCGGGCTGTTCGGCGTCCAGTTCCATCCCGAGGTGCTGCACACCGAGCACGGGCAGCGGATGCTCGAGCGGTTCCTCTACGACGGCGCCGGCTGCCGTCCGCTGTGGACCGAGGCGAACATCATCGACGAGCAGGTCGCCTCGATACGCGCTCAGGTCGGCGGCAAGCGGGCGATCTGCGGGCTGTCCGGCGGGGTCGACTCCGCGGTCGCCGCCGCGCTCGTCCAGCGCGCCATCGGCGACCGGCTCACCTGCGTGTTCGTCGACCACGGGCTGCTGCGAGCCGGGGAGGCCGAGCAGGTCCAGCGCGACTTCGTGGCCGCCACCGGCGTCCGGCTGGTCGTGGTGGACGCGGCGGAGCGCTTCCTCGCCGCGCTGGCCGGGGTGGTCGACCCGGAGGAGAAGCGGAAGATCATCGGCCGCGAGTTCATCCGGGTGTTCGAGCAGACGGCCAGCGACGTGGTGGCCGACGCCGGGGCGCACGGCGAGACGGTCGAGTTCCTGGTCCAGGGCACCCTCTACCCGGACGTGGTCGAGTCCGGCGGCGGCAGCGGCACGGCCAGAATCAAGTCCCACCACAACGTCGGCGGGCTGCCCGAGGACCTGGAGTTCGCCCTGGTCGAGCCGCTGCGCACGCTGTTCAAGGACGAGGTGCGCCGGGTGGGCGAGCAGCTCGGGCTGCCGGCGCAGATCGTGTGGCGCCAGCCGTTCCCCGGGCCGGGCCTCGGCATCCGGGTGATCGGCGAGGTGACCCGGGAGCGGCTGGACGTGCTGCGCGCGGCCGACGCGATCGCCCGCGAGGAGCTGACCGCCGCCGGACTGGACCGCGACATCTGGCAGTGCCCGGTCGTGCTGCTCGCCGGCATCCGGTCGGTCGGTGTGCAGGGCGACGGCCGCACCTACGGCCACCCGGTCGTGCTCCGGCCAGTGTCGAGCGAGGATGCAATGACCGCGGACTGGTCCCGGCTGCCGTACGAGGTGCTGGCCAGGATCTCCACCCGCATCACGAACGAGGTCCGCGAGGTCAACCGGGTCGTCCTCGACATCACCAGCAAGCCGCCGGCCACCATCGAGTGGGAGTGATCCTGTCGTCGGTCAGCCGACGTACGGGGCGCAGCTCGGCTCGCCGCCGAACGCGATCCGCAGGTCGGCCGGCATCGGCCGTTCCGGCCGCACGAGCGCCTCGCTGACCTCGGGCACTACCTCGGTCGTGCTGGTGAGCAGGCTCGCAACCGCGACCTGGAAGAGCTCCCGGTTCGACGTGTCCAGCCGGCCGGCACGCTCGGCGGCGGTGCGCAGCGCCGCGCCCTGCTCCCCGACCGCGCGAGCGAGCTCCTCGGCGTACTCAGGGCCGCCCGGCAGGTCGGGGTCGCCGATCGCGCCCAGGCTGTGCTGCAGCTCGTCGGTGCGCTCGGCGAGGTCGGTGTAGTAGCCCGCGACCTCGTTGCGGACCGCTCTCGGGTCGGTGGAGCGGGCCACCGAGGTCGTGAGGGTGGCGGTACGGCCGTCCACGAAGCGCTGCCAGTCCCGAACGTTGCTGCACACTGATTGCGCATACGCCGCCGGCTCGACGCCGGTGGCCCGGAAGACGAACCACCACACGCCCACGCCGGCGAGCCCGATCGCCACCACGAGCGAGGCGATGACCAGCGCGACCCCGGGTGCTCGGCGCCGCCGCCGCGGCGGTGGGGGTGCGGCCGGTGGGGGTGCGGCCGGTGCGGGGGGGCGCCGCGCCGGCTCGGTCAGCGGTGGCC
>JBKOXW010000023.1:0-16646 GCA_046744115.1 Actinomycetota bacterium | reverse complement strand
CCGCCGCACAGTCGGCCATCGACGCGGCCGGCGGGCTCCCCGCGCTCGCCGGCACCGCCGAACCGCTCGGCGACGGGGTGGATCCCGCGCTGCGAATCGGGCAGGTCAGGGCCGCGGTGGAGTTGCTGAGCCCGCTGGCCGAGCGGGCCGGCGCGGATCTGGACCGGTTCCTCGGCGAGATCGCGCTCGGCGCCGAGGTCGACCTGTGGGACCCCCGCGCGGACCGCGTGTCGCTGCTGACCCTGCACGCCGCCAAGGGCCTGGAGTTTCCGGTCGTGTTCATCGTCGGCTGCGAGGACGGGCTCTTGCCGTTCCGATGGGGTGACCTCGACAGCCGGGATGATGCGGGCGGCGAGATCGACGAGGAGCGGCGGCTGTTCTTCGTCGGGCTTACCCGGGCGCGCACCCACCTCGTGCTGACCCACGCGCGGCGGCGCGCCTGGCGCGGTGCGAGCCGCGACCTGGCGCCGTCCCGGTTCCTCGCCGACATCGACGCGTCGCTGCTGGAGCGCACGAGCGGCGCAGCCCGCCCGCGCACCGTCCAGCTCCGCCTCCTCTGAGCCGCGCCGATACGGTGGGAGAACCCGCTCGCCTCCTGAACGCCGGGTCGGGTCGCACTAGGGTGGCCGGGTGGCCGTGGTCGACCTCAACGCGGACCTCGGGGAGTCGTACGGCACCTGGACGCTCGGCGACGACGCGGCCTTGCTCGACGTCGTCACGAGCGCGAACGTCGCGTGCGGCTTCCACGCCGGCGACCCCGTCACGCTGCTGCGCACCGTGACGGCGGCGGTCCGGCGCGGGGTGGTGGTCGGCGCCCAGGTGTCCTATCCGGACCTGGTCGGCTTCGGCCGGCGGGACATGGACTGCACGCCCGAGGAGATCACGGCCGACGTGCTCTACCAGATCGGCGCGCTGGCCGGGATCGCCCAAGCCGCCGGCGGCCGGGTGGCGTACGTCAAGCCGCACGGCGCGCTCTACAACCGGGTGGCCCGCGACCCGGTGGCGGCGGGCGCGGTGGCCGATGCGGTTCGGCGCTACGACCCCGCGCTGCCCCTGCTGCTGCTGGCCGGCTCCGACGGGCTGCGGGTGGCGGCCGAAACCGGTCTGACCGCCGTTGGCGAGTGCTTCGCCGACCGCGCCTACACCGCCCAGGGTCGGCTGGTGTCCCGGCGCGAGCCCGCCGCGGTGATCACCGAACCGGACGAGGTGGTCGCCCGCGCGGTACGGATGGCCACCGAGCAGGTCGTGACGGCGGCTGACGGCACGGCCGTGCCGCTCGACGCCCGATCGATCTGCGTGCACGGGGACACGCCCGGCGCTGCCGCGCTGGCCGCCCGGGTCCGTGCCGGCCTGGAGGCCGCCGGCGTGCGGCTGCAGCCGTTCGCCGCCGCTGGGGCGCCGACATGACCGCCGGGGTGCGGCGGCCGTGCGCGGCGGCGGGATCGCTGCTGGCCCGGGTCGGGGCTGCGGCGTGACCGAAGTGCGGCTGAGCCACGTCGGTGACGCCGGCCTGCTGCTGGAGGTGGGGGATGCGGCGCGGGCGCATGCCCTGCGTGCCGCCCTGCTGGCCGCGGCGGTCCCCGGCGTGCGCGAGCTCGTCGTCGGCGCCGGAAGCGTGCTCGCGGTGATCGACCCGCTCGTGACTGACCCTGACGTGGTGCTCGCTGCCGCCGCCGCGACACCCACCGCGGACGCCGGCCCTGGCCACCTCCACCGGATAGCGGTCCGGTACGACGGCGCCGACCTGGCCGAGGTCGGCGACCTGGTTGGACTGTCCACAGTGGAGGTCGTGCGGCGGCATGCGTCCGTCGAGTACACCGTGGCGTTCCTCGGGTTCGCGCCCGGGTTCGGCTATCTCACCGGGCTCGACCCGGTGCTGAGGGTGCCCCGGCGGGCGACCCCGCGGGAAAGCGTGCCGGCCGGCGCCGTGGCCATCGCCGGCGAGCACACCGCGGTCTACCCGCGACCGACCCCGGGCGGCTGGCGCCTGCTCGGTCACACCGACGCGTCGATCTTCGACCCGCTCCGCGATCCGCCGGCGCTGCTCGCGCCGGGCGACCGGGTGCGCTTCGTGGCCGAATGATCGAGGTGCTGGCCGCCGGCCCGCTCAGCACCGTGCAGGACGCCGGCCGCGTCGGCTACGGGCATCTCGGCGTGCCGTACGCCGGACCGGCCGACTGGTTCGGCCATGCGCTGGCCAACCGGCTGGTCGGCAACGACGACGGCGCGGCGGCGCTGGAGTGCACGGTCAGCGGCCCGCGGCTGCGGTTCGGCACCGACGCAGTGATCGCCGTCGTGGGCGCTGACGTGCGGGTGGAGGGCGAGCCCGTGCCGATTGGCGCGCCGACCGGGCTCGTGCCGTCGGTCGCACGCATCATGGTGGTGGCCGGTCAGCACGTGACGGTCGGCCGCACCTGGCCCGGGATCCGCGCATACCTGGCCGTTGCCGGCGGCGTCGACGTTCCGCCCGTGCTGGGCAGCCGATCATCCGACACGCTCGCCGACCTCGGCCCGCCGCCGTTGCGCGACGGTGACCACCTCGACATCTCCGACCGTGGTCGTCCCGGCCCGCTGGCCGGCGAGCCTGCGGAGTCGGGCCGGCTGGGTGGTCCGGCCAACGTCGCCCGATCGCGCGCCGCGGCTCGGCCGGGCGCCGGCTCGCCGGTCGACTCGGGCGGGCTCGGTGAGCCGCGTGGCGCGGCTGAGGTTGTCCAGGACCGGGCCTTCGTACGGCCGACCGGGCCGGTCGAGGTGCGGGTGATGCCCGGGCCGCACCGCGACTGGATACCGGTGGAGGCGCTGCTCAGTCCGGAGTGGACGGTGACCCCCCGTGGCGACCGAGTCGGGCTGCGACTGTCGGGGCCGCGGCTGCCGCGGCGGAGGGGCGAGCTGCCGGTGGCCGGCATGCTGCCCGGAGCGATCCAGGTCCCGCCGGACGGCCAGCCGATCCTGCTGCTCGCCAACTGTGGCCCGACCGGCGGGTATCCCGTCCCGGCCACGGTGATCACGGCCGACCTGCCGCGTGCCGGCCAGGCCCGCCCCGGTGCGCACCTGCGGTTCATCGCCGTCGACCGCACGACCGCCGTCGCCGCGCTCCGCGAGCGGCGAGCCGAGCTGGAAGCTGCCACCCGCCAGCTCGGCCTGCACGGAAGCACGCCCCTGCGCGCGCACCGGGGCGAGATGTGACACGGCCCGACTCCTCGTTGCGCAGGCATGGCGGAGCGCGGTCGATGTCACGGTGCGCCATGCGTGTGGCGCCGGCCAGAGTCGTGGCGGCTACTGCCCCGGCGCGAGCCGGTAGTGGTAGCGGTGGTGCGGGGCGAAGCGAAGCCGGGCGTAGAGCGCGAGCGCGGGCCCGTTCTCCTCGGCGACCTGTAGGTAGACCGAGCTCGCCCCGGCCGCTGCCGCCCAGTCCAGCAGCCCGCGCATCACGTGGCTGCCCAGCCCGCGGCGGCGGTGCTGCTCGGCCACATCCAGCGCGGTCACCCCGGCCCACCGGCCGGTGACCACGGCACGGCCGACCGCGAGCGTGCCCGCCGGCGAGCGGACCACGGCGAAGCCGCACCGGTCCGGAGCAGTGAGGATGCGCTGCGCCACCGGCGGGAGCCCGGCCGAGCCGCGGTACTGGTAGCCGGCCAGCCAGTCGCGGGCCGGAGCGGGCTCGATCACCACCGGCGGGAGGTCGGCCCGCTCGGGCGTGGCGGCCCGCGCCGCCGCGACATCGGCGGTCAGCACCAGCACCGGGCTGTACGCGCTCCAGCCCCGGTCGGCCAGCGCCGCGTCCAGCGCCGCGCGGGCCGGCAGCGGCACCTGGAAGCGGGCGGGCAGCGACCGCGCCCCGTACCAGGACTCGACCTCGGCGAGCGCGCGATCCAGCGGCCGGTCGGGCTCGCCGAGCGGCAGCACCGAGTTCGCCCGGCCGGTGAAGCCCTCGGCCGCCCGCAGCAGCCAGCGGCCGAGCCAGGCGACGTCCGGTGCCGGCCAGCCCTCGGCGGCGACCTCCTCGAGCGCGAGGATGTCGGCGGTCGAGGCCGGCACCGGCTTGACCCGGTGCACGTCGGCGGCCGGGACGCGCACCGCGGCGCCGCCGGCACGGCGCACCACCAGCCCGGACGGGTCGGCGGCGACCAGCACACCGACCACGTCGGCGTACCGCGGTCGCGGACCGGACCGGTCGGCGACCCGGCGGACGACGACCCGGCGACCCACCAGATCGGAGGTGGGCTGATCGGAGGCGGGCACGCGCGGCATACTAGGCAGTGAGCCTGCGAGAAAGGACCGCCCGTGACCTACGTCATCGCCGAGCCCTGCGTTGATGTGCTCGATAGGGCGTGCATCGAGGAGTGCCCCGTCGACTGCATCTACGAGGGCAACCGCATGCTCTACATCCACCCCGACGAATGTGTCGACTGCGGCGCGTGCGAGCCGGTGTGCCCGGTCGAGGCCATCTTCTACGAGGACGACGTGCCCGAGAAGTGGAAGGACTACTACCAGGCGAACGTCGACTTCTTCGACGACATCGGCTCGCCCGGCGGCGCGTCCAAGATCGGCAAGATCGACAAGGACCACCCGCTGATCGCGGCGCTGCCACCCCAGGTGAACGACCACTGACCACCGGCACGGAGCGGCCGCCGACGCCCGCCTCGCCCTGGACCGGACGCCTGCCGGACTTCCCCTGGGACGTGCTCGCGCCCTACGGCGCGCGCGCCAGGACCCATCCCGGCGGCGCGGTCGACCTGTCCGTGGGGACGCCGGTCGACCGGACGCCGGCCGTCGTGCAGGCGGCGCTGCGGGCCGCGACCGACGCGCCCGGCTACCCGTACACGGCGGGCACCGCCGAGCTCCGCGCCGCCGCCACCGGCTACCTGGCCCGCCGGTTCGGCGTGACCGGCCTCGATCCGGCCGCCGTGCTGCCGACGATCGGCTCGAAGGAGCTGGTCGCGCTGCTGCCGATGCTGCTCGGCCTCGGGCCCGGGGACCGGGTGGTGATCCCCGAGCTGGCCTACCCGACGTACGGAGTTGGTGCGCGGATCGCCGGCGCGGAGCCGGTCGCGTCCGACGGGCTCGTCGGCCTCGGGCCGACCCGGGTCCGGCTGATCTGGCTCAATTCGCCGTCGAACCCGACCGGCCGGGTGCTCCCGGTCGAGCACCTGCGCAAGGTCGTCGCATGGGCGCGTGAGCGGGACGCCGTGGTCGCGTCCGACGAGTGCTACCTCGAGCTGGGCTGGGAGGAGCGGCCTCGCTCGATCCTGGACCCGGCCGTGTGCGGCGGCAGCCACGACGGCCTGGTCGCGGTGCACTCGCTGTCCAAGCGGTCGAACATGGCTGGTTACCGGGCCGGCTTCGTCGCCGGCGACCGGCGGCTGGTCGACGCGCTGCTGGCCGTGCGCAAGCACGCCGGCCTCATGGTGCCCGCGCCGGTGCAGGCCGCGATGGCGGCGGCGCTCGACGACGACGCGCACGTCGAGGAGCAGCGGGCGCGGTACGCGGCCCGGCGCGGGCCGCTGCGGACCGCGTTCGAGCGGGTCGCCTTCACCGTCGAGCAGTCGGCCGCCGGGCTCTACCTGTGGGCGACCCGCGGCGAGGACTGCTGGGCGAGCGTGGACTGGCTCGCGGAGCGCGGGATCCTGGTCACGCCCGGTGCGTTCTACGGCCCGGCGGGGGAGCGGCACATCCGGATCGCGCTGACGGCCACCGACGAGCGGGTCGGCATCGCCGTCGCTCGCCTCACCGGCTGAGCACCGGCGGCCCGGCTCAGGACTCGGGCGGGTGCACCGGCTGCGGTGCCGGGGCGGGCGAGTGTCCGGCCGGCGCACCGTGCGCGGCGGCGAGGGAGGCCGCGGACATCAGGAACCAGTGCCCGCGCACGCAGTCCAGCCGGACGTGCTCGATCGGGCCGTCCGTGCTCTCCCACACCGATCGCGTCCGCACCTCCGCCGGCGCGCCGCACTCGGGGCACGTGGTGATGTCCATCTTCCCTCCCCGTCCTACCGCCGGACCTCACCCCCACCCGAACGGCCACCCGCCGGATCGACACGCGACCGACACGGGACCGCCGTCGGCGAGCGAGGGCAGCAGCTCGAGATCGGGATTCCCGGTCGCCAGGGTTGCCTCTACGGGCTGCGCGGGCTCGGAGACCGGGCCGGCCCTGCTCGCGAGGCTCGTCGTTGGGCAGTACTACGCAGGAGAGCGGCGGAGCGTTCAACCGATACGCGCGCCGGGAGCTCTGGCCCGAACGGGCGATCCGGTTGCCCCCAACGGCGGCCCAGGAGGGTCAGCCCGGGTCGGTCGCCGCCCGCCAGCCGAGCAGGCCGCCGAAGCCGATCAGACCAGCGCCGGCGAGCGCGTCGACCGCGACCAGCCACCGGTCGCCGACACGCCGGCCGAGCACGGACATCCCCGCGCTGAGCACGAGGAACCAGGTCAAACTGCCGGCGCCAACGCCGAGCAGGAGGGCGCCGGTGGTGCCGACGCCGGTGGCGATCTCGGCGGTCGACGCCGCCCCGAACACCGCCGCCCAGGAGGCGATCGTGAGCGGGTTCGACGCGGTGGCCACCAGCCCGGTGCGCAACGCCCGGGCCGGACTGTCCACCTCGGAGGGTATCTCGGCGCCGAGCCGGATCCGGTGCGCCGACGCGAGCGTACGCACGCCGAGGGCCACCAGCACGGCAGCACCGACGGCGCCGAGGACGACGCGGAGAGGGTCGATCTGGAGCAGTGGTGCGGCGCCGGCCACGCCGAGCGCGGCGTAGAGCAGGTCGACGACCGCGGCGCCGAGGCCGATCGCCGCCGCGGCCAGCGTGCCGCCGCGCAGCGCGGTGCGCGCGCAGAGCAGCCAGATCGGCCCGACCTGCGCGGCGACGACGAGGCCGGCGCCGGTGCCGACAAGCAACGCGGAGAGCACGACGCCAAGTCTCAGCGGGACGGCGGGCGCGGTCGACCGCTTTTCAGTCCATCCGGCACCAAGGCCGGACTCACGGCGTGTCGATACGGGCCATCTCGAAGCGCACCCGGTCCCGCCGCGCGGCCGGATCCGGCCGCCACCCGTCCTCGCGGCTCCAGCGCTGCCCGGCGTACGCGACCGCGTCGATGCCCAGCCGGTCGGCATGCGCGACCAGCCAGGTGGCGGCCGCCCACCGCGAGCCCACCGGCCGCACCTCGGCCGCGAAGCCCGCGGTGGCGAGCCGGGCCGAGTCGTGCTCCCGGTCGAGCAGCGTGGCCACCCGCGCCGGCGTGGCGGCCACCGTCGGCGCCGGGAAGGCGCAGGACACGGCGGCCGGGCTCGCACCGGAGAACGCCTTGGCCAGCGAGGTCGCCTGGTCCTCCCACCGCTGGTACGCCTCCGGATGCGCGCTGTGCTGCACGGCCTGCGCCGCCATGGTCAGCGGCCGGCGGTGCCAGTTGCGCACCCGTACCAGCGCGTCGTAGAACCGGCCAGCGGCGTAGCGCGGGTCGAGGATCTGCTCCGCCGTGCCCCAGCCCTGCGACGGCCGCTGCTGGAACAGCCCGACCGAGTCGCGGTCCCCGTACTCGACGTTGACCAGCTTGGACTCCTGCAACGCGGTGGCCAGCGCGATCACCGCGGCCCGGCGGGGCAGGCCGCGCCCGGCCCCGACCGCGCTGATCGTGGCGGCGTTCGCGGCCTGCTCGGTGGACACCGAGTACGGGGTGCCGAGCAGGTCACACCGGGACTCCTGGGCGAACGGGAGGTCGATCCGGTCCACCAGCGCGCGGACAGCGAGCACGAGCAGCAACGCGGCCGCGGCGACGACGACGAGCGCGCGCAGCGGCGCGCGCCGGCGGCCGGACCGCTGCCCGGTACGCGGGGTGAGCGTCGTCGTCATCGTCCGTCGCCGGCCGGTCAGGCGTTGGCGTGCAGCGCAGCGTTGAGCCCGACCCAGCCGCCGGCTCGGGGTACGACCTCGAGCGCGCCGGTCACGCTGTTGCGCCGGAACAGCAGCCCGTCGCGGCCGGACAGCTCCCGTGCCTTGACGACCTCACCGTCCGGGGCGGTGACCTTCGACCCGGCCGTCACGTAGCAGCCGGCCTCGACCACGCAGTCGTCCCCGAGCGAGATGCCGATGCCCGAGTTCGCGCCGAGCAGGCAGCGCCGGCCGACGGAGATCACCTCGCTGCCGCCGCCGGACAGGGTGCCCATGATCGACGCGCCGCCGCCGATGTCGGTGCCGTCGCCGACCACGACGCCGGCCGAGATGCGACCCTCCACCATGGACTCGCCGAGCGTGCCGGCGTTGAAGTTGACGAACCCCTCGTGCATCACGGTGGTGCCCTCGGCCAGGTGGGCGCCGAGCCGAACCCGGTCGGCGTCCGCGATCCGCACCCCGGCCGGGATCACGTAGTCGGTCATCCGCGGGAACTTGTCCACCCCGTACACGGCGACCGCGCCGGAGTCGGCGAGCAGCCGCAGCCGGGTCTGCTCGAAATCGTCGACGGGGCAGGGGCCGTGGCTGGTCCACACGACGTTCGGCAGCACGCCGAAGATGCCCTGCACCGACAGCCCGTGCGGGCGGACCAACCGGTGCGACAGCAGGTGCAGCCGCAAGTAGGCGTCGGGAACGTCGACCGGCCCGTCGGCCAGGTCCTCGATGACCGTCCGGATCACCGCCCGCCGCACGCCGCGGCGGGCATCCTCCCCGGCCAGCGCGTGCAGCCCGGCGGCCTCGTCGGCGGCGACGGGGCTCCCGTCCGCGGCGGCGCCGGGCGCGCCCAACCGCGGGTTCGGATACCAGGTGTCCAGCACCCGCCCGTCCTCGGCCAGGGTGGCCAGCCCGTGGCCCCAGGCTGCGCGCGTGGTCATCGGCGTCCACCCTACCGCCGCGACGCGGTGCCGATGACCGTCCGGCCGAGCCCGCTCGCGCGACGGTACGTTGGGCGACGTGACCGCGCTGGACCTGACGGCCGATCCGGCGGCGCTGACCGCCGCGCTCGTCGACGTGCCGTCGGTGTCCGGATCGGAGGCTGCGCTCGCGGACCTGGTCGAGGCCGCGATGCGCGGCCTCGGCGGCCTCGAGGTGACTCGGGACGGCGACACCGTGCTCGCCCGGACCGCGCTCGGCCGCTCGCGCCGCGTCCTGCTCGCCGGCCACCTGGACACCGTGCCGATCGCCGACAACGTACCGTCCCGTGTGGACGGTGATGTGCTGTACGGCTGCGGCGCCTCGGACATGAAGGCCGGCGTCGCGGTGATGCTGCGGCTGGCCGGCTCGCTGGGGCTGGCCGGCTCGCTGGGGCTGGCCGGCTCGCTGGCGGAGGCCGGCCGGCCGGCGTGCGACCTGACCTGGGTCTACTACGACAACGAGGAGGTCGAGGCGGACCGGAACGGGCTCGGCCGGGTGGCCCGGCACAGCCCGCAGTGGCTCGCCGCCGACCTCGCGGTGTTGCTCGAGCCGACCGACGGCCGGGTCGAGGCCGGCTGCCAGGGCACGCTCCGGGCGGCGGTGATCACCCGGGGCCGGCGCGCCCACAGCGCCCGCTCCTGGCTGGGGGAGAACGCGATCCACGCGGCGGCTCCGGTGCTGGCCCGGCTCGCCGCCTACCGGCCGCGGTCGGTGGACATCGACGGCTGCGGCTACCGGGAGGGGCTGAACGCGGTCGGCGTGCAGGGCGGCGTTGCCGGCAACGTGCTGCCGGACGAGTGCCGGGTGGTGGTCAACTTCCGGTTCGCCCCGGACCGGTCGGAGGCGGACGCCGCTGCCCATGTGGCGGACGTGTTCGCCGGGTACGAGGTGGAGCTGCTCGACTCGGCGCCCGGCGCGCCGCCCGGGCTGACCGCGCCGGCCGCCCGGGAGTTCGTGGCCGCGGTCGGGACCGCGCCGGTGGCCAAGTACGGCTGGACGGACGTGGCCAGGTTCGCCACGCTCGGCATCCCAGCGGTGAACTTCGGCCCGGGCGACCCGAACCTGGCCCACACCAGGGAGGAGCACGTGCTGCTGCCCCGCATCGGCGAGTGCGAGCAGGCGCTGCGGGCCTACCTGGCGGGGCCGGGCACCGGCTAGCTTCCGGTACTTTCGGACACATGCGCAGGCCGGGGCCCCTGCTCGCCGTGGTGGCGATGGTCGCCGGGCTCGGTGCCGGCGTGCTGGCCGGGTGCGATGAGGACGGCAGCTCGGAGGTCCGCCGGCTAGGCCCGACACCGGCGCCCGGCGACCCCTCGCGCAGCGGGCCACCCACGGCCGCGTCGCTGTCGCGCCCGCCGCCGAGCCCGACCCTCGGCCCAGCGGAGATGTACCAGGCGCTGGTGACTGACTGGCAGCGCGCCCGGTCGCGCTTCTTCGGCACGATCAGCTCGGGCCGACCGCTGACGCTCGCCCGGCAGCGCGCGACCGCGGCGGAGTACCTCGCCGCGCTGCGCCGGTTCGCCGCCGGGGTGCGGGCCCACCAGTGGCCGGCCGCCGCGCGGGCCGCGGTCGCCGAGCTGCTGGCCGCGAACGCGCAGCAGCAGTCCCACCTGGTGGCGATGACGCAGGCGGCCAGCCCGTTCGCGTTCACCAGCCGGCTGGCCGACTACGGCGTGGACGCGGCGCGAGAGAACCGGGCGGTCGCGGCGGTCACCCGCGCCTTGGGCTAGCGGCCTAGTGTCGAAGCATGAGTGAGACGCCCCTCGAGAAGCCCGATCTCCGCGAGAAGCCCGATCTCCGCGAAAAGCACAGGGGACCGGTGCTGCTGCGGCGCGGGCAGATCGAGCCCGGCACGACCGACCAGCGGCTGCTCGACAGCCGCGGAACGTCCGACTGGGTGCACACCGACCCGTGGCGGGTGCTGCGGATCCAGTCGGAGTTCGTGGAGGGGTTCGGGCTGCTCGCCGAGCTCCCGCGGGCGGTGAGCATCTTCGGCAGCGCGCGCACTCCCCGCGACCACCCCGACTACGCCACCGGGCGGGCGCTGGGCGCCGCGCTCGCCCGGGCCGGCTTTGCCGTGATCACCGGCGGCGGCCCGGGCGCGATGGAGGCGGTCAACCGCGGCGCGTCCGAGGCCGGCGGGGTCAGCGTCGGGCTCGGCATCGAGCTGCCGCTGGAGCAGCGCCTGAACGACTGGGTCGACGTCGGCATCAACTTCCGCTACTTCTTCGTGCGCAAGATCATGTTCGTCAAGTACGCCCAGGCGTTCGTGATCCTGCCCGGCGGGTTCGGCACGCTGGACGAGCTGTTCGAGGCGCTGACGCTCGTGCAGACCCGGAAGGTGACCCGGTTCCCGGTGATCCTGCTGGGCACCGCGTACTGGTCCGGCCTGCTCGACTGGATCCGGTCCACCGTCGTCCCGGCCGGCAAGGTCGGCGGCCGCGACCTCGAGCTGGTCTCGCTCACCGACGACGTCGACGAGGTCGTGCGGATCATCCTCGCCACCGACGCGATGCGCGACGACCGGCCCACGCGGGCGCCCGCCGCCAGCGGCTCCAGCGACGGCAGCTGACCGCGGCCGATGGCGGCGATCTGCGTCTACTGTGCGTCCTCGACCCGCATCGACGCCGGCTACCTCGAGCTCGCCGAGGCGGTCGGCGCCGAGCTGGCCCGGCGCGGGCACACGGCGGTCACCGGGGGCGGGAGCATCTCGATGATGGGCGCGCTCGTCCGGGCCGCCCGTGCCGGCGGTGCCTGGACGGTCGGGATCATCCCGCGCCAGCTGCTCACCCTGGAGGTCGCCGACCTCGACTCGGACGAGCTCGTGGTTGTCGACACGATGCGCGAACGCAAGGCCGAGATGGACCGGCGGGCGGACGCGTTCCTGGCGCTGCCCGGCGGCCTCGGCACGCTGGAGGAACTGTTCGAGGTGTGGACCGCGGCGACGCTCGGCATGCACGCCAAGCCGGTGGTGGTGCTCGACCCGGACGGGTTCTACCGGCCACTGTGGCGCTACCTCGGTGACCTCGTCGAGGCCGGGTTCGTCCGCCGCGGGGCGACCGACACGCTGCTGCGCACCGGCAGCCTCCCGGCCGCGTTCGCGGCGCTGGAGACCGGCCGGTTGCAGTGACGCAGCGAGGTTACGACCGTTCGACGAGGAGAATCGCGGTGGCGGTGTCCCCGCTCTTGCGTGCCACCAGCCAGGCCTGGTCGCCGGTCTTCACATCGGAGATCTCGGCCCTGTCGCCGTCGACGCGCACCCGCGTGTCGTCGTTGACCGCGTAGCTGGCGGCGTAGCCGTCCTTGCTCTTCATGCCGATCGAGCTCGCCGAGACCGCGGTGACCTCGCCGCGCTGGACCGCGACCGTCACCGCCTTGCCGTCGCGGTCGGTGACCACGAACTCGCCGTGCAGCACGCGGCGGGCGGCGAGCCGGGCCCACCTGCCCGGGTACCACTGGCCACGCTCCGGCGCGGACCGCGCGGACCGGTCCGAGTTCGAGGTCCGGTCCGGGTCCGAGGTGAGGGCGGCGGCCTGCGCGGCGCCGGCGTCGCCGGTCGGTGCACCGCCGGACGTGCCGGCGAGCGCCACGCCGGCGCCGGTCGCGGCGCCGACGGTCAGGACGCCGGCCGCGGCCCAGCCGGCGATGCGCATGAGGGTGGTCCGGGGTGTGATCATGGGCAGATCCTCCCTCGCCAGCGTGCGTCCGCCGTCACCGCGACGTTCGGGCCGGGTAAGCCTAGGCGAGACCGCGGCGGCTGACCGCCGGCTGTGCTGTGCCGCGCACGGCGGCCACCATCGCCAGCACGCGCCGGGTGCTGCGCACGTCGTGGGTACGGAAGACGCGCGCACCGAGCCAGGCGGCCACCGCGGTCGCGGCCAGCGTTCCCTCCAGCCGCTCGTCCACCGGCAGGTCGAGCGTCTCGCCGACGAAGTCCTTTCTGGATAGTGAGACCAGCACCGGCCAGCCGGTGGCCACAAGCTCCGGCAGCCGGCGGGTCACCTCCAGCGAGTGGCGGGTGTTCTTGCCGAAGTCGTGCGCCGGGTCGACCAGGATCGACTCCGGCCGGACACCCGCGGCGACCGCCCGGTCGGCGAGCCGGGTCACGGTGTCGACCACGTCCGCCATCACGTCCGGGTACGCGACCCGGTGCGGCCGTGTCCTGGGCGCCTGCCCGCCGGCGTGCGCGCACACCAGCCCGACGCCACTGGCCGCGGCCACCTCAGCGAGGCCAGAGTCGGCCCCGCCCCAGGTGTCGTTGATCAGGTCCGCGCCCCCGTCGACCAGGGCGCGGGCGACCGCGGACCGCCAGGTGTCCACGCTGATCACCACGTCGGGGTGGCGTACGCGCACCGCGGCGACCAGCTCGGCGGCGCGCCTCGTCTCCTCCCCCGGGTCGACGTCCTCGCCGGGCCCCGCCTTCACGGCGCCGATGTCGACGATCCCGGCTCCCTCCGCGATGGCCTCGTCGACCGCCCGCAGCGCCGCGTCCAGCGGGTAGGTGGCGCCCGGCCGGTAGAACGAGTCGGGCGTCCGGTTCACGATGGCCATCACGATCAGCTCGTCGTCGCCGAACGTGCGGCGACCGAGGCGCAGCGGCATCGCGTCCCCCTCCGGCTGGTCGGCGCTGGGGCTGGTCGGCTGGGCTGGTCGGCTGGGCTGGTCGGCTGGGCTGGTCGGCTGGGGCTGGTCGGCTGGGGCTGGTCGGAAGCGGGCTGGTCGTGAAGCCGGGCGCCCAGCGTGACACGATCGGCTGGTGGTCACGTTCCTGACGTACGTCTTCGGCCTGCTGCTCGTGGGCGGGCTGCTGTTCCTGCTCGCGTCGTTCGCCTTCGGGCGCGGCGAGGAGATGGCCCCGATGGCGCCGGACGGGACGCCGACCGAGCTGCCCGAGGAGCGGCCGGTGACCGGGGACGACGTGCGCGAGGTGCGGCTACCGGTTGCCGTCCGCGGCTACCGGATGGCCGAGGTGGACTGGGTGCTCGACCAGGTCGCCGCCCAGCTCGACGAGCGAGACCGGGAGATCGCCAGGCTGCGCGAGGCGGCCGCCACGAGCCGGCCGGACGGAGCCGGTCCCGACGGCGCGAAGTCCGAGCGGGCCACGCAGGACGCCGCTCCGTGAATCGTCGGTGGGCGGCCTTACTCTGCCCGGCGTGGACAGCGATCTGATCGTCGGCGCCGACGGGCGGGCCCGGTGCGGCTGGGCCGGCTCGGCGGTGGAGTACCTGCCGTATCACGACGACGAGTGGGGACAGGAGCTGCGCGCGGACGACGCGCTGTTCGAGCGGCTCTGCCTGGAGGCGTTCCAGTCCGGCCTGTCGTGGCTGACGATCCTGCGCAAGCGAGACGCGTTCCGGGCCGCGTTCGCCGGCTTCTCGATCGAGAAGGTGGCCGCGTTCGGCCCTGCCGACGTT
This sequence comes from Actinomycetota bacterium, assembly GCA_046744115.1. Classification (GTDB taxonomy): domain Bacteria; phylum Actinomycetota; class Actinomycetes; order Mycobacteriales; family CADCTP01; genus JBKOXW01. Next base: position 2,374 of record JBKOXW010000023.1, on the reverse strand, counting down.
GACCGGCTGCTCGCCGACACCGGGATCGTCCGCAACCGGGCGAAGATCGAGGCGGCGGTCGGCAACGCCCAGGCTGCCCTCGCGCTGCCGGCCGGCCTGTCCGCGCTGCTCTGGGCGTTCGCGCCGGCGCCGAGGTCCAGGCCGCGCCCGAAGGCGTTCGCCGACCTGCCCGCGACAACGGCCGAGTCGGTGGCGATGTCGCGCGAGCTCAAGCGCGCCGGCTTCCGTTTCGTCGGGCCGACGACGGCGTACGCGCTGATGCAGGCGACCGGAATGGTGGACGATCACCTCGTGGGCTGCTTCCGCGCCGTCTGAACCGCGCCCAGACGACGACCGACTGCGTTGTCGTCGTCGCCGGTATGTCAAATACCGGCTCCTCCTCCGCCTTGCCGGACCGCCGCCTGGATCGCGGTTCAGTGGTGAGACGGCTCAGTGGCCGACGAACGTCGGCTGCTCCTTGCGCAGGAACGCGGCCGTGGCGGTGCGGTGGTCCTCGGTCCGGCCCGCTCTCGCCTGCAGCTCCGCCTCCATGTCCAGCGTGTCGGCGAGGGTCGCGGTCTCCCCGTACCGCAGCGACTCCTTGATCGCGCCGTACGCGGCGGTCGGGCCACCGGCCAGCTTGGCGGCCAGCTCGTGCGCCGTGACCAGCACCCGGTCATCCGGCACGACCGCGTTGACCAGGCCCATCTCCAGCGCGTTGGTCGCGCTGACCGGCTCGGCCAGTATCGCCATCGCCACCGCGCGGGCGTGCCCGACCAGGCGTGGCAGGGTCCAGGACGCCCCGCTGTCCAGGCTCAGGCCCACGTTCGCGAACGCGAGCAGGAACCGTGCGCTCTCCGCGGCGATCCGGAAGTCGGCGGCGAAGCTCAGCGACGCTCCCGCCCCGGCCGCCATGCCGTTCACCGCCGCGACCACCGGCTTGGGCATCGTCGCCAGGGCCAGGACGAGCGGGTTGAAGTGGGTACGGACCGTGCCGAGCGGGGTGGGATCGCCGGACTCCAGCATCGCGGCGTGCTCGCGCAGGTCCTGCCCGGCCGAGAAGGCCCGCCCTTTACCTGTGATCACCACGGCGCGGACCTCTGGATCGTCACGCACCGTGTGCACCGCCTCCAGCAGCGCCTCCTTGCACTCGACGGTGAACGAGTTCAGCGCCTCGGGTCGGTTGATCGTGATCGTCGCGACCCCCTCGCTGCGGTCGAGGAGCACGGTGTCGGACAACGGGACCTCCTGGCGATCACCGGACCGGCGCGGGCCGGCCTGCGGACTCGGTGCCGACCACACTAGGGGCCCGGACGGTCCCAGGGTTTCGCCCAGCGCGACCGATGCGGGACAATGATCTGAACTGAAACGCCGTCCACATGCCACCGCGTGTGGTCGGCATCCTGCTGGTCAGAACGGCGGGGCCCGCGCGGGCTCGGCAGAGGAGGCACGCATGGCGGCCATGAAGCCGCGGACGGGCGACGGTCCGCTCGAGGTCACCAAGGAGGGGCGCGGCATCGTGATGCGCGTTCCGCTGGAGGGTGGTGGGCGCCTGGTCGTGGAGATGTCGGCCGAGGAGGCCAACGCTCTTGGTGACGCGCTGAAGTCTGCCGCTGGTTGACCTCCGCTCCACATCGGGCGACGGCCCCGGTCACCGGCTGTGCCGGAGGACCGGGGCCGATCTCGTTGCCGCCGCGCTGCTACCGCCTCCCGAAGGAGGCCGGATGTCCGACTCGCCGTTCGCCGCCAGCGCGCCGATTCGGGACGCGATCTCGCCGATGGTGCTCCCGCTCGTCGTCCGGATCGAGCGGGCCAACCCGCCGACGCGGACCGACGCGCTGGAGGCGGCCGCGCAGGCGGTGCCCCGGCTGCTCACCGACCCCCGGTCGGAGCAGGAGTGGGCGGAGGCGGTCCGCACATGGGAGACCGGCCGGATCCGGAAGGTCGTCCGGCGGGCCCGCGGCGCCGAGTGGCACCGGGTCGTCGCGCTGCCCGGCATCACCGTCGCCCGCCGCACGGCCGAGGTCCGGGTCTTCCCGCCGATCCCGCTGGACGGTTGGCCGCCCGACCTCGCCCGCCTGCAGGTCTCGGGCACCGACCTCACCGACCCGGAAGCCCAAACTGCCGCTATGGCAGCACCTTCTGCGTCCAACCCGGCGGGGCCGGTGCTGTGGCTGGCGCCCGACCTGGAGATGACCGCGGGCAAGGCGATGGCGCAGGTCGGGCACGGCGCGCAGCTCGGCTGGTGGGCGCTGGGCCCGGCCGGGCGGGCCGCCTGGGCCGCGACCGGCTTCGAGCTCGCCGTCCGGACCGCGACCGCGCCGCGGTGGGCCGTGCTGCGCGACGCGGGCCTGCCGGTGGTCCGAGACGCCGGCTTCACCGAGATCGCCGCCGG
>JBKOXW010000168.1:0-12556 GCA_046744115.1 Actinomycetota bacterium | reverse complement strand
ATGTGCTCCCAGGAGACGCCACCTCCGGTGGACGACGCATCCATAGCGGCGGCGGTGATCAGGCCGGCGGCCACCGCGGCGGCGGTGCCGAGCAGGACGAGCAGGCCGCCGTAGGCCCCGGCGACCGCGCTCTTGGCGACGAGCACCCGGCCGCGGCGCGGCGAGGCCAGCAGCGTGGTGCGGATAGTGCGGTGCTGGAACTCGCCGGCGCTGGCCAGCACGGCCGCGACGACGGCGAGGAACCATGTCGCCTGCGCGGGAGTGCCGGCGAGCCCGGCAAGGCGGAGCGGCTCGCCCGCGTCGATCACTATCCGCGCGGCGGCGAAGCCGATGATGGCGGAGACGGCGACCGCGAGCGCGGCGATGATCCAGGTGGTTCGCAGGGTGCGCAGCTTGAGCGCTTCGGTGGACAGCAAGGCGGTCATGACCGGGTTCCGTTCGAGACGAGGTCGAGGAATAGCTCCTCGAGCGAGGCGGACTGGTGGTGGGCCATCAGGTCGGTGGTGGATCCTCGGGCGATGAGCCGGCCGTGGTCGATCAGGATCACGTCGTCCACGGTCTGGGCGAGTTCGGCGAGCTGGTGGCTGGAGACGAGCAGGGTGCGACCCTGGTCGGCCAGGCCGCGCAGCAGGCCGCGCAGCCAGGCGATGCCCATCGGGTCCAGGCCGTTGGCCGGTTCGTCGAGTATCAGGGTGGGCGGGTCGCCCAGCAGGGCGGCGGCCAGGCCGAGGCGCTGGCGCATGCCGGTGGAGTAGCCGCCAACCCTTCGCCGGGCCGCGCCGGTCAGGTCGACCAGCTCGAGCAGCTCGTCCACCCGGCGGTCGTCGATCCCGGCCGGGCGGGCCAGCACCCGCAGCGCATCGCGTCCGGTCCGCCCGGGGTGGAAGACATTGGGGTCGGTGAGGGCGCCAACCGATTGCGCGGGGTCGGGCAGGTGTGCGTACGGCAGGCCGTCGATGGTGGCGGTGCCCGAGGTGGGTCGGGTGAGCCCGAGCAGCATCCGCATCGTGGTGGACTTGCCGGCGCCGTTGACGCCCACGAAGCCGGTGATCGAGCCGGGTTCGAGGCTGAAGCTGAGGTCGTCCACCGCCGTCACGGCGCCGTAGCGCTTGGTGAGGTGATCGAGCTCGATACGAGGCATTGCAACTGTCCTTTCTGGAGTGGAGGGTCAGCTCGCCCGGACGGCGGCGACGACGCGGCGTACCTGGGCGAGCACCAGCTCCGGCTGCTCGTGCTGGATGTCGTGTCCGCTCTCGGTGGCGATGACGTGGGTGGAGCCCGGTTGCAAGGCGGCCAGCTCGTCCTGCAGCTGCCGCCACAGCCGCTCCTGCGCGGCCGGCTCCGACCCCGGTGGGAAGTGCAGGCCGCCGCGGGTGATCACGGCCAGCGGCATGCGCCGCAGCGGGTGCGCCGCCAGCGCGGCCCGGGTCTGCGCCTCGGCTCGGCAGATGTCCATCAGCTCGGCGTCCACCTGCACCGGCGGGATGCCGCAGGCGGCCGCGACCACCTGGTCCCACAGCTCGCGGGGCACGAACCGCTTGGCCACCTCGATGCTACGGCGGTGGTAGTCGGGGTGGACCCCGTCGATGAGCACCATCCCGGCCACCTGCTCGGCGTACCGGCTGGCGTAGAGCAGGCTGAACAGACCGCCGTTGGAGTGCCCGGCCAGGACGTACGGTCCGGGGACGTGCGCGGCGGCGAGCAAAGCGTGCAGGTCGCGGACCCGGTCGATGCCGGTGCGCGGCCCGGGCGCCGGGTCGCTGCGGCCCAGCGGGCCAGCCTGCCGCGCCGGGTCATAGCTGCACACCCGGGTCAGGCCGGACAGCCGGTTCTGCAGGTCGTACCAGTCGGCGGTCAGACCATTCTCGAACACCACCGTCGGGCCGCCGGAGCCGGTGCAGCGCAGGAACAGCCGCCGGCCGCCCACGTCGAACCACCCGTTGTAGCGGCCGCGGGGCACCAGCGTCGGTGGCGCCTGCTCGACCCCGATGGCGTCGATGAGCGCACCGTCGACGCCGATGGCCACCGCTCCGCGCTCACCGGACGTGGACTGGACGATCGCGAGCGCCTGCTCCGACCGGGGCGGATAGGAGAAGCCGACGAAGCGCATCGGCCCCTTCTCGGCGAGCGTCGAGCGGAAGCCCTCGAACACCACTTCGGCCGGCTGCACCTGCTGCAGGCCGGGAGTCAGGTGCGCCCGCACCTGCTCGACGGTCAGCGTCGCCGTGCCACCGGCCAGGTTGTCGAGCACCCAGCGGAGCTGTCGGCCCAGCGGGCCATCGGGCAGCCGGTGCGCTGGGGCGCAGTCGTGCAGCTCGTAGGCGTCGTAGCGGGCGCAGTAATGCGCGGCGGAGGGCTGCTGTTTGGCTGGGGCGGCGGCGGCTGCGGCGGCGACCCCCATCGGTGCCAGCACAACAGCTACGGCGGCGGCGACGAGCGTGAGACGGGTGGTTCTGGACATCGTCTGGATCCCCCAAGGACTGGAAAGGCGCCGCTCGGTTGGCAACGCCGTGCCCACGACGCTAGGGACGGGCCCGGGCGGGGGCGTCGGCCCGCCGATGTCACCTGCCCGTGCTCCGCCGGGAGGTCGCGTACGCCCCGCGGAGTACCCCTCAGCCGGCCCCGGGGATGACGAGCCCCGCCTCGTAGGCGACCACCACCAGCTGCGCGCGGTCGCGCAGCCCGAGCTTGGTGAGGATTCGGCTCACGTGCGTCTTGGCTGTCGCCGGGCTGATGACCAGCCGGCCGGCGATCTCGGCGTTGGACAGGCCTTGCGCGACGAGCAGCAGAACCTCGCGCTCCCGCCCGGTCAGCTCGGCCAGCGCGTCCGGGTGTGGCCGTCCCGCCGTCGGCCGGCGGGCGAACTCGCGGACCAGCAGCCTGGTCACCGACGGCGCCAGCAGCGACTCCCCGGCTGCTACCACGCGGATCGCCCTGACCAGGTCCTCCGGTGTGACGTCCTTGAGCAGGAAGCCGCTGGCTCCGGCGGCCAGCGCGGCATACACGTGCTCATCGAGGTCGAACGTCGTGAGCATCAGCACCCGGACGCCGGCGGTGGCTGGGTCGGTGGCGATGCTGCGGGTCGCCTCGATGCCGTCCATCTCGGGCATCCGCACGTCCATCAGCAGCACGTCAGGCCGCTGCTGGCGGGCTAAGGCGAGTGCCTGCAGGCCGTTGGACGCCTCGCCGACGAACGTCATGTCCGGGACCAGGCCAAGCTGCACCCGGAAGCCGTCGCGGACCAACGACTGGTCGTCGGCGATGCCCACCCGGATGCTCACGCCCCGATCCCTTCCCGCAGCGGCAGGCTTGCCCGCACCGCCCAGCCGCCCTCGTCAAGCGGCCCCGCCTGCAGCGTGCCGTGCAGGGCCTCCACCCGCTCGCGCATACCCACCAGCCCGTGCCCGCCGGACGTCAAGACCTTGCCCGCTCGGGCGCCGCCGCGGTCGGCAACCTCGACCTGCAACCGCCCGTCCCCGGCTTCGAGCCGAACTGTCGCTGATGCTCCCGGAGCGTGTCGCACCACGTTGGTCAGCGCCTCCTGCACGACCCGGTAGGCGCACCGACCGACGACCGGCGGCACCTGCGCGAGGTCCCCGACCGGATCGAGAACGGCCCGAACCCCGGCCCGGCCCGCCTGCTCCACCAGGGCCGGCAGACCGTCCAGGCCGGGCGCGCCTTCCGGGGCGCCGGGTGACCGCTCCCGCAGCACCGCCACCATGGCACGCATCTCCTGCATGGCGTGGCGGCTGGTCGCCTCGACGTGGCCCAGCGCGGTGCGGACCGCGCCGAGATCGCCCGCGTCCAGCGCCACCCGGCCGGTGCCCGACTGCACCGCAATCGCGCTGAGCCCGTGGCCGACGAGGTCGTGCAGGTCGCGTGCGATGCGCAGCCGCTCCTCCAACGCCGCCTGCCCGCGCGCCGCGGCCTGCTCCCGCTCCAGCGAGGCGGCGCGCTCCCGCAGCGCCGACACCCGATCGCGCTCCGCGCGGGTGAGCGCGCCGCCCAGCAACACGATAAGCGTGAGCAGCAGCAGCGTCGGCAGCTCGTTGCGGCCCTCCGGGTGCACCGCGGCGGCACCGACGATGCCCGCGACCAGCGCCGCCGCGACGGCGCCGCTGATGACCAGCGCGCGCCGGAAACCCGGGACGTGCGCGGCCACAGCGAACAGCGCCACCCAGCCGGCGTACGGCGGCGCCGGATCGACCACCAGCCCGTACCCGGCGTACACCACCACCACGACGGCCGCCACCACCGCCGGCCGGATCCGCCGCCAGGCCAGCGGCAATCCCTCCGCCAGCACGAGCCCGAGACCCAACACGCCTACCCAGGCCGCCACCGGCTCCGGCTCGGTGGGACCACCCACCCGCGGCGCGAAGGCGCTCAACAGCGTCAACCCGACGGCGACCACCCAGTCACGCCCGCTCGGACGCGCGCCCATGCCACCGAGGGTGCCAGCCGCGCGCCGGCCTGTCGTCGCCCTGCAGATGCCGATCGCGTACCCCCGCCGGCGTACAGCCCGGCCTCATCCCGGACCGGCCGCGTGGAACGCGCTGCCGGCAGCCGCCGGCCATCAGCCGGCGCCGGCCCCCTAGCACAACCGCCTCGCACCGGTCGGCCGCTTCATGCGGCACAGAGCACCTGCGGACCTGCGCGAGCTGACGGCGTCGGTGCGGGCGCACGGCGTGCTGGAACCGCTTGAGGTCGAGGTCCTACTCGACCAGTGCTGGGATATCTCTTCCGCTAGCGTCGGGCCCGCCGCAACGCTGGCTAGGACCCGGCGACGCCTCGGTCCGGCTCGGGGGCACGGTCGCGGGCTACGTGCAGTAGCCGCTCGACCGAGCCGCTAGTGGTCCGGGCTGCGTCGCATGTGCATGGTCACGGTGCTGCCGATGGCGAGCGTCGTGCCGCCGGGCGGCGACTGGGTCGAGACCACCGCGTCCGAGTCGCTCGACCCGGTGAAGACGGGCTGGAGCTGGGCCTGGCGGACGACCCGGCTGGCGGCCACGCCGGTGAGCTCTTCGACGAAGGGGACGGTGGTGGTGCCCTGCGGGTAGACGACGCGGACCACGGTGTGGGGCATGGGCAGGCCGAACCACTCCACCTGCTCCTGAAGCATCCGCCAGGCGAACCGGTACGCCCCGGGCTCGTTGGGAGCGGTGATCTGGAAGCTGAAGGTCACTGTTCCCCCGGGCGCCACGTCGTCGGGGAGCTCCACCCGACCCAGGCCCCAGCGGGTGTTGTCCTGCGGCGCCTGGGAGCCCAGCCGGTAGGATGCCGACCGGGTCCAGGTGGAGCTGCCGGTGTTGCGCATGGTCACGGTGACCGGCCGGGGGCTCCCGGTCTCCAGCTCCTCGGGGGCCGTGTGCGACACGTAGACGGCGTCGTTGGGCGTGGTCAGGTTCCAGCGTGAGGACAGCCCGTTGGCGAAGGGCCGGGCGGTGAAGCCGTTCGAGAGCTGCGCATACACCTGCCGCCATTGCTGATAGGCGGTGTAGCGGCTGCCATGGCCCTGGACGCCCAGGTCCAGCAGCTGCCCCCAGTGGGGCAGAGCGCCGAGCTCGATCGCCCGCTGGTACAGGACGGCCATGAGCTGGTCGAGGCGCTGGACCCCCTGCAGCGCCGAGATCTCCACCGCACACGTCGGGGCCCAGCGCTGCATCCCCAGCAGCGCGCGGGTGGGGCCAGTGAAGCGGAGGGAGATATAGCCGGTTAGGAAGGTGGCCGTGTTGGCGTTCACCACCGAGAGGACGTCGTCGACGAGCTCGGTGAAGTCCGGCCCTCCGCCTGGGTCGGTCACCGGCGTGAACAGCTCGATCGAGAAGCCGGGCTGGGACTGGGGGATCGGCTGCCCGTAGCCGAGGTCCATCACCGAGTAGCTCGACCCCTTGAGCGTCTGGGGCGGCCATAAGGTGAGCAGGATGCGGTTGTAGTGCTCGACCAGTACCCGCCGCTGGGCGGGCGTGTAGGTCAGGATCCCCTGGATGATCTGGGCGAAGAACTGCTCCTGGGTCAGCCCGGTGTCGTCGAACACCCCGTGGTGGTCGAGGAACAGCTTGTCCTGGAGGTCGATGTCCCCGACCATGCGCTCGACGGCCGCTCTGACGTCGCCCCGGGGACGGGTGACCGGGCCGGTGGCGGGGGCCTCGGACCTGGTCGTGACCAGGCAGAGATTGTCGCCGGCGGCGTCGGGATAGGGGCTCACGATCACCTGGAGGAAGCGGTTCTCCCGGTCGTCCAGGTAGACGCGGGGATCCTCCTTGAACGCCCGCCAGGTCGTGGTGGTGGTCGTCTCCACCAGGTCGTAGGCGTCGCGCACGCCCAGGACCACGGCGTAGACGACGCCCAGGCAGCCGAGGGAGACCAGGCAGGCGTTGAAGGTGGCGTCGTCGTAGATGACGTGCTCGGCCGCGACCTCGGGAGCCACCTCCGCCCTGAGCAGCGTGGGCTCGGTGATCCCGTCTGAGGGCTCGACCCAGCGCTGGACGCCGCCGGGGCCGACCAGGTGGAGGGCGAGGACGCTGTCGGCCAGGGGAGGCAGGAACTTGTCGCCTCCGTGGGTGCCGGTGGAGATGGCCCCGGCCAGGGTCTGCCCGCTGGCGCCGCCCATCGTCTCCAGGGCTAGGCCCAGCCGGGCGAGGTCGTTGTAGAGGCTGCGGATGGTCACGCCCGCCTCCACGTGGAAGATGGGCCGCCGCGGCCCGGGCTTGAGGGCGCGCTGGACCGTCTGGAGCGGCCGGGCGAGCTGCCTGGTGTCGACAAGGTAGTCGCCGGTGACGGCGCAGTCCGAGAACGACCAGCTGCCGCCGGTGGCGTGTACGTGCCGTCCCGCCGCCTCGGCCTCGCGGACGACCGCCACCAGGCCTGCCAGCGACACCGGTATGCAGGTGGCGTGGGGAACCAGGGACTGGGTCTGGGGGTAATTGGTCCACGTCACCCCGGACTGACAGCGGGGGTCGCCGGCGGTCGTGACGGTCACGGCGTCCGTGGCCGAGTGGCCGAGGTCGTCGGTCGCGGTCGCCGTGATCCGGTGCTGGCCGGCGCGGGTCAGGCGGACGGTGGCCTTGAAGCCGGTCGCGGGCGGCGAGGAGTGAGGGATGGGGTCGAGGGCCGCCTCCACCGGCGTCGCGTCGTCAAACCGGACCATCACCTGGTCGATCGGGTGCGGCTCGGCCCCGCCGGTGCCGGTGGCCGTGCCCTCCACCGAGACGTCGGCATCGACCGGGAGCTCCTGGTTCGGCCCCGGCCGGGCGATGCGCACTCCCGGTGCCATGCCCGCTCCCGCTTCTGACGAAGGCGAGGGTCGCCGCAAGAGGGGAGGATCGCCCCCGCTCTCGCGAACGTCAAGTGGCCAGGGCGTGCTCCAGGATCTGGTCGATCTCGCTGGCCAGATGGAAGGCGATCTCGGCCCGGACCGACTCGAAGACGTCCTCGGGGTGGAGGCAGCCGCCTTACCTGGCGCGGGCGATTGGCCCCCACGACTCGGACGACCGGGCCGGCGGCGGGATGCCGGCCGCGCGTGAGCTGCTGCCCTTCGCGAAGATGGCCCCGCCGGTCGCTACCCCTCCGGCCCCCCGCATACGGAAACTTGCGATCACGACGCCGGCGAGGTCTCACTCGTAAAGCGCCGAGGTCTCGACCGTGCACCACTTGATCCGTAGGCGACCGCGCCCCGTTGACTGTGGCCCGTACCAGCCACTCTGTTTGCATCGCGGCGAACAGCCGCCTCACATCACGCCACGGACGACTACGTTTCGCGTCAGGGTTGGTGTCACGGTCGGCTGACCGAACCGGCGCAGTGATTAGAAGATCAGCGTCGTGGGTCCTTTGGACGTGTCTCTACGCGCTTATGGACTTTTCTGTGGACTGCCTTCGATCTTCGGGGTGTCGCGGGCGGCTACTCTGTGCTGGCCCGCGAGTTCGCGCACCCCGGCGACGAGCCGTATGCAGCAAGTTGTCTGGCGAGTCCCGGCGTTCGTCGAACTCTGTAGCAGTGCCAGCGGTCGTCTTTCAGCCAGGGTCGCGCGTGCGTCGGAAGCCGGTCGGGTTGTGCCTTCTGGCTCCGGAGAGGCAGTATTTGCGGCGGCGTCCGACCCCGGCCGGGGCCGGCACCTCATGTCACTGGCGACAGAGGAGGGTCAGGATGCTCGCTATTCGCCCGCGGCGGGTGGTCGTCGCGGCCGCAGTTGTCAGCCTTTTCTCCGCACCGGCGGCGTGGGCGTCGACGTCCGCCGTTGGCGCGCTCCAGCAGGTCTCCGGCGCTTCGCCGTTCGCGGCGTGCACGGCCGACGACGTCGCCGCCCAGCCAGGGACGGTGTATCCGAACAGCGAGGTTGAGCCGTGGGTGGCGGCGAGCAAGGTCGACCGCAACGCCGACGGCGCCGCCGACGTCATCGCCGGCTACCAGCAGGACCGGTGGAGCAACGGCGCCGCCCGTGGTGTCTACGCTAGCGTCTGGTATCAGGGGGCGTGGCGGCAGGTGGCGATTCCCGGCACCTCGGCCTGCGTGGGCGGCAGCCACTTGCGCGCCACCGACCCGTGGGTGACGTTCTCGCCGAATGGCGCCGCCTACTTCTTCACCCTCGCCACATCGGCAGGCAACGACTCCGCCCTGTACGTGAACAAGTCCGTCGACGGCGGCCTGCACTGGAGCCCGCCGGTCACGCTGATCGAACAGGACAGCCTGTTCAGCTTTAACGACAAGAACTCCATCACCGCTGATCCGCTCGACTCCAACTACGTGTACGCGATCTGGGACCGCAGCCGCTTCCCCAGCGACAGACGGGAACTGCACTCGATCGCCGGTTTCCCCCGGTCGCTCCGCAGCGACGCGATGTTCTCCCGGACCACCAACGGCGGGCAGACCTGGGAGGCGCCACGGGCGATCTTCCGACCGCAGGCCAACCAGTTCGGCATCGGCCACCAGATCGTCGTTCTCTCTGACGGCACCCTGGTCGACGGCTTCATGCTGTTCCACGGCTCCGGGTCGAACAAGAAGGGTCAGGAGATCGCGGTGATGATCTCCCATGACCGCGGTGCCACCTGGACCGCACCAATCCGGGTGGCGAAGGCCCTGCCCGGATTCATCAGCGATCCCGAGGACGGCACGCCGGTGCGGACCGAAGACATCCTCCCGGAGATCGCAGCCGGACCCAACCGGTCGGTGTACATCGTCTGGCAGGAGGCAACGCTGGCTCCATCAGGGTCGGCGATCGCGTTGTCCGGGTCGCTCGACGGCGGGCTGACCTGGTCGGCGCCGCGGCGGATCAACACCGTGCCCACTACCCAGGCGTTCACCCCGTCGATCGAGGTGCTGCCCGACGGCACGCTCGGCGTGACGCACTACGACTTCCGGTTCAACACCCCGGACGGCGGAGCGACGCTGCCCACCGACTACTGGTTCCTGCACTCGCACAACGGTGGCGCGACCTGGGCCGAGACCCGGATAACGGCAAGCTCGTTCGACATGCGGACAGCGCCGTTCGCCCGCGGCCTGTTCCTTGGCGACTACGAGGGCCTGACCACCCAGGGCGGACAGTTCCTGGCGCTGTTCTCCCAGACCCACGGGACCGACCCGGCCAGCGTCTTCTTCACGCGCATCACGCCGTAACTGAAGTCTGGAAGCCGCCGACCCCGACAGCCGACCAGCGCTGGCAGAGAGGATCCTGCCCGCCAGCGGGAAGACGGCAGCGACCCCCGTTCGTGTGCATCGAAATCGGCAGCGGCACGTAGATGGCGTCGACCTCGTCGCAGGCCAGCAACTCCTCGTACGTGCCGAAGCTCAGCGCACCCCAGCTCGTCGCCGAACCCGCGGGCCCTGCCAGCGTCGCGGCTGGCCGGCTGGCCACTGCAACGAACCGGGCGCGCGTGGATCGCGCCGTCGCCGCGGCAACCACTCGGCCGATGCTCGCGGCGGACAGCATTCCCCACCGGACCGTGCTCATCTGTCTCCTCCTGGAGGCTGTCTCAGGCGAGGCGGACGGCCATCCGCAGGCTCGTCGGCAGCGGATCAGAATCAACCTCAGCTGCCGCCGCTCAGCCAGCGGACCCAGTGCCGGCGGGCGGTCACCCGAGCCAGGGGCGCGGCGGGCGTCGAGCTGGCCCCCGTCATCATCCGCTGACGCGCGTTCCGCAGGCCACAGGCTTGTAGTGTGGTCAGGGTTCGAACCGGCGCTGCCGCCTTGAGAGACCGGTTTCGCCATGGATCAGCACCTTCCTGACAGTCCTCTGGGTACGTTCGCCCGATCAGCGCCGTCGCCTGCGCCCGGCCGTCTGTGGTTCGTCCCACGAACCGTTCCACGGCGGTGGTCCGAGAGGCCGACAGAACGGAAGGTCGGCAGTTCGACCTGACGATCTCGCGCGCCACGGGTCAGCTCCCGTCGGCCGGTGTCTCGAGATCGACGGCCGACTTCTCGCGCAGGGCGGCCAGAGATGGAGCCAGCCGATCTCGACCATCAGCCGCTGCTCAGGCCGGACGAGTCCAAGCGTCGCTACCTCCCGAGACCGCCCGCCGCCGGGTGCGGCGGGTCGGGGCGCTGGACGGGGGGCGAGGGTGGCCGATCCAGGTGGAGCGCCCCCCAGCGCAGCGAGGATGCCGACCTGGATAGCCGGGGTCTCCGACCCGGTACGGTGCGAAGGCCTGCAGATCAGCTCTGCCCAACGCCGCGGCTCGGTCCGACGGTCTGGTACCGCTTATGTCCATTATCCGCATGCGCAGTGATGGGGATGCATGCCGGGCAGTCGGGTTGCCAGATGCCGGCGCCTCCGAGGTGCTCGATGTCGAGCACTCGGGCGACCAGGTCGGCTAGGCCGTACAGCTCGCCCCACCGCAGTCCGTCGGCCTGAACCACGTATCCGAGCGCTCGGCCGTGGTCATCGTCGGCCGCGATCGGCCCTGGCGGCCACGGCCGGCGCCAAGTATCACCGCCCAGACCTAAATCCTCTGATGATGCTGAAGGGGGGGTCTCACATGCCCAAAGTGATGATCAGCAATCCTAAACCCGATGCCACAGCGCTCCCCGATCAGGAGGTCAGCGTGACGGGGACCGCATCGGACCGGGGCTGGCCGGAGCCGATCGCGATCGACTCGGCCGTGGTGCGCGTGGACGGCGGCCCGGCGGTGGACGCGGAGTTGACGGGAAGTCCCGCCGGCGCGGAGGCGGTCTATGCCTTCGAGGCGCGCGTGCGGGCGCCGTCGGCACAAGGGCCACACCGGATCGCCGTCACCGCCGTAAACGACCAGGGCCGCTCGGCGACCGAGTCGGTCACCGTCTTTGTCGGGCCGGGCCCGCTGTTCACAGATTTCACCGGGACGGCCACCCTCGTCACCTCCAGCACGGACCCGCGCCTCAGCACGCCGCCGCCGGGCGGCATGGCGGGGGCGCTGGAGTTCACCTTTGACCACGCGAGCGCGCGGATCATCCGCCTGGATCCCGTCGTCGTCGGTCCCATCACCGGGATTCCGCTGTTGAGCAGCATCACGGTGACCATCACCCGCAGACCCGGCGAGCCGGCAGCGGCCTTCGACGCCAGCACGGGCGCGATGACACTGCCTATCGGCCTGCACTTCGCCTACGACAAGAGCTTTCCCGGGTTGCTCGGCGACTCCGACGTCGACTTCGGCTTCCCCACCGGCAATCCACTGACCACCGGAACCGCCACCTCGCCGTCCGGCCTCCTCACGGCGACCGGCGTACCGCGGAATGCCGCCACGGGCGCGATCACGCTGGTGGGAGCGTCGCGATTCACCGGCGGCGCGCCCCTGGGCGGGCTCGAATGCACGCTCACGGTCGCAGGGATATTCTCCAATATCCCTTAAGGCCGCTGGCAGGCCGCATGGTGTGGGTGCGGCCAGGAGCCGCGCACGTTGACGGCGTAGTGGCGGTCAAAGCTCTCGACGCTGGTGGTCAGCACGTTCGAGTCGATGCTCTCGCAGTGCGACATGACCAGTGCGTCGAGCGAGCCGAAGCGCTGTCTCGCATCGATGATCAGCTGCTCGGCGCCGTCGGGCTGAGATAGGTCGACTGGCAGCAACTCGATCCGACGGCCGCTCGAGGCCAGCTCCGCAGCGAAATCAGGCCGAGTCGGCTCGCACGATCACCAGCCCGGTGGCCCCCGACGCCCGGGCGGTGCGCAGCGCGTCGGCGACCAGACGGGCGGCGCCACGGGCGGAGTTCGCGGACCCCGTCCGCAGCCGGGTGGCGGCGATGACCGGCGCCGCCAGCGGCGTACTGAGCGTGGCGAGCAGGGCGTTCGGCGACGGCATCCAGCGACGCGCGCGAGCGGCCGTCCGTCTCGCCGGCGAGGTCCGCGGTGGCCGACTCGTTCCGGTCCAGCCGCGTCCACCAGACCGTGGCGGTGCCGATCCGGATCCGGATCCCGGCGGCAGAGGTCGACACGGTGCTGGAACGGCTGGGCCGCGCCCCCGACGGGACCATCGCGTTGCCGAGCCGCGCTGGCCGGGCCGGGTGGTACGCCGAGGGTCCGCGACCGGGCCAGCCGGGACCCGCCGTGATCATCGGGCACGTGGACTGGTACCACGGTCCTGCCGTGTTTT
>JBKOXW010000067.1:0-3209 GCA_046744115.1 Actinomycetota bacterium | reverse complement strand
TGATCGCCGTGCTGGGCCTGGTCGGCTCGAGCGGCTGGCTGACCCGGCTGGCCGGCGCGCTGGGTGTGGTCATGTTCATCCTCTTCGCGATCCAGGCATACCGGGCCACCTCGTCGGTCTCGTCCACGCTGGACCAGATCGACGTCGGCGCCTGGCTCGTCCTGGGCGGAGCGCTCCTCGCGGTGGTCGGAGGGTTCATCGGCCGGCCCCGGGCGCTGACCGCGCCGGCAACCATTCCGCCCGACGGCCGCTGAGTCCGAGGACGGCTGACTCATCCGCCGCGTCATAGACAGATGACAGCGGCCCGTCTCGTGTTGCGGTCACGCTCGACCCTGCCGGGATTCGGGCGGGCCGGCGTCGGCCTGCGAGCGGTTCCGGATACCCCGTGGCGCGCATCCGGTCGGCTGATCGATACGCGCTGCGTCGTAGTGCGCTACGCGCTCACGCGTCAGGGCCGACCAGTCCTGTTTGGTAGGCGATGACAACCAGTTGCGCGCGGTCACGCGCACCCAGTTTCACCATCGCGTGGCTGACGTGGGTGCGCGCAGTGGCCGGACTGAGAACCAGTTCGGCGCCGATCTCGTCGTTGCTCAGGCCCCGCCCCACCAGGGCTAGCACCTCTCGCTCGCGCTCGGTGAGCACCGCGAGCCGGTCCTCCGCGGCATTGGCTGCCGTTCGCCGCGCGGTGAACTGGCTGATGAGACGTCTGGTGATCCGCGGCGCGAGCAGGGCTTCTCCTGCAGCGACCACCCGGATGGCATGCAGGAGCTCGGCCGGTCCGGCGTCCTTGAGCAGAAAGCCGCTGGCACCGGCTTGCAGTGCTTCGAAAACGTAGGCGTCGGTGTCGTAGGTGGTGAGGATGAGAATCCGGACGCGCTCCAGCCCGCGCATCTCGGTGATCTGGGTCGTGGCCTGGATTCCGTCCAGCTTCGGCATGCGGATGTCCATGAGGACGACGTCGGGGCGGGCGGCGCGGGCACGCTCGACGGCTTCGGCACCGTTGGTCGCTTCTCCGACCACGGTGATGTCGTCTTCGACGTCGAGCAGCAATTTGAACCCGGATCGCACGAGCCCCTCGTCGTCGGCGAGCAGCACCTTGATCGGAGCGGTGGTCGACCGTGACACGGATGCTGTGTTCATAGGCGCGACCCGGTCGGTGCGAGGGGCAGCCGGGCCGTGACCTCGAACCCTCCGCCCGGAGTCGGCTTGGCGTCGAGCTCTCCGCCGAGCACCTGAACGCGCTCGCGCATGCCCAGGATCCCGCGGCCAGCCTTGGCCGACGTGTCCGTGCCATTGCCGGACGGTCGGTCCGCGGAGTTGTCACCGGATCCGGTGCGGCGGCCCTCGTCGGTCACGCGGATCTCCAGGACGTCGATCCCCGGGTTCAGCGCGACCGTCACCCGGGTCGGGCCGACGTGACGGATCACATTGGTGATCGACTCCTGAAGAATCCGGTAGGCGGCACTGCCCACCGCGCTCGGCAACGGCGTCGCAGGCGAGCTCGCTTCGAGCGTGACGTCCAGTCCGGCGTCGCTTGCCTTGGCGGTGAGTTCGTCGATCTGTTCCAGGCCAGGGCGCGGCGCGCGGCCGTCGTTGTCGTCACGGAGCACGCCGAGGATGGTTCGCATCTCCCGCAGTGCCCGGGAACTGGTCTGCTCGATGGCCTGCAACGCTTCGCGTGCCCGTTCCGGTCTCTTGTCGAGCACGTGCGCGGTGACCCCGGCCTGCACGTTGATGATCGCGATGGCGTGCGCGACGGTGTCGTGGACTTCGCGCGCGATCCGGAGCCGTTCGGCATCCACCCGCGCACGCGCTTCTTCCTCGCGGGTCCGTTCAGCCAGCTCTGCACGCTCCTGAGCTTCGGCCGCGATGACCCGCCGGGACCGGACGGACTCGCCAAGAGCCGCGCTCATGACCGACGCACCGATGCGGAAGAATACCCAGCCGATGGCGGCGCGCGGCTCGATGTCGGCCGCTGCGAACAGCCACCCGATGGCAAGCACCCCGGTACCCACACCGGCGATCACCAATGACCGGCGCCCGTCACCGTAGGCGGCGAGGGTGTACAGGGCGACGAAGAGCCCGAGCCAGCCGGGCCCGTCCGGAAAGTCGAGACCGTAATACACCAAGCTGGCGAGTGCGGCGATGACAAACACCGGAACCGGCCACCGGCGGCGGACGGTCACGACCAGGCCACTCACCACCAGTAGCGCGTATCCGAGGTTTCCGAAGTCGGTGAGCGGACGCGGTGCCCCCTCGGCGGCAACGCGGGCGACCGTGCCCTGCACCTGCATCACGGCGACGAAGAGCGCGAGCACCACGTCTTGCGCCACCACACGCAGGGGGAACGACACGGCGCGGCGTTCCATGCTTGTGATCCTACTGTTCTCGCGCTCGGACAACGCTCCGCCCGGGCGCGCGACCTGCTACGCCGGCAGGCGTAGCGAGACACGAATCGTCTACGCCCCATTGCGTAGACGCTGCCATCCGCTGTCAGAGGCCACGGCAGCCGCACCGGCGCGACGATCGCGGCCATGAACGATCACCCTCACCCACCTCGAGGAGCTGAGAGTCCCCGTACAGATGGAGCTCTGGCGGGACTAGCCCGGTTCTGTTACCGGCGCCGACGCGTGGTCCTCCTGACCTGGATCGTCGGCGTCATCGCCGTGGCGTTCGTGGGCCTCGGCTACGGCGCCGCCCCCGACAACGAATACTCCGGTGGAGACTCCGATTCCGCCCAGGCGCAGGTTCTGATCGAGAAGCACTTCCCCGAGCAGCAAGGGGACACGCTGACTCTCGGGATCAGGGCAGAGAAGGGGATCGACGACCCCGCCGCCCGGCAAGAGATCGAGAAGGTCATCGCCGATCTCGACGCCTCACCCATTACAGGACCGGTCACCTCGCCGTATCAGGACGAGGATCTGGTGACGGAGGATCGTCGTATCGCCCGTACGACCATCCCGCTGACCGACAAGGATGTGGAGAAGACCGAGGTCAAGACCCTGGTGGACACGGTCAAGGACGCCTCCGGTGACGGCGTGACGCTGGGGCTGGGCGGGGATAAGGCGGAAAAGGCCGAGACACCCCCGCAGGGTTCGGCCGAGAGCGTGGGCGTCCTGGCGGCAGCGGTGATCTTGTTCATCGCCTTCGGGTCACTGGTGGCGATGGGCCTGCCGATCGTGACCGGACTGATGGCGGTCCTCGGCGGC
>JBKOXW010000320.1:0-5224 GCA_046744115.1 Actinomycetota bacterium | reverse complement strand
ACGGTCGTCATGGCGTGCGGGCTGACCCCTCTAGAACTGGTAGTACAGGAACGGGCTGAACGTACCGGCCGCGACCAGGA
This sequence comes from Actinomycetota bacterium, assembly GCA_046744115.1. Taxonomy (GTDB): domain Bacteria; phylum Actinomycetota; class Actinomycetes; order Mycobacteriales; family CADCTP01; genus JBKOXW01. Next base: position 5,144 of record JBKOXW010000320.1, on the reverse strand, counting down.
TGGCGGCGTACGGCGCGGCCACCGCCATCACCGCCACCCGCGCGGTCGCGCCCACCCGGCTGCGGGCGGTCTCGAGGTAGCGGCCGAGCACGAACGACGCGGGCAGCAGGACCACGAGCAGCGCCAGCAGCAGCGTCAGCTCCCGCTGGCTGGTCAGTTCGACGGCGACCGCGTCGGTGAGATCAAAACCGCTGGGCACGAACATGTACCGCAGCATCCGGCCGGCGTCGGCGATGCTCTCCGAGCGGAAGAACACCCAGCCGACCACGACCAGCAGCAGCGTCGCCGCCCGCTGGCCGACCAGCGCGATCCCCGTCCGGACCCGGTCCAGCCCGGTCAGCCGCTCGGCCACCAGCAGCGAGCCGTGGTAGAGCCCCCAGGCCAGGAACGTCCAGTTCGCGCCGTGCCAGAAGCCGCACAGCACGAAGATCGTCACCAGATTGCGGTAGGTCTTCAGGTTGCCGCCACGGTTGCCGCCGAGCGGGATGTAGACGTAGTCGCGGAACCACCGGGACAGCGACATGTGCCAGCGCCGCCAGAAGTCGGTGATCGTGGCGGCCGAGTACGGCCGGTCGAAGTTCTCCGGCAGCCGGAAGCCGAACATCCGGGCAAGCCCGATCGCCATGTCCGAGTAGCCGGAGAAGTCGAAGTAGATCTGCACCGTGTACGCCAGCGCCCCGACCCAGGCCGTGGCCGTGGTCAGGTCCGCGCCCGAGGCGAACGCCGCGTCGGCCACCGGCGCCACCGAGTCGGCGATGATCACCTTCTTGGCCAGGCCGAGCGCGAACCGTGGGAAGCCCGCGGCGAAGTCGTCGGCGCGGTCCTTGCGCACCTCGCCGAGCTGGTCGGCGATCTCGTGGTAGCGGACGATCGGGCCGGCGATCAGCTGCGGGAACATGCCGATGTAGACGATGAACTGCAGCGGGCTGCGCTGCGCCGGCCGGCTGTGCCGGTACACGTCGACGATGTACGAGATGTGGTGGAACGTGAAGAACGAGATGCCGATCGGCAACGCGAGCTGCACGATCGGGGTCCCGTCCAGGCCGAGCGCGGTCGAGATCGCGTCGATCTGTCGGCTGGCGAAGCCGGCGTACTTCCAGGTCGCCAGGATGGCGAGGTTCCACCCCACCGCACCGACCAGCACGGTCCGCCGCAGCCAGGGCTTGGCCTGCACGGAGGGGCTGTCGATGGCGATGCCGGCGGCGAAGTTGACCACCATCGCCGACACCAGCAGGAAGACGAACGGGCCCGCGCCCCAGGAGTAGAAGAGCAGGCTGGAGACCGCGATCAGGCCGTTGCGCCAGATGCGCGGGGACGCCCAGTACGCCAGCAGCAGAGCCGGCATGAAGTACCAGAGGAACACCGGTGACGCGAACGACATAGGCCGCCGATCCTACCGAGGCTCCCGTGCTCTCCCGGCTACCCGGCCTCTCCCGGCGATGCGGGCCGCAGCTCCGCGCCGACCTCGCCGAACGCCTCATGCAGGGCCGCCCGCCAGCCGGGCAGCGGCGGCAGCCCGGCGGCCCGCCAGCCGGTGTCGGCCAGCACCGAGTAGGCCGGCCGCGGGGCCCGGCGGGGGAACCGGTCGGTCGTGGTCGGCCGGACCCGATCCGGGTCCGCGCCGAGCTCTTCAAAGATCGCCCGGGCGAACCCGTGCCAGGTCACCTCGCCGCCGTTGGTGCAGTGGTAGATGCCGGGCGGCACGGTCGAGCCAGCCAGCGTGACCAGGCCGTGGGCGAGGTGCCGGGACCAGGTCGGCGAGCCGCGCTGGTCGTCGACCACCTCGAGCGTGTCCCGCTCCCGCTCCAGTCGGGCGATGGTCTTGACGAAGTTCGGCCCGGTCTGGCCGTACACCCAGGCGGAGCGGACCACCCACGATCGCTCGGGCAGCAGCGTGCGCACCGCCTGCTCGCCGGCCAGCTTGGTCCGCCCGTACGCCGATCGCGGCCCGGTCGGCGCGTCCGGCTCGTACGGGGCGCTCGCGTCGCCGGCGAACACGTAGTCGGTCGAGACGTGCACCAGCCGGCCGCCGTGCAGCGCGCACACCTGCGCCAGCACGGCCGGCGCGTCCGCGTTGACCCGGTGGGCGGCGTCCTCGTCGGCCTCGGCCGCGTCCACCGCGGTGTACGCGGCGGCGTTGAGCACCACGTCCGGCCGCACGTCGGCGACGACCTTCTCCGCCGCGGCCGGGTCGGCGACGTCGAGGTCGGCGTGGGTCAGCCCGACGACCTCCGAGCCGGCGCGCCCGGCCAGCACCCGGACCAGGTCCGAGCCCAGCTGCCCGCCCGCGCCGGTGACCAGCCACCGACCGGTAGTACTCACGGTCGCAGGGCCGCGCGCTTCTTGAGCGGCTCCCACCAGGCGCGGTTGTCGCGGTACCAGCGGACCGTCTCGGCCAGCCCCTCCTCGAACGGGATCCGCGGTGTATAGCCCAGCGCGGCGATCTTGGAGTGGTCCAGCGAGTAGCGCCGGTCGTGACCCTTGCGGTCGGTGACGTAGTCGACCATGTCCCAGCCCTGCCCGCACGCCTCCAGCAGCAGGCTGGTCAGCTCCTTGTTGGTGAGCTCGCGGCCGCCGCCGATGTTGTAGTACTCCCCCGGCTCGCCACGCTCGAGCACGACCTGGATGCCCCGGCAGTGGTCATCCACGTGCAGCCAGTCGCGCACGTTCAGCCCGTCGCCGTACAGCGGCACCTTCAGCCCGTCCATCAGGTTCGTCACGAACAGCGGGATGACCTTCTCCGGGAACTGGTAGGGGCCGTAGTTGTTCGAGCAGCGGGTGACCGAGATGTTCAGCCCGTACGTGCGCGCATAGGCGCGGGCGAGCAGATCGGCGCCGGCCTTGGCGGCCGAGTACGGCGAGTTCGGCTCGAGCAGGTGGTCCTCGGTCCAGGAGCCGGCCGCGATCGTGCCGTACACCTCGTCGGTGGACACGTGCACCACCCGCCGCACGCCGTGCCGGAGCGCGGCGTCGAAGACCTCCTGCGCGCCGACGAAGTTGGTCATCGCGAACTCGGCCGCGCCCACGATCGACCGGTCCACGTGCGTCTCGGCGGCGAAGTTGACCACCACGTCATGCCCGGGCAGCGCCGCCTCCAGCGCCGCGCCGTCGCAGACGTCGCCGTGCACGAACCGGTACCGGTCGCTGCCGGCGACCGGCTCCAGATTCGCCAGGTTCCCGGCGTAGGTGAGCTTGTCGAAGACCGTGACCTCGGTGTCCGCATGGCCGGGGTAGGCGCCCGTCAGCAGGCTGCGGACGTAGTGGGAGCCGATGAACCCGGCCCCACCGGTGACGAACAGGCGCATCAGCGGGTGAGCCCTCTCGCTGCTCGGGTAGGACATGATCTGGCCATCCGCCGGGCTGACTGCCCGCGAACGACACGCTGAAGAAGTGTGACAGACGCCGTTCCGGCGGTAGCCCGCCGGTAATTGGCTACGCTGGCGCGCTTGATCGCAACACTCCGTCACAGAGTGAACCTTCACGGCGGCTTGCTCGTCTGACGGAGGGGTCCCCGTGGCGGGGCCGACCGAGACGGAAGGGACGCCTGTTGACCACGCCGAGGGACCCGGGGGACCCGTACCGGCCGCTGCCGCCCGAGCTCGACCCGCGCCGGGGGCAGCCGCGCCGTCCCGGACGAGCGAGCGGACCCCCGTATCCCGGCTCCGGCTACCCGTCCGGGGGTGGCGGCTACCCGCCGCCGCCTCGCGGCGCTCCGCCGGCCGGTCCGCCCGGTGGGCGGGGCCGCCGCTCCGGCGGCCAGCGGGTCCTGTTCGCGCTCAAGGTCCTCGCCGGCACCATGTCGATCGTCATCCTGATCGCCAGCGGCGTGCTCTGGTTCTTCTATCGCGACTTCACCGGCAAGGTCGGTCGGGTCGACGCGATCCCCTCACAGGGCGACGACGTCGACGGCCGCGACCAGAACATCCTGCTGGTCGGCAGCGACGACCGGTCCAACGCGACGCCGGCCGAGCTCGCCGAGCTGAGCACGACAAAGAGCTCTGGGCAGAACACCGACACGATGATCCTGGTGCACCTGCCCGCGGACGGGCGGCGCGCGACGGCCGTCTCGTTCCCCCGCGACTCCTACGTGGACATCCCGGGGGTGGGCAAGGGCAAGCTCAACTCGGCGTACGCGAACGGCGCCTTCGGCGGCGACGGCGAGCCGAACCCCGACCGCGGGCGGCGGCTGCTCGTGCAGACGATCAGCGAGCTGTCCGGCCTGAAGATCGACCATTACGTCGAGGTGGACCTGCTCGGCTTCTACCGGATCACGAAGGCGATCGGCGGCGTCGAGGTGTGCCTGAAGGCGCCGCAGAAGGAGAAGGACTCCGGCATCGACCTGCCCGCCGGCCGGCAGTCGATCGAGGGCAAGCAGGCGCTCGCGTTCGTCCGCCAGCGCAAGGGCCTGCCGCGCGGCGACCTGGACCGGATCGCCCGCCAGCAGTACTTCCTCGGCGCCACGTTCCGCAAGATGACCAGCGTCGGGGTGCTGGGCAACCCGATCAAGCTCAAGCGGCTGCTGGACGCGATCGGCACCTCGCTGCGGATGGACGACGGGCTCGACCCGCTCGGGCTGGCCCGGCAGATGCGCGGGCTGGCCGCGGGCAACGTGGACTTCAAGACGATCCCGAACAAGGGGCCGGCGAACGTCGGCGGCGCCTCCGTCGTGCTGCTCGACGAGGAGAAGCTGCCGTCGTTCTTCCGGTCGATCTCCGACGATCCGGAGCGGCGCGTGCCGGCCAGGACGGTGCCGCGCGACCAGGTCTCGGTCGAGGTCTTCAACGGCTCCGGCCGGTCCGGGCTGGCCGCGCAGACCGCGTCGGCGCTGCGCGAGGCCGGCTTCACGATCGCCGGGACCGGCAACGCGGACCGGCGCGACTACCCGCGTTCGGAGATCCGCTACGCCCCCGGTCGCGAGGGCCAGGCGCGCACGCTCGCCGCGGTCATCCCCGGTGCCCAGCTGGCCGAGCGCGACGACGTCGGCGAGGACACCGTCCAGCTCGTCATCGGCCGCAACTTCACCGGCGTCGGCTCCGGTGGGGGTTCCTCCAACGGCGCGGGCTCGTCCGGCTCCACCTCCGCCGCCTCCGCCTCCCCCAACGCCCCCGCCCGCACCGCGGCCGAATCCGACTGCATCAACTGAC
>JBKOXW010000123.1:0-13664 GCA_046744115.1 Actinomycetota bacterium | reverse complement strand
GGGCAGTACTCGCCGGTGACCGTGAGGAAGGGACAGGTCGGATAGTGCCCGGGCTGGTTCGGGTCCACCGCCGCCAGGTAACCGACCACGGCCCCGGCGGCGCCGAGCACAAGCCCGGGCGCCGCCGCGGCGCGCCACCGCGCCGCCGCACCCGTGAGCCGGGTCGGTGTCCTGACGCTCACGAGGGCGTGTCTCCCCGATCTTGGTGGATGCGGGCGGCGGTCAGGCGGCGATCCGGCAAGGCGGAGGAGGAGCCGATATTGGAAATATCGGCGACGACAACGTGGCCGGTCGTCGTCTGGGCGTCGATCCGCGCCGCCGGAGATCGGGGAGACATGGCCTAGGCGTTGGCCGCGACGATCAGCACCAGGTAGAGGATGAGCACGATGAGGCCGAGCCCCACCGAGATGAACGTGAACGTGCGCGCCCGCTGCGCGGACTCCTGCGCGCCGGCCACGTCACCGGCCTGGTACTTGCCGTTGACCTGTGCTGCGAACACGATCGCGACGATGCCGAACGGCAGGCAGCAGAAGATCGTGGCCAGGATTGCCGGCACCAGGTAGTTGTTCGGCGGCGGCCCAGCCGGCTGCCCGTAGGGCGGCGGTGGCGGGGCGTAGTCGTAGCTCATTGCGCTCCTTCGGCTCGGTCGAGAAAGTGCGGGCACAGAGTGCCAGAAACCCGAGCCGAACGGGCAGCCAACCCACAAGATCGCGTGCCGTGGCGCGGGTCGGCTCGGGCCAGGCGGCACACTGTGCACTGCCCGTCACGACCGCGACCCGAAGGAGAGCCGCCGCCGATGACCGAGGAGGTACCGCGGCGCAGCAGGAGCGCGGTCATGGCGATGGTGCTCGGCGTGCTCGCGATCCCGCTCGTTCTCACCCCGTACCTGGGGGCGCTCGTCGGCGGCCTGGCCGTCGTCTCGGCGCTGGTCGCGCTGGTGGCCACCCGCCAGGGCCGCGCGGCCGGCCGCGGCATGGCCGTGGCCGGCCTGGTGGCCGGGCTGGTCGGGCTGGTCATCGCGGTGCTCCTCGGCACGTACGGGCTGCGCACGTACCGCGACTGTCAGGAGCGGATCGGGCACCGTCCGGACCAGACCGAACTGGAGCAGTGCACTACGGACCGCGGCTTGAGCAGCGCCCGGGCCCGGACCTAGACCGGCAGCGGCGCAGCCGCCGACCCGGTCACCACGAGCGCCGACCGGTCGTCCAGCACGTCGACGGTGACGGTGTCGCCGTCCCGGATCTCGCCCGCGAGCAGCGCCCGGGCCAGCTGGTCGCCGATCGCCGTCTGGACCAGCCGGCGCAGCGGCCGCGCCCCGTACACCGGGTCGAAGCCGTTCATCGCCAGCCACTCCCGCGCGGCATCGGTGACGTCCAGCGTCAGCCGGCGCGAGGCCAGCCGCGCGCTGAGCTCGGCCACCTGGATGTCCACGATCCGGGTGAGGTCCTCGGTGGACAGCGCCTCGAACATGACGATGTCGTCCAGTCGGTTCAGGAACTCGGGCTTGAACCGCTCGCGGACAACCGCCATCACACCGTCCCGCTTGGACATGTCGGGCAGCATCGGGTCGGCGATGAGGTGCGACCCGAGGTTCGAGGTCAGGATCAGGATCGCGTTGCGGAAGTCGACCGTGCGGCCCTGCCCGTCGGTGAGCCGGCCGTCGTCGAGCACCTGCAGCAGCACGTCGAAGACGTCGCTGTGCGCCTTCTCCACCTCGTCGAGCAGCACAACCGTGTACGGCCGCCGTCGCACCGCCTCGGTGAGCTGGCCGCCCTGCTCGTACCCGACGTAGCCGGGCGGCGCGCCGACCAGCCGGGCCACCGACTGCTTCTCCGAATACTCGCTCATGTCGATGCGGACCATCGCCCGCTCGTCGTCGAACAGAAACCAGGCCAGCGCCTTGGCGAGCTCGGTCTTGCCGACCCCGGTGGGGCCGAGGAACAGGAACGAGCCGGTCGGCCGGTCCGGATCGGACACGCCGGCCCGGGCGCGGCGGACGGCGGCGGAGACGGCCCGCACGGCCGCATCCTGACCGACCACACGGGAGCCGAGCGCCTCCTCCATCCTCAGCAGCTTCGCGGTCTCGCCCTCCAGCAGCCGGCCGGCCGGGATCCCGGTCCAGGCGGAGACCACGTCCGCGACGTCGTCCGGGCCGACCTCCTCCTTGAGCATCGCGCCCTCGCCGGGGACCTTGGTCGAGGCCTCCTCCAGCTGCCTCTCCAGCGCCGGGATCAGGCCGTAGCGCAGCTCGGCGGCGCGGCCGAGGTCGTTGTCCCGCTCGGCCCGCTCGTACTCGCCGCGCAGCCCCTCCAGCTCCTCCTTGAGCTGGCGGATCTGGTCCAGCGACTGCTTCTCCTGCTGCCAGCGCGCGGTCAGTTGAGAGAGGTGCTCGCGCTTGTCGGCGAGGTCGGCGCGCAGCCGCTCCAGCCGCTCCGCCGACGCCGGGTCGTTCTCCTTCTCCAGCGCCATCTCCTCGATCTCCAACCGGCGCACGGCCCGCTCGACCTCGTCGATCTCGACCGGCCGGGAGTCGATCTCCATGCGTAGCCGGGACGCGGCCTCGTCCACCAGATCGATCGCCTTGTCCGGCAGGAACCGGGCCGTCACGTACCGATCGGACAGGGTGGCCGCGGCGACCAGCGCGGCGTCGGTGATCCGGACGCCATGGTGGACCTCGTACCGCTCCTTGAGCCCGCGCAGGATGCCGATCGTGTCCTCCACGCTCGGCTCGCCGACGAGCACCGGCTGGAATCGCCGCTCCAGCGCCGGGTCCTTCTCGATGCGCTGGCGGTACTCGTCCAGCGTGGTCGCGCCGACCATGCGCAGCTCGCCGCGCGCCAGCATGGGCTTGAGCATGTTGCCGGCGTCGACCGCGCCCTCGGCCGCGCCCGCGCCGACGACCGTGTGCAGCTCGTCGATGAACGTGATGATCTGGCCGGCCGAGTCCTTGATCTCGGTGAGCACGGCCTTCAGCCGCTCCTCGAACTCGCCGCGGTACTTCGAGCCGGCGACCATCGCGCCGAGGTCCAGCGAGACGATCCGCTTGTCCCGCAGCGACTCCGGCACGTCGCCGGCGACAATCCGCTGCGCCAGCCCCTCCACGATCGCGGTCTTGCCCACGCCCGGCTCGCCGATCAGCACCGGGTTGTTCTTGGTACGCCGCGACAGCACCTGGATGACCCGCCGGATCTCGGCGTCCCGGCCGACGACCGGGTCGAGCTTGCCCTCGCGGGCGCCCGCGGTCAGGTCGATGCCGTACTTGTCCAGCGCCTGGTACGTCGACTCCGGGTCCGCGCTGGTCACCCGGGCGCTCCCGCGGACCTGATGGAACGCTGCGAGCAGCGCGTCCGCGGTGGCGCCGTGGCGGCGCAGCAGGCCGCCCACCGGACCGCCCTCGGCGGCGAGGCCGACGAGCAGGTGCTCGGTGGACAGGTACTCGTCGCCGAGCTTCTCGGCCTGCTTCTGCCCGGCCGACAGCACCCGCAGCAGGTCCCGGCCGGTCTGCGGGGCGGACACCGTGGCGCCGCTCGCGCTCGGCAGCCGGGTCAGCAGCGCGTCGTTCTCCGCGCGCACGTCGGACACGTCGACGCCGACGGCGCGCAGCAGCGGACTCGCCGTGCCGTCGGTCTGGCCCAGCAGCGCGGCGAGCAGGTGGGCGGGCTCGACCGCGGGGTGGCCGCGGTCGGCCGCGAGCCGGACGGCGGTGGATAGCGCCTCCTGGCTCTTCGTGGTCAGCTTGTTCGGTTCCATCCTTCGTGTTTCCTCGTCAGCGTTTTCAGCGGCGCTGCGGGCGCCACACGACAAGGGCGGTGGAGGGTCCGCGGGCCGTCGCCAGCTCCTCGGTCAGCTCCAGCACCTTGGCCCGCAGCGCGTCGACCTCGGTCTGCAACTCGATGATTCGCTTGATGCCCGCGAGGTTCACACCGTCCTCCTGGGACAGTCGCTGCACCTCGCGCAGCAGCGCCACGTCGCGGGCGCTGTAGCGGCGCCCGCCGCCGGCCGTGCGGCCCGGGTTGACCAGGCCGAGCCGGTCGTACTGGCGCAGTGTCTGGGGGTGCATGCCGGCCAGCTGCGCGGCCACCGAGATCACGAAGACCGGCGCGTCCTCGGGCAGCTCACCGATGAACACACGGTTACGCACCGCTCGTCAACCTCCTCGTGATGTGCGGTCGCGGGTCGTCCGGCTGCGCGGCCGCGTACTTCTCCAGCGCCTCCCGGGCCTCGGCGCCGATGTTCTTCGGCACCGCGACCTCGACGGTCACGAGCAGGTCGCCGGCGCCACCGCCGCGCCGCGGCGAGCCCTTGCCGCGCACCCGGAACGTGCGCCCGCTGGCGGTGCCGGCCGGGATCTTCACCGTGACCGCGCCGTCCAGCGTGGGCACGCGCACGCTCGCGCCGAGCGCGGCCTCGTCGAACGTGACCGGCAGGGCCAGCGTCAGGTCGTCGCCCTTGCGGCCGAACAGCTCGTGCGGCTGCACGTGCACGCGCACGAACAGGTCGCCGGCGGGCCCGCCGCGGCCGCCGGGGGCTCCCTTGCCGGCGAGGCGGATCCGTTGGCCGTCGCGCACGCCCGCCGGGATCTTGACGGTGATCGTGCGGGTCTGCGTGGTCACCCCGGTGCCGCGGCAGTCCGGGCAGGGGTCGTCGATGATCTGGCCCGTCCCCCGGCACTCCCGGCAGGGCTCGCTGAACGCGAACGCGCCCTGGTTGCGGGTGATCAGGCCGGTGCCCAGGCAGGCCGGGCAGACCCGCGGCGCGGTGCCCGGCCGGGCGCCCATACCAGCGCAGGTCCGGCAGGAGGCGGGGCTGGCCAGCTGCAGCGGCACGGTCACGCCGGAGACGGCCTCGGTGAAGTCGAGCGTCACCTCGGTCTCCACGTCGGCACCCCGCGCCGGCGCGGTGGTCCGGCGGTTGGCGCCGCGCCCACCGCCGAACAGCCCGCCGAACAGGTCACCGAGCCCGCCGCCGCCGGCCGCCCGACCACCCGCGCCGGTGAACAGGTCGGAGAAGTCGTACGGCGCGCCGCCGGCGCCGGTGCTGCCGGGCCGGAACCCGCCGGCGCCGAACAGCGACCGTGCCTCGTCGTACTCGCGCCGCCGCTTCTCGTCGCTGAGCACGTCGTAGGCCTCGGAGACCTCCTTGAACCGGCTCTCCGCGTTGGCGTCGCCCGGGTTCTTGTCCGGGTGCAGCTGGCGGGCCAGCTTGCGGTACGCCTTCTTGATCTCGCTCTGGCTGGCGGACTTGGAGACGCCCAGCGCGGAGTAGTAGTCCTTCTCCAGATAGTCCTTGGTGCTCACCGAGCGTCCCTCCCTCCGTCTATCAGTCGCGCTCCTCGCCGGCCTCGGCCGGCGGGTCGGCCGCCAGGTCCGTCGGCGACACCTCGGCGGTGTCCGCGGCGACCGGCGCCGGCTCCGGGTCGGCGACCGCGACCAGCGCCGCGCGCAGCAGCCGGTCACCGTGCCGGTACCCGCGGCGGAGCACCGCGACGCAGGTTGGCTCGGTCACGTCCGGGCTGGTCTGGTGCGCCACCGCGTCGTGCACCGCCGGGTCGAACCGGTCGCCCTCGGCGCCGAAGGGCTTCAGGCCGAGCTTCTCGAGCGTCGTCTCGAGCTGGTCGGCGACGGCCTTGAAGGCGCCGGTGAGGTCGCCGTGCTGCCGCGCCCGCTCGATGTTGTCGAGCACGGGCAGCAGCACGGCCAGCACCGCACCGGTCGCGGTCTCGGCGACGACCGTCCGGTCCCGGTCGACCCGCTTGCGGTAGTTGGCGTACTCCGCGGTGATGCGCTGCAGGTCGCTGATGCGCTCGGCCAGCTCGGCGCGGACCGCGTCGAGCTCGGCCGGCGCACGGTCTGCCGACTCCGTGGCGGCGTGCCGCCCCGGCCGGCCCGACTCGCCGGCCGCGCCCTGTGCTGGCTTGGCTTGGGCGGGCTTGGCTTGGGCGGGCGCGGCCTGTGCCGACACGCCCTCTGCCGGCACCTGGCGAACCTCACCGGACACCGGGTCGATGCGCCGCCGGTCGCGAACGACGACCTTCGGCTCCTCGCTGTCCGTACGCTCGCTCAGCGTGGCCCGCTCGCGCTGCGAGCCCTCGCGCTCACTCACTGCTTCTTGTCCTCACCCGGCTCGTCCACGATCTCGGCCTCGACGACGTCGTCGTCGGACGCTCCGGCGGTCGGGTCGGTGCCGGCCGCGCCGGGCGCGGTCGGGTCGGTGAACTGCGCGCCGCCCGCGCCGGCCGCCTGGGCCTGCTGGTACATCGCGCCGCCGACCTCCTGGGAGATCCGCGCCACCTTCTCCTGGGCCGTCTTGACCGCGGCCAGGTCGCTGCCCCCCAGCGCCGACCGCAGCTCCGACAGCGCGTCGGTGAGCTCGGTCTTCTTGTCCTCCGGGATCTTGTCGCCGCTCTCGGCCAGGAACTTCTCGGTCTGGTACTGCAGGGACTCGGCGAGGTTGCGGGTCTCCGCCTCCTCGCGCCGGAGGCGGTCCTCCTCGGCGTGCGCCTCGGCGTCGCGCATCATCCGGTCGATCTCGTCCCGCGGCAGCGCCGAACCGCCGGTGATCTGCATGGCCTGCGACTTGCCGGTGGCCAGGTCCTTGGCCGAGACGTTGACGATGCCGTTGGCGTCGATGTCGAACGTGACCTCGATCTGCGGCACGCCGCGCGGCGCCGGCGGCAGCCCGGTCAGCTCGAACATGCCGAGCTTCTTGTTGTAGGCCGCCATCTCCCGCTCGCCCTGGAACACCTGGATCTGCACGGACGGCTGGTTGTCGTCGGCCGTCGTGAAGATCTCCGAGCGCTTGGTCGGGATCGTGGTGTTGCGCTCGATGAGCTTGGTCATGATCCCGCCCTTGGTCTCGATGCCCAGCGACAGCGGGGTCACATCGAGCAGCAGGACGTCCTTGACCTCACCCTTGAGCACGCCCGCCTGCAGCGCGGCGCCGACCGCGACGACCTCGTCCGGGTTGACGCCCTTGTTGGGCTCCTTGCCGCCGGTCAGCTCGCGGACCAGCTCGGTGACCGCCGGCATCCGGGTCGACCCGCCGACGAGCACGACGTGGTTGATCTGGCTCAGGGTGATCCCGGAGTCCTTGATCACCTGCTGGAACGGGCCCTTGCACCGGTCGAGCAGGTCCTGTGTCATGCGCTGGAACTCGGCCCGGGTGATCGTCACGTCGAGGTGCAGCGGGCCCTCGGAGCCGGCCGTGATGTACGGCAGCGTGATCGTGGACGACTGCGAGCCGGACAGCTCGATCTTGGCCTTCTCCGCCGCCTCCTGCAGCCGCTGCATCGCCATCTTGTCCTTGGACAGGTCGATGCCGTGCTGGCCGGAGAACGTGCGCACCAGGTGCTGGACGATCCGCTGGTCCCAGTCGTCGCCGCCGAGGTGGTTGTCACCGCTGGTCGCCTTGACCTCGATGACACCCTCGCCGATCTCCAGCAGGGACACGTCGAACGTGCCGCCGCCGAGGTCGAAGACCAGGATGGTCTGCTCGCGCTCGCCCTTGTCCAGGCCGTACGCCAGCGCGGCGGCGGTGGGCTCGTTGATGATGCGCAGCACGTTCAGCCCGGCGATCTGGCCGGCCTCCTTGGTGGCCTGCCGCTGGGCGTCGTTGAAGTACGCGGGCGTGGTGATCACCGCGTCGGTGACCTCCTCGCCGAGGTAGGACTCCGCGTCCCGCTTCAGCTTCTGCAGCACCCGCGCGCTGATCTCCTGCGCGGTGTAGAACTTGCCGTCGATCTCGGCCTTCCAGTCCGTGCCCATGTGCCGCTTGACCGACCGGATGGTCCGCTCGACGTTCGTCACCGCCTGCCGCTTCGCGACCTCGCCGGTGAGCACCTCACCGTTCTTGGCGAACGCGACGACCGACGGCGTGGTGCGTGAACCCTCGGCGTTCGCGATCACCGTGGGCTCGCCGCCCTCCAGGACGGCGACGACGGAGTTGGTGGTGCCGAGGTCGATACCGACCGCTCGAGCCATGGAATACCTCTCAGATCAAGTCTCGTGTGGACGTGGCTTCCGCATAGAGGATACCTGAGTCGACTTGACTCAGCTTTTCGACCTGTCGAACGCAGGCCGGCGGGCGATCCGTCCCGGAACGGGCGTGACCTACCTCACAGGGTAGGGCCAGGCCCGGTCGGGGCACGGACCCAGCCCGGCCGGCCACGCCGGTACGGTGACCCGACCACCTCGGGCCGGGTCAGGGCGTGACGATCGACACCGGCCACGTCGTCGCGTACGACGCCGGCGTGCAGACCCGGCTCCGCCGGGCGGTCGAGGGCCGCGGCTTCCAGTCCATGAAGTCCGGCGAGGGCATGGTCTTCGACTTCGGCGGCCCGGGCCGGGTCATGATCCAGTCCCGCAACTCGCAGGGCCTCATCGGCTGGCTGACCCAGGTGCTGCCGTTCTCCCGCGAGTGACCCGGGTGCCCGTGCCGGCGGCCGGCGGGCGGGAGGACTCCGTGTAGCTGCGCTCCCTGGCCAGCTCCTCCAGGTAGGCCACGGCCGGCTCGATGCCGCTCGCGATGCCGATCGCCTCGAGGTCGGCCGCGCGCTGCCGGCGCTCCGCGGTGATCCGGGCCGCGACGAAGGCGACCGGCCCGGTGTAGAACCCGTCGCGCAGCTTCTCCACGTCGGTGAACCCGGCGTTCGGGTCGCCGTCGCGGGTGAGATCGGAGATCAGCAGGTCGAAGCCCGCCGATCGGGCGCGCAGCTCCCGCTCGGCCTCGGCCCGGTTGCGGACCTCCACCACCTCCACGCCCCGCCATCGCAGATTGGTAACGAACGTCCGGTTGTTGTCCGGCATGTCGTCGATCCAGAGCAGCCGCAGACCGGCGAGGTCACCCGGTGACGGGGCGGAGCCGCCATAGGCACTCCCGGGAAAGGCGCCTTCCGGAGCCTGCGACTCGGGAGCGACGGACTCGAACGCCTCCCGCCGGCCGCGCACCCGGTCGAGCAGGTTCTGCCGGTCTGTGTCCTCGCCGAAGCTCTCCACCAGCGAGCGGAAGTCGGCGCTGGCGGCGAGCGGGATCATCGGCTCGGGCACGACCTTGCGCAGCCGGTCGAGGGCCGCCTCCGGGCTCTCGCCGGCGAGCGGCCCCGGCCGGTCGAACACGCCGAAGATCGCGGCGACCTGCTGCGGCGGCAGCTCCTTCCTGGTCTGCACGGCCTCGTCGTACCGGGCGTAGGAGAGGAACTCGGTGATCGCGTCCCGCTTGCCGGGCGCGAAGAGCAGCTCGTAGAACTCCGGGAAGTACATGCGCAGCAGCAGCAGCTTGATGTGCTCGGTCGCCTCGAACTCGCGAGCGGTCGGGTCCAGTCGCTCGCCGAGCACGAAGTTGTTCAGGAACCGCTTGACCCGCCGCGGGTTCCGGTCGGTCCGCTGCACGATCAGGGTCCGCTCGGCCTCGCCGAGCAGGCCCCCGGTGCCGGAGCTGGCCACAAGCGTGTCGACGAGCATCCGCGCCTGCTCCTCGGTCGGCCGCGCCACCCGGTACTCGATCTGCACGATCTTCTCCAGGTACTGCGCGGCTCGCTCGGCGTCGATGCTCTTCTCGAGCCGGACCGCCGTGCCGACCATCAGCTGGTCGTACCCGACGACGAAGACGAAACCCGGCTCGTCCAGGTAGACCTTGATCGCCTCGAAGACGTCCACCACCTTGTCCGCCGAGCAGCGGTCGAGGTTGTCGACGAAGATCACCAGCAGCCGCTCGCCGCGCGCCGCCTGCCGCCGCCGCCACTCGCGCATCGCGTCGGCGAGCATGGCGCGCAGGTCGTTGCGGGCCTTCCCGTCGACCGACAGCGTGTCCCAGACCGAGTCGACCCACCGGCTGCCGCCGGGCAGCCAGGCGAGCCCGAGCGTGGTCGCCAGCCGGAGACCGCGCATCAGCCGCCGGTTCCGCAGCGCGCGCCGGACCACCGTCGGTCCGATCGTGTCCAGGACCAGTTTGATCATGCCCTCGAGCGCCTCGGTGCCCTCGGTCACCCAGGCGTCGAACCAGACGGTCTCCACCTTCGCGCCTGCGGCCCTGCGCTCGGCGAGCTCGGCCTCGGTGAACCGCATGAGCGTGCTCTTGCCGCTGCCCCAGCCGCCGAGCACGCCGATCGCCAGCGGCGTGGACCGGCGCGAGGCGAAGACCAGGTCGGCCAGCCGGCGGGCGACGTCGGCCCAGCCGAGCACGTCGTCGGGCTGATGATCGCTGCCCCGACCGCCGCGCGCCCGCGCGGGCAGCCTGGCCAGCGGCACGTCGGCGAGCAGGGTGAACTCGCGGTACGCCGGGGGCGTGCGCGGCGGCGGCGGCATGCTGACCACGTCGTCAACAATGCCGCAGTCACCTGAGGTTACCGGCGGGTAAGGGTCATCGTTAGGCTGCCGGTCGGAGGATCATCGCCCGGAGGAGGATCCGTGACGTTGCGGCTGATCATCGGCCTGGTCCTGACCGTGGTGGCGTTCGCGGTGGCCGGGCGCCGGCTGTGGTGGCTCTACCGGCTGATCCGCACCGGCCAGCCCGCGCCGGGGCGGCTGGACGGGGCGGGCGCGCGGCTGCGCGCCGAGGTCGCCGAGGTGTTCGGCCAGCGCAAGCTGCTGACCTGGTCGGTGCCCGGGGTGGCGCACTTCCTCACGTTCTGGGGCTTCGTCATCCTTGGCCTGACCATCATCGAGGCCTGGGGGGCGCTGTTCGACAAGGACTTCCACCTGCCGCTGATCGGCCGCTGGCAAGTGATCGGCTTCTTGGAGGACCTGTTCGCGGTCGCGGTGCTGGTCGGGATCGCGACGTTCGCGGTGCTGCGCATCCGGCAGGCGCCGCAACGGCTGCAGCGCGCGTCGCGCTTCTACGGCTCGCACACCCGGGCGGCGTGGGTCATCCTCGGGATGATCTCGCTGGTCATCATCACCCTGCTGGTCTACCGGGGCGCGCAGATCAACACCGGCGTCTTCCCGTTCGGCGACAGCCGCTGGGCGTTCGCCTCCCAGCTCGTCGCGCAGGCGCTGGAGCCGCTCGGCGAGGACGCGAACGACGTCATCGAGACGATCTTCGTGCTGGCGAATATCGCGGTGATCCTCAGCTTCCTGATCATCGTCGTGTACTCCAAGCACCTGCACATCGGGCTGGCGCCGATCAACGTGGCGACGAAGCGGGTGCCGGTGGCGCTCGGCGCGCTGCAACCGGTCACCGACCCGACCGGCAACCCGATCGACTTCTCCGACGTGGAGAACCTGTCCGAGGACACCACGTTCGGCCGGGGCAAGGTGGAGGACTTCACCTGGCGCGGCATGCTCGACTTCGCGACCTGCACCGAATGTGGTCGGTGCCAGTCGCAGTGCCCGGCGTGGAACACCGGCAAGCCGCTGTCGCCCAAGCTCGTGATCATGGACCTGCGCGACCATCTGTTCGCGAAGGCGCCGTACCTGCTGGCGGGCGACGGCGACGGGGCGACCGGGGCGGCGACCGCGGCGGCCACCGGGGTGGAGGAGGCCGGTGCGGAGAGCACCCGGCCGGGCCCGGGACACGGCGGCGTGCCGGAGTCCGGGTTCGGGCGGGTGCCGGAGCCGGGCGCGGCGCAGGCGGCGCGGCCGCTGGTCGGCACCGCCGAGCAGGGCGGCGTCATCGACCCGGACGTGCTGTGGTCGTGCACCACCTGCGGCGCCTGCGTCGAGCAGTGCCCGGTGGACATCGAGCACGTCGACCACATCGTGGACATGCGCCGGTACCAGGTGCTGGTCGAGTCGGCGTTCCCATCCGAGGCCGGCGTGATGCTGCGCAACATCGAGAACAACGGCAACCCGTGGGGCCTGTCCGAGCGCGCCCGGGAGGAGTGGACGGACGGGCTCCCCTTCGAGGTACGGCGGGTCCAACCGGGACAGTCCATTCCGGACGAGGTCGAGTACCTGTACTGGGTCGGCTGCGCCGGCGCGCTGGAGGACCGGTCGAAGAAGACCACCCGCGCGTTCGCCGAGCTGCTGCACGCCGCCGGGGTCGAGTTCGCCATCCTCGGCGCGGGCGAGTCGTGCACCGGCGACCCGGCGCGCCGGCTCGGCAACGAGTTCCTGTTCCAGATGCAGGCGATGCAGAACGTCGAGACGCTCAACTCGATCGGCGCGCGGAAGATCGTCGCCACCTGCCCGCACTGC
Organism: Actinomycetota bacterium; assembly: GCA_046744115.1. Taxonomy (GTDB): domain Bacteria; phylum Actinomycetota; class Actinomycetes; order Mycobacteriales; family CADCTP01; genus JBKOXW01. Next base: position 1,533 of record JBKOXW010000123.1, on the reverse strand, counting down.
TTCAACACGCTGGCGAACGAGTACCCGCAGGTCGGCGGCGACTACGAGGTGGTGCATCACACCCAGCTGCTCGGCCGGCTGGTGGCCGAGGGCCGGCTGACGCCCGTGCAACCGGTGGACGCGCTGGTCACCTACCACGACCCGTGCTACCTCGGCCGGCACAACCGGGTCTACACGCCACCGCGCGAGGTGCTGGGCGCGGTGCCCGCACTGCGATCCGCGGAGATGCACCGGTGCAAGGAGCGCGGTTTCTGCTGCGGGGCCGGCGGCGCCCGGATGTGGATGGAGGAGAAGATCGGCAAGCGGGTCAACACCGAGCGGGTGGACGAGGCGCTCGGGCTCGACCCGGATGTGGTGTCGACCGCCTGCCCGTACTGCATGGTCATGCTGTCCGACGCGGTCACCGCGAAGAAGCAGACCGGCGAGGCGCGCGACGACGTCGAGGTGCTCGACGTGGCCCAGATCCTGCACCGGTCGCTGGTCGCTCCCGCCTCGCCCCCGGCGATGTCAGACTGATGCGGTGAGCGAGCGCGAGGGCCCGCAGCGCGAGCGGGTTTCGGGTCCCCGGCGGAAACGCGAAGCGTTTTCGTTGGGCCCAGCGACGAGGGCTGTCCGGCCCGCGTTCACACGGCGTGGACCGGCCGAGGCGCGGACACAGTGAGTTCGCTCTTTGGCATCCGGCCGGGCCGGCAGGATCCGGAGTTGGCCGCGGCCACCCGGCGCCGGCGGGCCGCGTTCGCCAGGGACATCGGCGACGAGATGGCGCTCGCCCGCGACCTCCAGCCCACCCGCCGACGGCGGCCGCTCGGCTGGCTGGCGCTGGCCGTCGTGCTGCTCGCGCTGGTCGGCGGCATCCCGCTGCTCAGCGGCCGGGGCGGGCTGGTGCCGGCGAACTGCGAGCAGCCGGCGGTCGGGCTCACCCGCAGCGAGGCCGCGCCCGGTGACAGGATCGGCTGGCAGGTCGCGGGCCCGCCGGACGGCCGGTACGCGGTGGCGCTGGACAGCGACACCGTGGCCGCCGACGCCGGCGGACGGCTGAGCGCCCCGGGCGGCGTGCTGCTCGCCGGCCCGTTCGCAATGGAGGACTGCCGCTCGTCGCAGGCGCTGATGGACGTGCCGTCGGCGCCCGGCCGGCACACGGTCACGCTGTTCCACCGGGGCGCGTCGGGCTACGCGCGGGTCGCCTCCGCACTGCTCCAGGTGGGCTAGCCGAGCTGGGCCCGCAGGCGGGTCAGGCGAGGCGCGCTCAGCGCAATCTCGACCGTTGCGTCGCACCGTATTACTGAAGTTTGATCCCCCTTGTCACAACCGCCGCAAAGGAGCGCGCGATGCAGCCACGCAGACGGTTTAGTCGATTGGCAGCCATCACCGCCGCCTCGAGCCTCCCGGGGCTCGCCCTGTTCGGCATGACGCCGGCCGGTGCCGCCCCCTCCGGCAGCTCCGGACCCGTCCCCGTTCCCGCGTCGGTCCGCGCGCTCGGCGCCGGCCAGCAGGCCGCCATCGCACCGGCGCTGCGCGGTGCGGGGGGAATGG
>JBKOXW010000188.1:0-27963 GCA_046744115.1 Actinomycetota bacterium | reverse complement strand
GCCGGCGCCCGTGCCGCCGGATGGGTCCGCGATCGGCGGGCAGCGGATGGCCAGCCGCGGCGTGGTCGTCCCGCCGCAGGCCCGCCGGCTGCCGACCGGGCTGAGCCCGCGCGGCTGGGTGCTCGCCGACCTGGACACCGGCGCGGTGCTCGCCGCGCGCAATCCGCACGGCCGGTACGCACCGGCGAGCACGTTGAAGACGCTCACGGCCCTGACGCTGCTCCCGCGGATGACCAACCGCCGCCAGGTCGTGGTGTGCACAGCGGCGGACGTTCGCGTCGACGGTTCGAAGGTCGGGCTGGTGCCGAAGGGCCGGTACACCGTCGACCTGCTGTTCCAGACCATGCTGATGGCCTCCGGCAACGACGCGGCGAACGCGCTGGCCCGCGCGGCCGGCGGGGTCGCGCGGACCGTCGCGCTGATGAACGAGCAGGCCCGCGCGCTGCAGGCGTACGACACGCGGGCCGCCTCGCCGGCCGGCCTGGACGCACCCGGCCAGGCGACCTCGGCGTACGACCTGGCGCTGATCTCCCGGGCCGCGCTGCGCCGGCCGGACTTCCGGGCCTACGTGGCGAAGCGGCGCGGCCGGGTGCCAGCCCAGCTGGCCCGGTACCACTCGTTCGAGTTCGCCAACCACAACCGGCTGCTCGGCTCCTATCCCGGCGCGTTCGGGGTGAAGACCGGCTACACCGAGGCGGCGCGGCACACGTACGTGGGCGCGGCGGCGCGCGGTGGCCGCCGGCTGGTCGTCACGCTCCTGCATGGTGAGCACCGGCCGGCGCACCTGACCAGGCAGGCCGCGGGGCTGCTGGACTGGGGGTTCGCGCTGCCCCGCACGGTCGCCCCGGTCGGCCAGCTGGTCGATCCGCTCGACCCGGCCACGGCCTCGACGACCAAAGCTACGGCGAACCCGCCACCGGCCGCCGCCAGCGCGGCCGCGGTGGCACCGGCCGCAGGAGCCGGACGTAACGGCCTGCCCGTCTCGCCGCTGCTGGCCGGGGTCGTCGCTGCGGTCGCGGCGTTCGCCGTGCTGGGCGGCGCGCTCCGCCTCCGCCGCCGCGTCCGCAGCCGACGCCGCTGGCTCAGCTCAGGCTGAGCGGGAACTCCCGGCGGGGATGCCACGTCCCGTCCGCGGCCTGCTCGAACATCGTGAACCCCCAGACCAGGAACCGCGCCTCGTACTGGGACAGCCCCTCGTAGGCGGCCTCCAGCCCCTCCGGCTCGATGTCGTGCGCCACAGTGACGTGCGGGTGGTACGGAAACCGGATCCGCCGGTCCAGCGGCCCGCCGCGGATCCGCCGCTCCAGCTGCTCGCACTGCGCGATGCCGGCCGCGACGACGACGAACACCACGTCCGAGACCGGCTGGAACGTGCCGGTGCCGGACAGGTGCATCTCGAACGGCGCGACCGCGTCGGCCGCCTCCGCCAGGTGCCGCTCGACCGCAGGCAGCCGGTCGCCCCGGATGAGTGTCGGCGGCAGCAGCGTGACGTGCGGCGGCACCCGCTTGCCCTCCGGGTCGCCGACCCGCTCCCGCCAGGCCGCCAGGTCGGCCGCGTACGGCTCCGGTATCGCGATCGCGACGCCGACGTTCAGGCGCGGCACCGCTCACCCTTCATTGGGCGGCCCTAGCCCTTCCGGGAGGGCAGGAAGCCCACCCGGTCGTAGACCGTCGCCAGCGTGTCGACCGCGATCGCCTCGGCCCGCTCGGCACCGATGGCGAGGACCCGGTCCAGCTCGGCGGGGTCGGCGAGCACATCGCGGACCCGGGCTTGGATCGGCTCCACGAAAGCGACGACCAGGTCAGCCAGGTCGCGCTTCAGCTCGCCGTACCCCTTGCCCGCGTACGCACGCTCCAGCTCGGCGATCGGACGGTCGGCCAGCGCTGAGTAGATCGTCAGCAGGTTGCTGATGCCGGGCTTGCGCGCCGGGTCGTAGACGATGTCCCGCTCGGTGTCGGTGACCGCGGAGCGGATCTTCTTCCGGATCCGCGCCGGGTCCTCCAGCAGCTCGATCAGGCCCTGGCCACCGACCGACTTGCTCATCTTCGCGGTCGGGTCCTGCAGGTCGCCGATGCGGGCGGTGGCGGCGACGATGTACGCCTCGGGCACCGCGAACGTGGGCCCGTACCGGGTGTTGAACCGCTCGGCAAGGTCCCGGCTGAGCTCGAGGTGCTGGCGCTGGTCCTCGCCGACCGGCACCGCGTCGGTCTGGTAGAGCAGGATGTCGGCCGTCTGCAGGATCGGGTACGTGAACAGGCCCACGTTGACCCGCTCCGCCCGCGACGCCTTGTCCTTGAACTGGGTCATCCGGCTCGCCTCGCCGAAGCCGGCCAGGCAGGACAGCACCCACGACAGGTCCGCGTGCGCCGGCACGTGGCTCTGCACGAACAGCGTGCACCGCTCCGGGTCCAGGCCGAGCGCGAGCAGCTGGGCCGCCGCGGCACGGGTGCGCCGGCGCAGGTCCGGCGCCTCGGGCTCGAGCGTCAGCGCGTGCAGGTCGACCACGCAGTAGAACGCGTCGTGCGTCTCCTGCAGCGCCACCCAGTGCCGGATCGCGCCGAGGTAGTTGCCGAAGTGGAACGAGTCGGCGGTCGGCTGGATCCCGGACAGCACGCGCCGGCGCGCACCCGGTCCCTCACGTACGGACGGCATGACGGCATTCTGTCAGCCCCCGCGGGGTAGGTCCGACGGCGATCGGTCACTAGGGTGAGTACCCGCGCCGGGCGGGGCCGCGCGACATGCGGGGCGTACGACATACGGGGCCGTACGACACTGCAGGGCCGTACGAGACAGAGAGGACGCGATGCTGCGCAACGGCCTGCCGGGCTCCGGCCCGTGGTCCTGGTTGGAACCCGGCCTATGGGTTTACCGCTCGCGTGAACTGGATCTGCTCGGCGACGCCGACAAGGCGCTCGCCGACGCCGCCCCGGCGGCCAGGGCCGGCGGCGAGGCGTTACGGGCCGAGAAGCGCCGCATCCACCGGCTCGGGATCGGCTCGGCCACCGCGCCGGCCGAGGCCGGCGGCGGCGGGCACCGGTACGTGGCGCAGGTCGGGATCCAGTTCCTGGCCGGCTACCGCGACCTGAACCTGCGCGACGCCGCGGGCGTCGGCCACGGCGCGGTGCTCTGCCAGGACCGCGAGTGGCAGGGACGGCGGCAGCTCGCCGACGTGATCGGCGGCGCGCTGGTCGGCCTCGCCTCCACCGAGCGGGCCGGGGATGGGCCGGTGAGCGAGGTGACCACGCGGGCGGTCCGCACCGGCGACGGCTGGGAGATCAGCGGCGAGAAGAAGTGGATCTCGCGGCTGTGGGAGGCGGACGCGTTCGTCGTGTTCGCCCGCAGCCCCGACCACCTCTCCGCGTTCTACGTGCCGGCCGACGCCGAGGGCCTGCACCGCCGCCAGCTTCGGCCCTCCGCCCTGAGCGGGTGGTCCTGGGGCGAGCTCGCGCTGCGCTCGGTCCGGGTGCCGGCCTCGGCCGTGGTGGGGTCCTCGGTCGGCGGCATTGCCGTGTTCCGCCGCCACTTCGCCGAGTACCGGCCGCTGATCGCGGCGACCTGCCTGGGCGCGGCCGCGGCCTGCATCGACCACTGGGTGGCGGCGGTGCTGGCCGACGGAGCGGACCCGGCGCAGGTGCCCGGCGACGTCGCCGAGCGGCTGGGCGACCTGCGCGGCCGGGTCGTGCTCGGGCTGACTGGCCTCATCGCCGGCGCCGCACATCCCGGCGGGGTGGACGGGTCGTGGTCGAAGCTGGCCAAGGCGCAGGCCGTCGAGACGTCCCTGGAGGTGGCCCGCACGGTCGCCCGCGGGCTGGGCTTGGGGTCCGGCGCGGGCGCGGCCGCGGTGCCGGCCGATCACCCGGTGCGCCGGATCGTGCGCGATCTGGAGGCGTTCGAGCACACCGAGGGCTCGATCGAGCCCCTTCTGCAGTCATCCGGCCAGCGGTTCATGCAGTACTCGGCGGCGATCCTGGACGAGATCTCCGAGCCGACGTCGACCGTGCCGAGGCCCCGCCCGATGGACTGAGCGCAGCCGGCGGAGCGCGGGGGCGTACAACGATGTGGTGACGGACGAGGGGGGAATCGTCACGCGTTCGTCGCACAGGGTTTAGGTTGGCGGCCGACGTCCGGGCGGCGGTTGCCCGGCACAGGAAAGGAGATCGCCTTGCGCCGAAAGCGTGGTATGGCGCTGATCGCGGCGCTGCTCGTCGGGGGCCTGTCGCTGGCAGCGTGCGGGGACGACGACGGCGACGGCGGCGGCGGGGGCGGAGACGCCACCAGCGACCTGAAGGTCGGGCTGGCGTACGACATCGGCGGCCGCGGCGACAAGTCGTTCAACGATGCGGCGGCGGCCGGCCTGGACCGGGCAAAGTCCGAGCTGGGCCTCGCCGACGACAACGTCCGCGAGCTGTCGGCGCGCAGCGGGGAGACCGATGCCGACCGGGCCACCCGGCTGGACCTGCTGGCCAAGGGCGGCTTCAACCCGATCATCGCGGTGGGCTTCGCGTACGCGAAGTCGCTGGCCGAGGTCGCCCCGAAGTACCCGGACGTGAAGTTCGGCATCGTCGACGCGACGACGTTCGACGTGAAGGGCGAGAACATCGCGAACCTGGTCTTTGCCGAGGAGCAGGGCTCGTACCTGGTCGGCGCGGCGGCCGCGCTGAAGAGCACCAGCGGCCAGGTCGGTTTCGTGGGCGGCTGTGACGTCCCGCTGATCAAGAAGTTCGAGGCCGGCTACACGGCGGGCGCCAAGAAGATCAAGGCGGACGTCACGGTCACCGTGAAGTACCTGAGCACGCCGCAGCAGGGCTGCTCCGGCTTCAACGACCCCTCCGCCGGCAAGGAGGCCGCCAAGGGCATGTACGACGGCGGCGCGGACGTGGTCTACCAGGCCGCCGGTGGCTCCGGCAGCGGCGTGTTCCAGGCCGCGCAGGAGGCCGGCAAGTCGGCCATCGGGGTCGACTCCGACCAGTACCAGACGGCCGACCCCGCGGTCCGCGACGTGATCATCACGTCCATGATCAAGCACGTCGAGGTCGCGGTGTTCGACTTCATCGAGGCGGTCGAGGGCGACCAGTTCAAGGCCGGCGAGCAGGTCTTCGACCTCAAGGCCGGCGGCGTCGGCTACTCCACCACCGGTGGCAAGGTCGACGACATCAAGAGCCAGCTCGACGACCTGCAGAAGCAGATCATCGACGGCCAGATCACCGTCCCGACCGAGGTGACGTAGCCGGGGCTGACCCCAGGACCCGGGAGGGCGCGGTAGCGTCCTCCCGGGTCCGTCCGTTCGGCACGCGCGAGGGGGCCGCCATCACCGCTCCGACCACAGACCAGCCCGCGGCGGCGACGCCCGCCCAGGCGCCCGCGGTGGAGTTGCGCGGGATCACCAAGCGGTTCCCGGGTGTGACCGCGAACTCGGACGTCGACATCGTCGTGCGGCCGGGCACCGTGCACGCGATCGTCGGGGAGAACGGGGCCGGCAAGTCCACCCTGATGAAGATCCTCTACGGCATGCAGAAGCCCGACGAGGGCACGATCAGCATGGACGGCCGCCAGGTCACCTTCCATTCCCCGGCCGACGCGATCGCGGTCGGCATCGGCATGGTGCACCAGCACTTCATGCTCGCGGACAACCTCACCGTGCTGGAGAACGTGGTGCTCGGCGCCGAGCCGGGCAGCCTCGGCCGGCTCGACTTCGGCGCCGCGCGGCGGCGGATCCGGGAGCTCTCCGATGCGTACGGGCTGGGCGTGCAACCCGACCGGTTGGTCGAGGACCTCGGCGTCGGCGACCGGCAGCGGGTGGAGATCCTCAAGGTGCTCTACCGGGGCGCGCGCATCCTCATCCTGGACGAGCCGACCGCCGTGCTCGTCCCACAGGAGGTCGACGAGCTGTTCGCGAACCTGCGCGAGCTCAAGGCGGAGGGCCTGACCGTCCTGTTCATCTCGCACAAGCTGGACGAGGTGCTCGCGGTCGCCGACGAGATCACGGTGATCCGGCGCGGCACGACCGTGGCGACCGTCCGGCCCGCCGACGTCACCGCGCGCAGGCTGGCCGAGCTGATGGTGGGCAGCGAGCTCCCCTCGCCGGAGACGCGCGAGTCCACGGTCCGGGCCGCGGAGGTGCTCTCCGTCGACGGCCTCACCGTGCGCTCGCCCGACGGACGCGCCGTCCTGGAGAACGTCTCACTGGCCATCCGGCAGGGCGAGGTGGTCGGCATCGCCGGCGTGGAGGGCAACGGCCAGGCCGAGCTGGTGCAGGCGATCATGGGGCTGCGGCCCGCCGCCGCAGGCCGGATCGTGCTGGACGGGCTGGACGTCACCCACCTGGACACCCGCACCCGGCGGGAGGCCGGGATCAGTTTCATCCCGGAGGATCGGCAGCGGCAGGGGCTGCTGCTGGAGGCCGCTCTCTGGGAGAACCGCATCCTCGGCCATCAGACCCGCCCGCCGAGCGTCAACGGCTTCTGGATCGACCGCTCCGGCGCCCGCGCCGACTCCGAGCGGATCGTCGGCGCGTACGACGTGCGTACCCCCAGCATCGACGTGACCGCATCCGCGCTGTCCGGCGGCAACCAGCAGAAGCTGATCGTCGGCCGGGAGATGAGCGGGGAGCCGAAGCTGCTCATCGCCGCCCACCCGACCCGGGGGGTGGACGTCGGGGCGCAGGCGGCGATCTGGGACCACCTGCGCGACGCCCGCGCCGGAGGTCTCGGCGTGCTGCTCATCTCGGCCGACCTGGACGAGCTGATCGGCCTGTCCGACACGATCAAGGTGATCCTGCGCGGCCGGCTGGTGGCCGAGTCCGACCCGGCCACCGTCACCCCGGAGGACCTCGGCTGTGCGATGACCGGCGCCGTCGACCAGGCGGCCGGCACCACGGCACTGGCCGATGTCGACGGGCCGACCCGTGCGCCCGACAGTGAGCCGGAGGACGTGAAGCGGGGAGAACCGTGATCGGGCGGTTCGACCTGCGCCGGATCGGCCTCGCGCTGGCCGCACCGATCTTGGCCGTGATCGTGGCCGCGCTCCTGTCCTCCATCGCGCTCCTCATCGCCGGGCACTCGCCGGTGCAGACGTTCCAGAGCATGGCCGACTTCGGCGCGGAGCCGGACAGCATCGTCGCGATCCTGAACCGGTCGACCACGTATTACCTGTCCGGCCTGGCCGTCGCCATCGGCTTCCGGATGAACCTGTTCAACATCGGGGTGGACGGCCAGTACCGGATCGCCGCGTTCTTCGCCGCCGTGGTCGGCGGCTGGCTGGCGCTGCCCGGCCCGCTGCTGATCGTCGTCGTCATCGTCGTGGCCGCGATCTGCGGCGCGATCTGGGCCGGCATCGCCGCCATCCTCAAGGTGACCCGCGGGGTCAGCGAGGTCATCTCGACGATCATGCTGAACGTCATCGCCGGCGGCATCGTGGCCTACCTGCTCGACCCGTCCCGGCTCGCGGTCCGCACCGGCACCCAGCTGATCGAGACGGAGCCAATGCCTGAGGACGCCTGGATGCCCGGCATCTCGGTGTCCGGCGGCGAGATCTACGGCTTCATCGTGATCGCGGTGCTCTGCGGGATCGGCTACTCGGTGCTGCTCAACCGCACCCGGTTCGGCTACGACCTGCGGGCCACCGGACTGTCCGAGACGGCGGCCGTGGCCAGCGGGGTGAACGTCAAGCGGATGGTCGTCTACGCGATGCTCCTCTCGGGCGCGGTGGCCGGCCTGGTCGGGCTGCCGACGCTGCTCGGTGAGAGCCACTCGTACGGGCAGGACTTCCCGCTCGGGTACGGCTTCACCGGCATCGCGATCGCGCTGATCGGCCGCAACCACCCGATCGGCATCGCGTTCGGGGCACTGCTCTGGTCGTTCCTGGAGCAGTCCTCGCAGATCCTCGACCTGGAAGGGGTGCCGCGCGAGATCGTCACGATCATGCAGGGCGTGACCGTGCTGTCCGTGGTCATCGCGTACGAGCTGGTCCGCCGGTACTCGCTCGTCCAGCAGCAGCGGCAGGTCGGCGCGGAGGCCCGCGCCGCCGCACCCGCCGGGGCTCAGCAATGACGTCGACCAGCCTCGCGCCCGATTCGCTCGTCGTACCCACCGTCCCGGCGAAGCGGCGGTGGCGGCTGAGCCTGCCGATGGTGATGCTCATCATCGCCGGCGGGATCCTGCTGCTGTCCGCGGTCCGGGTGATCACCGGCGCCGACGACATCACCTCCAGCGGCACGATGGGCGCCGCGCTTCGGCTGGCCGTGCCGATCGGCCTGGCCGGCCTCGGTGGGCTGTGGGCCGAGCGGTCCGGCGTGGTCAACATCGGGCTCGAGGGGATGATGATCCTCGGCACCTGGTTCGGTGCCTGGGGCGCGTACGAGTTCGGCGCCTGGTGGGGGGTCGTCGCCGGCATCATCGGCGGCGCGCTCGGCGGCTGGCTGCACGCGCTCGCCACCGTGACGTTCGGCGTCGACCACATCGTCTCCGGCGTCGCCATCAACATCCTCGGCGCCGGGATCACCCGGTTCCTGTCCGCGCTCGTCTTCGCCGACACGCCGGGTGGAGGCGTGACCCAGTCGCCGGGTCTGCCCTCGATCGGCACGGTCACCGTGCCCGGCCTGTCCGACTGGCTGGCGACGCTGGAGGACAAGCGGTGGTTCCTGGTCTCCGACCTCGCCGGCATGCTCGGCGGCCTGGTCACCCAGGTGTCGCTGCTGACCCTGGTGGCCATCGCCCTGATCCCGCTGAGCTTCCTGCTGCTGTGGCGGACGAAGTTCGGGCTCCGCATCCGGTCCTGCGGGGAGAACCCGCGGGCCGCCGAGTCGCTCGGCGTCAACGTCTACCGGATGAAGTACATCGCTGTGATCATCTCCGGCGCGTGCGCGGGGCTGGCCGGCGCGTTCCTGTCCGAGGTGGCGACGAGCATTTACCGGGAGGGCCAGACGAACGGCCGCGGGTTCATCGGCCTGGCCGCGATGATCTTCGGCAACTGGCGGCCCGGCGGGCTGGCCGCCGGCGCGGGGCTGTTCGGCTACACCGACGCGCTGCAGCTGCGCAGCGGTGGCGAGTCGGTGCACGCGATGCTGCTGCTGCTCGCGATCGTGCTGGCCGGCATCGGCGCGTGGAACCTGGTCCGCGGGCGACGGGTGTCCGGCGTCGTCTCGCTCGTGGTGGCGGCGCTGGTGCTGCTGTGGTTCCTGGGCACGGACATCGTGCCGGACGAGTTCGTCAGCTTCACCCCGCACCTGACCACGCTGCTCGTGCTGTCGCTGGCCAGCCAGCGGCTCCGGCCACCGGCGGCGGACGGCGTGCCGTACCGGCGCGGGGAAGACCGGTGACACGGTCCGATGTGGACTGGCCTGCGCTGCGGGAGGCCGCCCGGGAGGCGATGCGCCACGCGTACGCGCCGTACAGCCGGTTCCGCGTCGGCGCGGCCGCGCTGGTGTCGGACGGCCGCACGGTCACCGGCTGCAACGTGGAGAACGCCTCGTACGGCCTGTCACTGTGCGCAGAGTGCGGCCTGGTCTCGGCGCTGCACGCGACCGGCGGCGGCCGGCTGGTCGCGCTGGCCTGCGTGGACGGGGACGGGGAGCCGCTGATGCCGTGCGGGCGCTGCCGGCAGCTGCTGTGGGAGTTCGGCGCCCCGGACCTGCTCGTCGACTCCGCGGACGGCCCCATCCCGATCCGCACCCTGCTGCCCCGCGCGTTCGACCGGGAGGATCTGGCGCGGTGAGCGACCCGTTCGACATGGTCGACGTCATCCGCGTCAAGCGGGACGGCGGCAGGCTGACCGACGGGCAGATCGACTGGGTGGTCGACGCCTACACCCGGGGCGCGGTGGCGGACGAGCAGATGGCCGCGCTGCTCATGGCGATCCTGATCCGCGGCATGTCGACCGGCGAGCTGGCGCGGTGGACCGCCGCGATGATCGACTCGGGCGAGCGGATGAGCCTCGGCGACGTGGGTCGCCCGACCGTGGACAAGCACTCGACCGGCGGCGTCGGGGACAAGATCACGCTGCCGCTGGCACCGCTCGTCGCCGCGTGCGGGGCCGCGGTGCCCCAGGTCTCCGGCCGCGGCCTCGGGCACAGCGGCGGCACGCTGGACAAGCTGGAGGCCATCCCGGGCTGGCGGGCCCGGCTGACCGCCGCCGAGTTCCAGCGCCAGCTGCGCGAGGTCGGTGCGGTCGTCTGCGCGGCCGGCGACACGCTCGCTCCGGCGGACCGCAAGCTGTACGCGCTGCGCGACGTCACCGGCACCGTCGAGTCGATCCCGCTGATCGCATCCTCGATCATGTCCAAGAAGATCGCCGAGGGCGCGGACGCGCTGGTGCTCGACGTCAAGGTGGGCTCCGGCGCGTTCATGAAGGACGCCGACTCCGCCTGCCGGCTGGCCGAGACGATGGTCGAGCTCGGCTCCGCCCATTCGGTCCGCACCGTCGCGCTGCTGACCGCGATGGACACCCCGCTCGGCCGTACCGCGGGCAACGCGCTCGAGGTGGCCGAGGCGGTCGAGGTGCTCGCCGGCGGCGGCCCGCCGGACGTGGTCGAGCTGACCCTCGCGCTCGCCCGCGAGATGCTCACCGCCGCTCGACTGTCCGATGTGGACCCTGCCGCGGCGCTCGCGGACGGGCGGGCGATGGACGCCTGGCGGGCGATGATCCGCGCGCAGGGCGGCGATCCGGATGCGTCGCTACCGCGGGCCCGCGAGGTGCACGCCGTCGCCGCACCAGCCTCCGGCGTGCTGACTCGGCTCGACGCGTACGCCGTCGGCGTGGCGGCCTGGCGGCTCGGCGCCGGCCGCGCCCGCAAGGAGGACCCGGTCTCCGCCGCGGCCGGCGTGCTGCTGCACGCCAAGCCCGGTGACCCGGTCGACGCCGGCGCCCCCCTGCTCGAACTGCACACCGACGACCCGGCCCGCTTCGACCGCGCCCTCGCCGCCCTCGACGGCGCGGTCGAGGTCGGCGACCACCCACCCACCGCCCCCCTCGTCCTCGACCGCATCGCCCCCGCGTAGCGGCGGCGGGGCGTCAGCGTGGGGTGAGGGCGGCGACGGTCGCGACCAGGGTCGGCGCGGCGGCCGCCGCGGCGGCGACGTCCTCCTTCTTGGCGATGTCCCGCAGCTCGCGGAGCTGGGCCCCGACGCGGTCGGCCGCGCTCGGGTCGACGGCGTGCCGGACGCGGTCCCAGACCCAGGTCAGCGTCGCGGCGTCGCCGGCGATGGCACCGGGCTCGCGGGCGGCCGTGTCGAGGACGAGCTGGCGGGCCCAGAGGCCGAGCCGGGCGAGGTCGATCGTGACCACCGGCTCGTGCCGCAGCCGGAGGTCGAGGTTCGCGTGCGCGACATCGAGCGCGGCCTGCCGGATCTGCTCCGGATCGCGGTCCACGACGGCGCCGGTGAGGACGCCCATCGCCCTGGTCATCTCCTTGTCCAGCAGGGGCGGCACGCCGCTCGACCGGTACTCGGTCCACGCCTGCCGCGCGGTCCGGCCGGCGCCGGCGACGCCGGTCCAGTCGGCCTTCCCCGCGGCGTCGAACGCCGCCACGGCGGCGGTCGAGATCGCGCCGAGCTCGGCGGGCACCGGGCCGGAGACCGCGTCGGTGGGCACCGCGACGGCCAGCGCCTCCACCTCGCCGCCAGAGCTGGTGAAGAACTCGCCGTAGCCGGGAGCGAAGGTCTTGTCCTCGACGCTGCCGTCCGCGTGCAGCTCGCGGCCGACCATCGCGCCCTCGACCGGACCGCGCGGGCCGTCGACGGTCTGATCGACCGAGCGCACGGTCACCTCTTCGAACACGATCCCGGGAGCGTTCTCCGGCCGGTACACCTGACCCACCTGGGGCCCGCCAGGCATGATCATCCCGGCCGGCCCGTCCTTGCCGGCGATCCACGTGCCCTCGGTGTCGGCGACGATGCCGTCCTCGTAGTTGAACACGTCCTCGCCGAAGTACCAGACGGCTCGGTCGTCGGCCTGGGCGTACCAGTCGAGCGCGACCTCGAGGATCCGCCCGTCGAGGAACGCGACGTACTGGGAGACGACCGTCTCGACCCGCTGGCCGTTCCACTCGATGGTCTTCGTGCCGGGAAGGACGGTGATCTCGGACCGGAACCGGCCGTCTTCGACGGTGCCGAGCTGGACGTACTTCTCTACCTCGGTGACCGGGAAGAGCCGGTTGGTGATCGACGTCGGGTTGGAGAACGCGGGCCTGACGAGGTCGACCCGCCGGTCCTTCGGCGCCAGCGGGAGGCACTTCTCGCCCTGCTCGTCCTTCACGCACGCCGGGCCCGGGTCCAGCGTGGCGGGCGGGGTCGACGGTTCGGGCCGGCCGGTGGCCTCGTCGCCCGACGAGGTGCACGCGCCGGTCGCGAGAGCCGCGGCCAGGCCGAGGGCCATCAGGATCGGTGGGGTCGGGCGGTGTCGCGTCATGGTCGCAGGCTGACCGATCACCGCTGAGCGCAGCCTGAACGCCCCCTGAGCGCCGACCGGTGTCCACCGAACGGTGGATAGGGTGGCCAGCCCGGCGGTGGTGGCGCCGCCCGGCTGGGACGGAGCAGGCTGGCCGCATGACCGATGACCAGGCGATCAGCGTGCGTGGACTGCGCAAGAGCTACCGCGACACGGCCGCCGTCGACGGCGTCGACCTGTCCGTCGAGCGGGGCGAGGTGTTCGCGCTGCTGGGCCCGAACGGCGCCGGCAAGACCACGACGGTGGAGATCCTCGAGGGCTACCGGCGCCGGGACGCCGGTGAGGTGACCGTGCTCGGCGCGGACCCGGCCGCGAGTGACCCGGCCTGGCGGGCCCGGATCGGCATCGTGCTGCAGAAGGTGAACGACCTCACCGAGCTGACCGTCCGCGAGTCGGTGCACTCGGTCGCGGCGTACTATCCGGCGCCGCGCGACCCGGACGAGGTCATCGCGCTGGTCGGGTTGGACGAGAAGCGAAACGCCCGCGGCATCCAGCTCTCCGGCGGCCAGCGCCGCCGGCTCGACGTCGCCCTCGGCATCGTCGGCGCGCCCGAGCTTCTGTTCCTGGACGAGCCCACCACCGGTTTCGACCCGGAGGCGCGACGGCAGTTCTGGGGCCTGATCGAGGACCTCGCCGACCAGGGCACCACGATCCTGCTCACCACCCACTACCTGGACGAGGCCGAGCAGCTGGCCCACCGGGTCGGCGTCATCAACGTGGGCCGCATCGTGGAGATCGGCCCGCCCGACTCGCTCGGCGGGCGGGCAACGGCGGCGGCCACCGTGCGCTGGATGACCGCGACCGGCGTCCGGTCGGTGCAGACCGACCGGCCGACGCAGCTGGTCATGGAGCTGGCCGCGCAGTTCGGCGGCGAGGTGCCGGAGCTGGTTGTGGAACGCCCAAGCCTGGAGGACGTGTACCTGCGGATGATCGGAGCGCAGTCGTGAGCGCCCCCACGCCGGCCGGCTCGGCCACCGAGCGCGGCCCGGACACACCGGCCGGCCCGACCACCACCGCCCGCGCCCAGGCGCCGCTGCCATCCCTGCTATCGGTGTCGTGGGTCCGCACCCGGGTGGAGTTCCTGGCGTTCGTCCGCGAGCGCGAGGCGGTCGTGTTCACGTTCGCGTTCCCGATCCTGCTGCTGGTGATCTTCGGCGCGGTGTTCGGCGGGCAGGACATCGGCGGTGGGGTCAGCTTCGCGCAGTACTTCGTCGCCGGCATGATCGCCGCCGGCCTGTTCGGCACCAGCTTCCAGAACCTCGGCATCTCGATCCCGATCGAGCGCGACACCGGCGCGTTGAAGCGCCTCGAGGGCACCCCGATGCCGAAGTCGGCGTACTTCATCGGGAAGGTCGTGCTCGTCGCGTTCGTCGCCGCCGTGCAGAACGTGCTGCTGCTGGCGATCGGCGTGCTGTTCTACGACCTCGACCTGCCCCGGACCGGGGAGCAGTGGCTCACCTACGCGTGGGTCTGCGTGCTCGGCATCACCGCCTGCACGATGATGGGCATCGCGGTGACCGGCTTCGTCAAGAACGGCCGGAGCGCACCGGCGATCATCTCGCCGATCGCGATCGTGCTGCAGTTCATCTCGGGAGTGTTCTTCGTCTACGCCGAGCTGCCGACCTGGATGCAGGAGATCGCCGCGCTGTTCCCGCTGAAGTGGATGACCCAGGGGATGCGGTCGGTGTTCCTGCCCGACTCGTACGCCTTGCTCGAGCCCGCCGGCAGCTGGGAGCACGGCCGGATCGCGGTGGTGCTGGCGATCTGGTGCGTGTTCGGGCTGCTGGTCGCGCTGCGCACGTTCCGGTGGCGCAGCCGCGAGGACGGCTAGCGCGCCGTGACCGCGACCGGCCAGTCAGCAACGCCGGTCGGCTCCAGGACTCCCCGCGGCCGGCGCGCTGAGCCGGTCCCGCGGTGATCCGGCACCGTCAGCACGAGGCGGTAGCGTGGCGGCCATGCCGACTCCGCTCACTCCGGAGGCGATCCGGTCCGCACCGAAGGTGCTGCTGCACGACCACCTCGACGGCGGGCTCCGCCCGGCCACGGTGGTGGAGCTGGCCGACCAGACCGGGTACTGCGAGCTGCCGGCGACCGACCCGGCCGAGCTCGGCACCTGGTTCCGGGCCGCGGCGGACTCCGGCTCGCTCGAGCGGTACCTGGAGACGTTCGCGCACACCGTCGGCGTGATGCAGACCGGTGATGCGCTGGCCCGGGTCGCGGCCGAGTGCGCCGAGGACCTGGCCACCGACGGGGTGGTCTACGCGGAGGTGCGGTTCGCCCCGGAGCTGCACGTCGGGCGCGGATTGGCGCTGGAGACGGTCGTCGAGGCGGCGCTGGACGGCTTCCGGCAGGGCGCCGCGCGGGCGGCGGCACAGGGTCATCCGAGACATGGCCACCCGATCCGGGTCGGCGTGCTGCTCACCGCGATGCGGCATGCGGCCCGGTCGATGGAGATCGCCGAGCTGGCGGTGCGCTACCGCGACGTCGGCGTGGTCGGGTTCGACATCGCCGGCGCGGAGGCCGGCTACCCGCCGACCCGGCACCTCGACGCGTTCGAGTACCTCCAGCGGGAGAACTTCCACTTCACGATCCACGCCGGCGAGGGCTTCGGGCTGCCGTCGATCTGGCAGGCGATTCAGTGGTGCGGCGCCGACCGGCTCGGCCATGGCGTGCGCATCATCGACGACATCACCGTGCACGACGAGGACCGGACCGAGCTGGGCCGGCTCGCCGCGTACATCCGGGACACCCGGATCCCGCTCGAGCTCTGCCCGTCGTCGAACGTGCAGACCGGCGCCGCGAAGTCGATCGCCGAGCATCCGATCGGCCTGCTCCGGCGGCTCTACTTCCGGGTCACCGTGAACACCGACAACCGGCTGATGAGCAACGTCTCGATGACCTCGGAGATGGCGGGCCTGGTCGACGCGTTCGGCTACGGGTGGGCGGACGTGCAGTGGCTGACCGTGAACGCGATGAAGTCCGCGTTCATCCCGTTCGACGAGCGGCTGGCGCTCATCAACGACGTCATCAAGCCCGGGTACGCCGAGCTGATGCACTAAGGGCCGTCGGCGTCACACGGGCTCGGCCAGCGGGTCGCCGGTGCCCCGAGGCTCGCCGGTGCCCCGCTGATCGCCGCCGACGACGGTCAGCTCGTCCGGCCGCGGCTCCGGACGGCCGGCGAGCATGTCGCGCAGCAGCCGGTCGAGCCGGGCGTCGAGGGTCTCCGGCGCGAACCACTGCCGGGCGATCCGCGCGTTCTCCCGGTGCATGCGCCGGTCCGGGCGGCGCAGGAAGGCTTGGAGCCCGTCGAGGTCGTCCAGGCCGAACCAGCGGAATCCGAACTGGCGGAGCTCCTCGAGCACCGGATAGTCGCCAACGACGAGCGGCCGGCGGTACACCGCCGCCTCCAGCACCGGGTTGCCGAAACCCTCCCAAGTGGACGGGAAGACCACGACGTCCGCCGCGGCGTACGCATCGGCCATGGTCAGGTCGTCCGGCACCCGCCGCCGGATCGGGCAGCCCGCCTCCTGCATCAGCCGGCTGAGCTCCAGCGCGTAGCCGTCCTCGGCCGGGCCGGTCAGCCAGTACGTGCCGCCGAGCCGCTCGGCCACGGCGATCCCGGCCGCCACGTTCTTGCGCGCGATCGCGCGGGTGGGCTGCAGCACGAGCAGGGTGCCGCGGCGCAGGTGCAGCCGCCGCCGGGCGCGGCGCCGGCGACCCCGGGCACCTGGCACGTCGAACGTGTTGTAGAGGGTCTCGGCCGCAATGCCCCGCTCGGCCAGTTCCTGCCGGCTCAGCTCGTTGATCGTGACATGCCGCCAGGCCGGGTCGTCCGGCGGCCAGTGCCGCGCCCGCAGCTGCGGGACGCGCTGCCACGGCAGGTCATGGTGGTGCAGCACGGCGGGCCGTCCGGCCAGCACCCGCGCGAGCACCCGCGCCGCGGCGAGGTTGCGCGGCAGGGAGAGCAGGTTCTCCACCACGACGACGTCCACGCCGTCGAGGGCGCGGGTCAGCTCGCCGGCCCGTGGTGGCCGGCCGGCGTCCAGATCGAGTCCGGGCAGTATCAGGTCGGCATGACCGGCTCCCGCAACGGTCCGTACCGTCCATCCCAGGCGCTGCAACGCGGCGACCCACTTCGCCGCCTCCACCGACACGCCGTCCGCGGCCCCCAGTCGGAACGACACGACCGCTGCTTGCATCAACCACCTCCCGGCATCGAGCTTGCATCGGATAAACGGGCGAAAACGGTAAGTTCGTTACCACGCGTTGTCCGGCCGACGCCGGGGTTCGGTAAGCGATCATCCGGGGTTCACTGTTGTACCCGTAGAGACGCCTGGTTCGCCACTTCGGTTCCGGCGGGCCGCGGGAACTTTCGTCACGGAATGTCATCGGTTGCGCCCTGGGCGAAGCGGGCTCGCCCAGGGCCGCGGCCGGCGCGGATACTGGCGCCGTGCGCATCGGCCTGCACATCTACCAGTTCAACTGGCCCGGGTCGCCGGCGAACATCGGCGAGCGTCTCGCCGAGATCGCCCGTACGGCCGACGACGCCGGCCTGACCCACCTCTCCGTGATGGACCACTACTTCCAGATCGGCTTCGCCGGGCCGCCGGACGATCCGATGCTCGAGGGGTACGTCGCCGCGACCCACCTCGCCGCGCACAGCCGGCGGGCCCGGGTCGCCGTGCTCGCCTCCGGTGTCCACTACCGCCACCCGGGCGTGCTGATCAAGCAGGTGAGCTCGCTCGACGTGCTCTCCGGTGGCCGGGCGACGCTGGCCCTCGGCGCGGGGTGGAACGAGGAGGAGTCGCGGGGTCTCGGTGTACCGTGCCCGCCGCTGGCAGAGCGCTTCGAGCGCCTGGAGGAAACGCTGCGGCTGGCGCACCAGATGTTCCGGGACGACGACTCGCCGTTCCACGGCAAGCACTACTCCCTGGAGCGGCCGCTGAACCGCCCGCAGCCGCTGTCCAAGCCGCGTCCGCCGATCATGATCGGCGGCGGCGGTGAGCAGAAGACGCTGCGGCTGGTCGCCCGCTACGCCGACGCCACCAACGTGTTCTTCGGCCACCGGGGCTCCCCGGAGGAGCGCGCGGCGGCGGCCGCGCAGAAGTACGAGGTGCTGCGCCGGCACTGCGCCGAGGTCGGCCGGCCGTACGAGGAGATCACCAAGACCGCGCTCGCCGGCATCGGCCCGCCCGGCGGCGAGATGACGGGCGCCGACGTGCTCGCGCTCTGCCGCGCCGGGCACGAGATCGGCGTCGAGGAGCTCATCCTCATGTACGCCGACCTCGGCAACATCGCCCACCTGGAGATGCTCGGCCGGGACGTCGTCCCGGTGATCGCGGACTGGTGATGGTTGTCGAGCCGCTGTTCGCCGGGGTCGGCGTCGCGCTGGTGACGCTGTTCGACGATGGGCGTGCGGTGGACGTCGGGGCCACCGCGGATCATGCCGCCCGACTGGTCGAGGCGGGTGTCCGCGCCGTGGTCGTGGCCGGGTCGACCGGGGAGGCGGACGCGCTCGACGACGACGAGCGGATCCGGCTGCTCGACGCGGTTCGCGGCCGGGTCGACGGCGTGCCGGTGATCGCCGGCACCGGTGGGGCCTGGGCCGGCCAGGCGGTACGCCGCACGGTCGCGGCGAAGGAGGCAGGCGCGGACGCGGCGCTCGTGCTGTCGCCGCGGCGGGTGGGCGACCCCCGTCCGTACTACCGGGCGGTGGTCGGGGCGGCCGGCGACCTGCCGGTGCTCGCCTACCACTTCCCGGCCGCGTCGCCGCCCGGCATCCCGGTCGAGCTGCTGCCGGAGCTGCCGGTGGCCGGCTGCAAGGACTCCAGCGGGGACGCCGACCGGCTGCTGCAGACACTGTCCACCTGGGACCGTCCACTGTACGTCGGCTCGTCGGCCATCCTCGCTCTCGCCGGGCCGCTCGGCTGCCCCGGCGCGATCCTGGCGCTCGCCAACGCCGAGCCGGCGCTGTGCGCGGCGGCCTTCGCCGGGGACGCCGACGCCCAGCGCGCGCTCGCCCCCGCCCACCTCGCGGCGGCCGCCAGCTTCCCGGCCGGCATCAAGGCGCTCACCGCCGATCGCTATGGCACCTCCACCGTGAGCCGCCTCGGCTGATGCCAGGCGGGCCAGGCTCAGTCCCGCCAGCGCAGGCAGCGTTCG
The DNA here is from genome assembly GCA_046744115.1 of Actinomycetota bacterium. Taxonomy (GTDB): domain Bacteria; phylum Actinomycetota; class Actinomycetes; order Mycobacteriales; family CADCTP01; genus JBKOXW01. The sequence goes on along the minus strand of JBKOXW010000188.1, from coordinate 9,359 downwards.
ATCTCGGCGACGGCGGTGGTCCACAGGTCGAACGGGATCTCCCCGTCCCGCCGCCGGGACGCCAGCGCCGCCTTGACGCCGCCGAGATCGCAGTAGTCGGCGAGGTCGATGGCGAGCTGCACCGCACCGTCGCTGGGGACGCGCAGGTCGTACACGTCGTCGTCGGCCGGCTCGACCGGGAGCTCCTCGCTGTCGCGGATGTCCGGCCAGGTGACCATCGAGGCGAGGTCGTGGTGCTCCTCGGTGCGGCAGTAGTCGACCAGACCCTGGGCGGACCGGAATACGTCGACAGTCAGGTCGGCGCCGAGGAACACCGGCTCGTCGCGCTCCCCGATGAAGGTTCGCAGGGTGTATCCGGTGCCCGACGGGACCGTGAGCGAGATCGGCACGATGCCGGCGACCTGCCAGACGCTGAAGCGCTCCCCGTCCGGACCGATGGTCGGATCGGTCGTGGCCGCGTAGACGTCCTCTTCCTCGTCCTCGTCGGTGCCGGCCTCGTGCGCCTCGTTCTCGGCGGCGACCCGTACGTCCTCGTCTTCGGCGTCGGCCGGTTCACCCTCGGCCTCCTCGGCCTCCGCGTCCTCCGCGTCCTCGTCCTCCTCGTCGCGGACCTCGAAGGCGGCCGGGTCGCCGCGCCACTCCAGGCACTGGCCCACCCGGTCGACGACAAGCTCCCAGGACTGGCTGATCGCCTCGCCGAGACGGACCCAGCGCTCCTCGCCGGCGACGCCGGCGTAGGAGACCTCGTCCGCGAGCAGCTCGGCGAACTCCGGCGTGTCCTCCAGCAGCCGCAGCAGCGTCCCGTCGTCGCAACACTCGGCGATCCGCTGCACCATGTCGACCAGGTCGGCGAGCTCGGAGACGTCGAACGGGTCCGGGTCGCCGGCCACCACCTCGTACACGCCGTCGAGGTCGTACTCGTTGCCCTCGTCCTCGTCCGGTTCGAGCTGGTCGGCGGGCAGCGAGCGGAGCGTGCGGTAGTACGGGTGGTCGGACAGGTCGTTCTCCTCGCCGGAGGCAAGGTAGTCGGCGATGGCCTCGGCGTCCGGGAAGAGGAGCAGTCGCTGGCCGGTGCCCAGGAACGCCTGCCACTCCTCACCGTCCTCCTCCCACGGCGTGGCCCACAGCGTGAGGCCGGTCCGCCCGTCAAGGGTCAGCCGGATGGGGACGATGGACGCCTCGCTTGGTCGGGTCATGGGCCGCACCCTAGCGAGCGGCGTTCAGACCCCCATCGGGTGCCAGACGGTCTTCGTCTCCAGGAAGGCGGTCAGCCGGCGGGTGCCCGGGTCGGCGGTCCAGTCCGGCTCTGCGCCGTCGTACGGTCCGCGCAGCACCCGCTTGACGGTGTCCGCCGCCAGCCGTTCGAGCTCGGCGTGCTGGTCGACGTCGGCGCCTGTGAGGTCGATGGCGTTCACGTCCCGGTGCGCGGCCAGCCACGGCGCCAGTTCCCGGGTGAACCCGGTGAGCAGGTTGACGACTCCGCCGGGCAGGTCGGACGTGGCCAGCACCTCGGCGAGCGTGATCGCGGGCAGCGGCCGGCGCTGCGAGGCGACGACGACCGCGGTGTTGCCGCCGGCGACCACCGGGGCCAGCACGCTGACCAGGCCGAGCAGCGACGAGTCTGGCGGGGCGAGTACGGCGACCACGCCGGTCGGCTCGGGGACGGAGAAGTCGAAGTACGGCCCGGCCACCGGGTTCGTCGAGCCGAAGACCTGAGCGATCTTGTCGGTCCAGCCCGCGTACCAGACCCAGCGGTCGACCGCGGCGTCCACAGTGGCCTCGGCAGCGGAGGCGGCCACGCCCTCGCCCGCCGTGACCTCGGAGACGAACTGCGCCCGCCTCCCGTCCAGCATCTCGGCGACGCGGTAGAGGACCTGCCCGCGGTTGTACGCCGTCGCGCCGGACCACGCCGGGACCGCCTTGCGCGCTGCCACGACCGCGTCCCGGGCGTCCTTGCGGGACGCCTGCGCCGCGTTCGCCAGAAACTCGCCGTCCACTGTGGTCACCGGGTAGGAGCGACCGGACTCGCTCCGGGGGAAGGCACCCCCGACGTACAGCTTGTACGTCTTGCGCACGCTCAGCCGATCAGGCATCGAGGTAGGCCTCCAGCCCGTGCCTGCCGCCCTCGCGGCCGAAGCCGGACTCCTTGTACCCGCCGAACGGCGAGGACGGGTCGAACCGGTTGAACGTGTTCGCCCAGACCACCCCGGCGCGCAGCCGCTGCGCCGTCCACAGGATGCGGGAGCCCTTCTCGGTCCAGACCCCGGCCGACAGCCCGTACGGGGTGTTGTTCGCCTTGTCCACCGCCTCGGCCGGGGTGCGGAACGTCAGCACCGACAGCACCGGCCCGAAGATCTCCTCCCGGGCGATCCGGTGCGCCTGGGACACCCCCGTGAAGAGCGTCGGCGGGAACCAGAAGCCGCGGTCGGGCAGCTCGCACGGCGGCGACCACCGGTGCGCCCCCTCCGCCTCGCCGATCTCGGACAGCTCGCGGATCCTGGCCAGCTGGGCGGCCGAGTTGATGGCGCCGATGTCGGTGTTCTTGTCCAGCGGGTCGCCGAGGCGCAGCGTGCCGAGCCGGCGCTTGAGCTTGTCGAGCAGCTCGTCGTACACCGACTCCTGGACGAGCAGCCGTGAGCCGGCGCAGCACACGTGGCCCTGGTTGAAGAAGATCCCGTTGACGATGCCCTCGATGGCCTGGTCCAGCGGGGCGTCGTCGAAGATCACGTTCGCGGCCTTGCCGCCGAGCTCCAGGGTGAGCCGCTTTCGGGTGCCGGCGACGACGCGCTGGATCTCCTTGCCGACCTCGGTCGAGCCGGTGAACGCGACCTTGTCCACGCCGGGATGGGCGACCAGCGCGGCACCGGTCTCGCCGGCGCCGGCGATCACGTTCACGACGCCCGGCGGCAGGTCGGCCTGCTGGCAGATCTCGGCCAGCACCAGCGCAGACAGCGGCGTCGTCTCGGCCGGCTTGAGCACGCAGGTGTTGCCGGCCGCCAGCGCCGGGGCGAGCTTCCAGGCGGCCATCAGCAGCGGGAAGTTCCACGGAATGACCTGGCCGGCCACGCCGATCGGGCGGGGATCGCGGCCACCCTGTCCGTCTCCCGGCCTCCGGCCGATGGCGGCGTACTCGAGCTTGTCCGCCCAACCGGCGTAGTAGAAGAAGTGCGCCGCCGCGAGCGGCACGTCGACGTCGCGGGACTCCTTGATCGGCTTGCCGTTGTCGAGGCTCTCCAGCACGGCCAGTTCACGCGACCGCTCCTGGATCAGCCGGGCGATCCGGAACAGGTACTTCGCCCGCTCGCGCCCCGGCATCGGCCCCCAGACCTCGTCGTACGCCCGGCGCGCGGCCGCGACCGCGCGGTCGACATCGGCTTCGCCGGCGACCGCGACCTCGGCGAGCACCTCCTCGTTCGCCGGGTTGACGGTCTTCATCGTCTCGCCGGCGCCGCCCGTGAACTCGCCGCCGATGAACATCCCGTACGACTCGCGCAGCCGGGCCGTCTCGCGTGCCTCGGGCGCGGGCGCGTACTCCCAGACCGGTCTATCATCCACAGTGGACATCATCGAATCCCTAGTCCAGCGTCACGTAGTCCGGGCCGGAGTAGGCACCGGTCCGCTCCTTCTGCCGCTGCAGCAGCAGGTCGTTGAGCAGTGTGGAAGCGCCGAGCCGGAACAGCGCGGGGTCGAGCCACTCCTCGCCGGCCACCTCGCGCACCATCACCAGGTACCGCACGGCCTCCTTGGCCGCGCGGATGCCGCCGGCCAGCTTGACCCCGCGACGCTCGCCGGTCGCCAGCGCGAAGTCCCGCGCGGCCTGCAGCATGACGAGGGCAACCGGCGGCGTCGCGGCCGGCGTTACCTTGCCGGTGGAGGTCTTGACGAAGTCGCCGCCGGCGAGCAGGGCCAGCCAGGACGCGCGCCGCACGTTGTCCAGAGTGGACAGCTCGCCGCTCTCCAGGATCACCTTCAGGTGCGCCTCGCCGCAGGCCTGCTTGACCGCCACGATCTCCTCGAAGACCTGAAGGTAGCGGCCAGCGAGGAAGGCGCCGCGGTCGATCACCATGTCGATCTCGTCGGCGCCGGCCGCGACGGCGTCCGCGGTGTCCGCGAGCTTCGTGCGCAGGCTCGCCCGGCCCGACGGGAACGCGGTCGCCACGCTGGCCACCGCGATGGCGGTGCCGGCGGTCTCGGCCGCCGCGACCGGCACGAGGTCCGGGTAGATGCACACGGCCGCGACCTGCGGCGTCGACGGGTCGGTCGGATCCGGCCGGCGCGCCTTCGCGCACAGGGTCCGCACCTTGCCGGGCGTGTCCGCACCCTCCAGCGTGGTGAGGTCGATGCAGCGGATCGCCAGGTCGAGCGCCCACACCTTGGACGCCTTCTTGATGCTCCGGGTCGCCAGCCCGGCCGCTCGCGCCTCCGCGCCGACCTGGTCCACGCCGGGCAACCCGTGCAGGAATCGGCGCAGCGTCGCGTCGTCGCGCACGACGTCGGCGTACGTCTGCGGGACAGCCGCCGGCGCCGTTGTGGTCATCCCCCCACTCTAGGAGGTCGCCGCACAATCCCGCCCGTCGCGAGCCGCGATCCAGGCGGCGGTCCGGCAGGCCGGACGAAAGGCCGATATGAGACATATCGGCGACGACGACAACGCCGCCGGTCATCGTCTGGGCGCGGCGCAGCAGGGCATTGGATTGTGCAGCGGCGTCCTAGGCCGCCCGCACCCGCGAGACCGGCTCGACCGACACAGGGCGGTCAGTGGCCGCGGGCCCAGGCCAGGACGACCGCGGCGGCGAGCCGGAGCGGGACGGTGCCGGAGCCGAGGCCGACGTCGATGAGCAGGTCGAAGACGTCGGTACGGCGGGCCGCGGTGCCGATCGCGGCGTCGATGAACCGCGGCGACTGGGCGGCCCGCGCGAGCGCGTCGGTGGTGCGCAGATGCCCACCGAGGTGCCGGCGGAGCAGGCGGCGGTAGGCGCGGAGCGGGTCGGCCGGCGCGGTCAGCGCGGCCTCGGCCGCCAGCCGGCCGGACAGCAGCGCGTAGTAGATGCCCTCGCCGGTGAGCGGGTTGATGAGGCTGGCGGCGTCGCCGGCCAGCAGCACCCGGCCGCGCCCGGGGCGGGGCCGGCCGGGGGACAGCGGCAGGTGGTGGGCCAGCAGGTCGCGCGCCGGCCGGTCCGGCAGCAGCTCGGCCAGCCGGCCGTGCAACACCTCCCGGCCCGGCCGACCGGTCTGCCGCAGCCGGGGCAGCAGCATGCCGAAGCCGACGTTCGCGGTGCCGTCGCCGATCGGGAACGACCAGGCGTACGCCGGCCAGCCCGCCGCCTGCATCGCGATGAACTGGGCGTGGTCCTCGGTCGGCGGCACGTCCGCGTACCCGCGGACCGCGATCGCGGTGTGCCGCCGCGGCGTCTCGCGGATGCCCAGCTGCCGGCGCACGGTCGAATTGGCCCCGTCCGCGGCGACCACGACCCGGGCCGCGACCGCGCCGTCGAGCAGCACGTGGCCGTCGCGGTGGGCGATCTCGCGGACCTTCTGCCGGCGGACCTCGACGCCGCGCTCGGCGGCCGCGGCGACCAGCCGGGCGTCGAAGACGGTGCGCGGCACGACGTAGTTCGGGCGGGCGGCCTGGGCGGCCACGGTCTGGCCGCCGGGGGAGATGACCCGCAGCCGGTCCACCGGCCGGTAGTCGGCGATCAGCTCGGGCAGGCCGAGCAGGCGGAGTTCGTCCAGGCCGTGCGCGGCGATGCCGTCCCCGCACGCCTTGTCCCGCGGGAAGCCGGCCCGGTCGAGCACTAGCACGCGCGCCTGCGGCCGCAGCTGCCGAGCCCGAATCGCCGCGGCAGCCCCGGCCGGGCCGGCCCCGACCACCGCGAGGTCGTACAGGTCGTCCACGCCGCCCAGCGTGCCATGCGGTCGGTTCCGGCTCGGCATCACCGCTAGCGTGTGCACCCGTGCAGACCCTCGTCGTCGATCATCCGCTCGCCGCGGCACGCCTCACCACGATGCGGGACGAGCGCACCGACAACGCGACCTTCCGCGCGGCGCTGCGAGAGCTGACCGTGATGCTGGTGTACGAGGCCACCCAGGGAGTGCCGGTGGTGCCGGCGCCGGTGCAGACGCCGGTCGGTCCGGCGGCCGGCTCCCGGCTGGCCAACCCGCCGCTGCTGGTGCCGGTGCTGCGGGCCGGGCTCGGCATGGCCGAGGCCGCGTTCGGGCTGCTGCCGGAGGCGCAGATGGGGTTCGTCGGGCTGGCCCGGGACGAGGTGACGTTCGAGCCGCGGGCGTACATGGAGTCGCTGCCCGCCTCGCTCGCCGGCCGGCCGGTGCTGGTGCTCGATCCGATGCTCGCCACCGGCGGGTCGCTGCACCACTGCTGCAGCCTGCTTGCCGCCCGCGGCGCCACCGACATCACGGTGATCTGCGCGCTGGCCGCACCCGAGGGCCTGCGCCGACTGGAGGACAGCGGCCTGCCGCTACGGGTGGTGACAGCGAGCATCGACGAGCGGCTGAACGACCGCGCCTACATCGTGCCGGGACTCGGCGACGCCGGCGACCGCCAGTTCGGCGCGGTGTAGGACCGAGCGCGCGACCCCTGCTCGGGATCAGGTCGAGGGGACGCCGAGGGCGTCGGCGACCTCGGCGCGCAGCGCGGCGAGCGCGGTGGCGGCCTCGGCCCGAGCGGCCGGCACGGACCCGGCAACCGGCACGACGACCTCGAGGTAGGCCTTGAGCTTCGGCTCGGTGCCGCTGGGACGCACCACGGCGCGGCAGCCGGCCGCGGCGAGCCGCACCACGTCGGCGTCCGGCAGCAGGTCGTCGACGGCGTCGACCGGCCGGCCGAGCAGGGTCGCGGGCGGCGCCGCCCGCAGTCGGGCCATGGCTTCGGTGATCACGGACAGGTCGTCGACGCGCACGGACAGCTGTGCGGTGGCGTGGACCCCGAACTCGGCGGCCAGCTCGTCCAGCCGGTCCAGCAGCGTCCGCCCCTGCGCGCGCAGCTCCGCGGCGAGATCTGCGACGACCAGTGCGGCCGAGATGCCGTCCTTGTCCCGGACGATCGCCGGGGCCACGGCGTACCCGAGCGCCTCCTCGTAGCCGTACGCGACGTCGTCGGCCGCGCGCACGATCCACTTGAAGCCGGTGAGCGTCTCGGCGTATGGCATGGCGCGGGCCGCGCACAGCGCGCGCAGCAGTGACGAGGACACGACGGTGGTGGCGAATGTCCCGGTGCCGCGGCCGTGCCGGATGAGGTGGTCGGCGAGAAGCACACCCACCTCGTCCCCGCTGAGCATGCGCCAGCCGGTGCCCGGCACCGGCACCGCGACTGCGCACCGGTCGGCGTCCGGGTCGTTCGCGATCACCAGATCCGCATCCACAGTGGACGCGAGCGCCAGCGCGAGGTCCATCGCGCCTGGCTCCTCCGGGTTCGGGAACGCGACGGTGGGAAAGGCCGGGTCGGGGGTCGCCTGCTCGGGCACCTCGGCCGGCGCGGGGAAGCCGGCGCGGCGGAACGCCTCCTGCACGACTGTCGCGCCGACCCCGTGCAGGGCGGTGTGCACGAGCCGGACCGCGCGGCGGCCGGTGGGCGGCACCGCGACCACCGCGTCCAGATAGGACTCGAGCATGGCGTCGTCGAGCACCTCGTACGTGTCGGACAGTCGCACTGTCGACAGTGGACCCACGGCGGCGATCGCGGCCTCGATCCCCGCGTCGGCCGGCGGTACGATCTGCGCTCCATCGTCGAGGTAGACCTTGTAGCCGTTGTCCTGTGGCGGGTTGTGGCTGGCCGTCACCATGACGCCGGCCGCGCAGCCGAGCCGGCGCACGGCGAATGCCAGCACCGGCGTGGGCAGCGGCCGGGGGAGCAGCCGGGCCTCGAACCCGGCACCGGCGAGCACGGCCGCCGAGTCGCGGGCGAACTCCGCGCTGCCCCGGCGGGCGTCGTAGCCGACCACGACCGGGCCGGCGGCGCCGGTCCCGCGCAGGTACGCGGCCAGCCCGGCGGCAGCGCGACGGACGACGGCGCGGTTCATGCCGTTCGGGCCGGCGCGCAGCGGTCCGCGCAGTCCCGCCGTGCCGAACGTGAGCCGGCCGGCGAACCGGTCCGCCACCGCCGCCTCGTCATCCGCGTCGAGCAGCCCGCGCAGCTCCGCGCGGGTGGCCGGGTCCGGATCCTCGGCCAGCCACGCCTCGGCCGCCGCGCGCAGGTCGGCCCTCACGGCACCGCCCGCGCGGCCCGGCGGCGGCACCCGTCCGCGGTCGCGGAGCCGTCGGAGCCGCCGGCGGTCATGGCTCCTCCCGGCCGAGCCGGTCGGCGTCGTAGCAGGGGTCGGTGAACTCACCGCCGAGGAACGCCTGCGTCCGCGCGTCCGGCGCCGGCTCGCCATGCTCCGCCAGCACGTCCGCGGCGTAGCGCTCGGCGTCGTCGACCGGCTCGTAGCCCAGCGCCCGCCCGGGGGCGAGGTCCCACCATCCGCGGGTGTTCGCCGAGACCCCGTACACGACGGCGAAGCCGAGGTCCGGCGCGGTGAGCGCGGCGTGCACGAGCCGGACCGCGTCGCCGTGGCTCAGCCAGGTCGACAGCTGCCGCGGGGTGGTCGGGCGCGGCTCGAACGAGCCGATCCGCATGCAGGCGACGGCCATCCCGTACCGGTCGGCATAGAGCCGGCCGAGCGTCTCGCCGAACACCTTGCTCACCCCGTAGTACGTGTCCGGCCGCGGCGGCAGGTCCACTCCGGCCAGCGGTATCCGCGGGGTGAAGCCGACCGCGTGGTTGCTGCTGGCGAACACCAGCCGGGGTACGCCTGCCCGGCGCGCGGCGTCGAAGACCTGGTAGGTGCCGTCGATGTTGGCGGACAGGATGTCGGGGAACGGCGCCTCGTCGGCGATGCCGGCGAGATGCACGATCCCGGCAGCGCCGGACACCGCGCGGTCGAGCGCCGCCGCGTCCCGGATGTCCGCGACGACCGCCTCGGCGACACCGGCCACGTCACCGGTCGGCTGGGTGTCCAGCGCGCGGACCCGCCAGCCGCGCTCGGCGAGCCCCGGGCAGAGCACCCGACCGATCTGGCCGGCCGCGCCGGTGACCAGCACCGTCTGACCAGGGATCTCGCCAGCGTTCATAGGCGACCCACGACCTCGGCGAGCAGCTCGCCCATTCGGGCCGCCGCGGCCTCGCCGGCCGCGAGCACCTCGGTGTGGTCGAGCGGCGCGCCGGTCAGCCCGGCCGCGAGGTTGGTGACCAGCGACAGCCCGAGCACCTCGGCGCCCTCGGCCCGGGCCGCGATCGCCTCCAGCGCCGTGGACATGCCGACCAGGTCGGCGCCGAGCAGGCGCAGCATCCGGATCTCGGCGGG
>JBKOXW010000321.1:0-4040 GCA_046744115.1 Actinomycetota bacterium | reverse complement strand
CGGCTCGGCCGGCCCGCTCACCCCGTCGGCCCGCCCGGCCGGCACGCCGCGCGCGTTCGGCGGCGCATCGTCGAAGACATCCTCGGGCGCGGCACCCAGCAAGGCGACGCCCCCGGCCACGGGCGGCACCGGCGGCGGCGTCTCGACCCCGACCAGCTGTCCACCCAGCGATCAGCCGTGGGACGGACCCGGCGACGGCTACCCCGGCGGTCCGCCGGGCAGCGGCTCGTGGCCGTGAGGCTTACTCGCCGGGTGGTGTCGTGGTCGCACCGGCGTACGGGCCGGCGTACGAGAAGGGAGGCATGCTGAGCGGCAGGGCCGCCAGCTGCATCAGCAGCAGCAGGTTGTCGTCAGCTGCGGTGCGGTTCAGGCGGAGCCGGCCGCAGTGCGTACAGCGGTGGATCAGCACCCAGCGGTGCTCGCCGCGGACCGTGACCGCGATCGGCTCCATGGCGCCCGGGCAGCCGGCCTTCCGGTCGCCGGGAACATTGCGATCGAGGTGTCGTGACCAGAGGCAGTTGGGACAGTGATTGCGATGGGACGTGCCGGGCGCATCGAGCGAGACGTCTACGCCGCAGTGTCCACACCGGAACGAGCGAGGAAACGACAAGACGTGTGACCTTTCGGAGCAGAGCTTCGGGTGGACATCTCTCGCCTCCTCTCGTTCTCGGCCGCCGTGCCGCGGGCCCGGGCAGGTCCGCTGGCTAGCGACGACACCAGTGACGACCACCACCAGTCAAGCCAATATCTCGGCCCGACCGCTCTCGGCACACCGGTCACGCGTCGACGGCGATCACCGCTGGGAGGTTCGCGAAGCGGGCTGTGGCGTCCCGGCTGAGGATGATCCGTCCCGTCTCCGCTGCGTGTGCCGCAATGATCAGGTCGTGGAGACCGCGCGTGCTCCAGACGTGCGGGCGTGCGCGATCAGACGCGCGTGGTGAGCGGCGCGCCGATGGGTCAGGCGGAGACGGCGTTCTTGTCGGCGGCAAGCCGGCGCATCGCGTTCAGCGTGGCCTCGACCGCCTTGAGGTAGTCACCGGTCATCGAGTCGGCGTACTCCTGCTCGCCGGCCGAGCCGCCCTCGACGCCGGACACGACGAGCGCGAAGCTGAACCGGAGCCGCAGGTCGTCGTCCGCGCCCTCGACCTCGTTCGCGATCGTGCCCAGCACCGGGCCGGCGATGCGGGTGAAGACGACCCGATGCGGCGCCTCCAGCGTGATGCGCTCGGTGAACCGCTGGCCCCGGAACTCGATCTCGCGGTCGAACACCGTGTCGCTCTGCCGGGCGATGACCTCGCAGAAGGTCATGCTCGGCACGAACGGCAGCGCGTTGTTCGCCTTGAGCACGAGGCCGTCCCAGACCGTGGCGCGGTCGAGCCGAGGTTGGTCGGGGACGTTCACGGGCAGCGCATGCGACACGTAGATCACGATGTTCCTCCTCCGGAGGAGTCGACGACGGTGTTCTCCAAGGTGCCCAGCCCGTCGATGGTGGTACGGACGACGTCACCGGCCCGCAAGTAGAGCCCGCGCCCGGCGCCGACGCCGGACGGCGTACCGGTCGGGATGACGTCGCCCGGTTCGAGCGTGACGACCTCGCTCGCGGCCGAGATCAGCTCGGCGACCGTGCAGATCATGTCCGATGTGGACTCGTCCTGCTGCAGCTCGCCGTTCACCCACAGCCGCACCCGCAGATCCTGCGGGTCGGGGATCAGGAAGGCGGGCGTGATGCCCGGCCCGAGCGGCAGCGAGCCGTCGGTGGACTTGGACGCGAACCAGTCGTAGACGAAGGCGTCGGCGGGCACCCTCTGTCGCTTGTGGAGTCCGCGGGCGGTGACATCGTTGGCGACGCAGTAGCCGGCGACGTGGCCCAGCGCATCCGCGGCCGCAATGTCCCGGCCGCCGATGCCGATGACGACGGCGAGCTCGGCTTCCCAGTCGTAGCGGGCCGTCTCGGGGGCGTGCACCGTGATCGGGTCGCGAGGTCCGATGACCGTCGTCGTCGGCGGCCGGAGGAAGAAGAACGGCTTCCAGCCCTCGCCCGGCACGTCGCCGCCCATCTCCCGGATGTGGTGGCGGTAGTTGACGCCGGCGCAGACGACCTTCCGGGGCCAGCGCAGCGGCGCCAGCAGGGTGTCGTACTCGATGACGGGGGCGTCGTCGATCGCGCAGGTGCGCAGCACGTCCGCCGCCTGCCGCCAGTCCGAGACCAGCTCGAGCATCGTCGGCCACCGCTTGAGGTCGGTGGGCGCGACGAGTGTCCCGTCCTCGCGCAGCACCGCCACGCCGACCGTGTCGCCGCGCTGGTAGGTGGCCAGCGACCAGGTCATGGGGATGCGTCGCGGTCGAGGGCGGACGCGCCGGCCAGCTGGTCGTGGACGCAGGCGATGTCGAGCTGTCCCCAGCCGTCGGCCACCGCCTTGTCGAACACCGTCTTGGCGGCGGTGAACACCGGTGCGAGCACGCCGATCTTGGCGGCGTGGTCCTCGACCTGTTCGAGGATCGGGTGCAGCGTGTCGATCGGGCCGGGCGCGGGCGACCAGGCGCGCTCCCGCATCCGCGGCCCGCGCTGCTTCAAGATCGCCGAGGCGGCGATCGAGTTGTCGAGCGTGCGCTGCACGAGGTCCAGGTCGAGCCCGCTCCGCCGGGCCAGCACCATCGCCTCCGCGGCGGCCACGGTGTGCACCGCGAGGAGCAGGCTCGCGATGTACTTCATGCGCGCGCCGGTGCCGAACGCGCCGGTGTAGACCCAGGGGCCGGAGATCGCGTCCAGCACGGGCCGGACGGCGTCGACGCTGGCCTGCTCACCGGAGGCGAACGTGGTCGCCAGGCGGGGAGCGACCATCGGCGGGCTCCCGCTGATCGGGCAGTCCAGCAGGTCGCCGCCGGCGCGCTGGACGGCATCCCGGATGCGGCTCTTCTCGTCGACGTCGAGCGTGCTCATCTCGATGTGGACGGTGCCGGGCTTGAGCGTGGTGAGCGTGCCCGCCTCGCCGCAGACGACCTCGTCCACCGCCTCGATGTCCGGCAGGATCGACAGCAGGACGTCGGCGCGGGCCGCGACCTCGGCGGGCGAGCCGGCGACGATGCCGCCGGCCGCGGCCAGGTCCGGGGTGACGTGCCGCCGGTAGCCGATGACCTCGAAGCCGCGTTCCATCAGGTTGCGGGCGATCGGCAGTCCCATCTTGCCCAGCCCGATCATGCCGACTCGCTGCATCGCTACCTCCCGCGGTGACGCGGCTACTGCCACTCGTAGGTTCCGGTGCCGAGCGACATCCGGACGGAGACGCTGCCCTCGTTGACCCGCCACCGGTACACCTCGAACGTCCGCAGCCCGGCCCGCACGAACGGGTCGTTCGCGGCGATGAGGCGGGCGGCGTCCTCGTCGGCGGCGCGCACCACCGTCGCGCCGGAGCCCGGTCCGACACCGGGCCCGGACAGCAGCGGGCCGGAGACGAAGAGGACCCCGTCGCGTTCGAGCTCGAGCATCCAGGCGACGTGCTCGGCGACGTGCGCGTCGATGGCGGCCGTGTCGGTGCCGTCGGCCGGGGTGGACAGGATCAGCCAGTAGTCGCGCGCGAGCAGCCGGCTGAGATCGACCGGACCCGCGGCGCCCTGACCAGTCACGACAGAAACTGTATACACTTCTCGGCAGACGTCAAGGCGTCGTCAGGCCGGGTGCCGTCCGGCCAGGAACGACCAGAGGCGCCCGAGCAGCTCGGGCGCGGCGTCCTGCCACGCCTGCACCTCCGCCGTCGTGAACACCGTCGCCTCGGGTACGGCGGCGAGCGCGAGCCGGATCCGCGCGGCGGCCTCGACCACCCACATCGCGGCGACCGCCTCGCCGGCACCCTCGGGCGCCACGGTCAGCGCACCGTTGCCGCGAAGGACGACGGCGCGGCCGTTCCCGAGCGTAGTGATGATCGCGTCGGCAGCATCCCCGTCCCGGGCGAGCCGCGGGTCGTCGTGGACCGGGATCGCCGGCCCGAGCAGCGCGCCGTGCCCGTGGGCCGGGCGCCAGGCGCCGGGCAGCGCGCCGGCGG
>JBKOXW010000140.1:0-13271 GCA_046744115.1 Actinomycetota bacterium | reverse complement strand
ACCGCGAAATCCGTCGCGCCCTCAAGCGCTACATCAGCCGCGAGCTCTACCGGCACCTGACCACGGCCATGAGCCCTTGACAAACATAGAAGCGTCAAGAGGTTGGGGGTTCGAGTCCCTCCGAGCGCGCTCACATCTCCCGAGGTCAGAGCCCTAGCTGCCCTGCCATAGCGCCGCTGCGGCACGCCGGTATCGATCTTCGGCCACAACGTCGGCTATCTTGCCGGTCGTGACGGCATCAACGTTGACGGATCAGGCGCTCGGCGTCGGTCGCGCGGCAGCATCCGCCCGCACTACGGCGTCTTCCAGGTCCGCGTCTTCGCGGCTTCGACCCGTCGACCGGAGAGCGGATCATCCTGCACGAGACGGTGTCTACGGAGGCGAAGGCCGAGAAGGCGCTGACTCGTCTGCGTTCGTGGTGGTCCGGTGGGAACGACCAGTTGGTGGCGCGGGATCCGTCCGATGGGTCGAGAACGCGCACGCTAGTGCGGCCATCCAGGACACGTCGGAGCGCAAGTTCGTGCCCGCTGGACGAGGTTGTCCCCGGCCGAGCCAAACCCGACCTGGTTACCGTCGCAGCTGGTCGCAGGCTTGGTGCTGTGCCGCTGCTCTACATCCCCTTGCCCACGCGGTTGATCCACTCTCCGACTCGTGACGCCGGCGACGAGGTTGTCGGCGACCGACGCGAACGACCTGGGCGTGCGGTCCCGCCCACCGCAGCGGTATGGCATTCCGATCCGGCAGGATGGCCCTGCTCGCTCCTGCTCACCGTGGAGGTACTCGGGATCTGCCGAGGCAGGCGCCCGCGCCGGTTCCGGAACGGACGGTCGCGGCGTACGGCCGGGGAGGGTATACGTGCGTGGCTTCGGTGACCTAGAGGCAGTGATCATGGACCGGTTGTGGTCCTGGGGCGACACCGCCACGGTCCGAGAGGTGCTCGAGGATCTGCGCCGGGACCGCCACATCGCCTACACGACTGTGATGACGGTGATGGACAACCTGTACCACAAGGGCTGGCTGAGTCGAGAGAAGGACGGGGCTGCCTGGCGGTACTGGCCGGTTGCCAGCCGGGAGGAGTACAGCGCGAGGCTAATGCGGGAGGCCCTGACCGAGAGTCGTAACGCCGACGTAACGCTGGTCAGGTTCCTGGACGGGATCACCGAAGCCGAGGCAGACGCGTTGCGCCGGGCGCTTCGCCGCCACTCGAGGGGTAGGCGACGATGAGGATCGCGGCGAGTCTGCTGCTGTACGGCACCCTGGTGGCGGTCACGGCGGCGGTGCCGCTGGCGGGGATGGCACGGCGTGGTCGGGCTCCCCGGCTCGGCGTGCTGGCCTGGCAGGCTGCGACGGCGTCCGTCGTCGTGTCGTGGACCGTGGGTGCGTTGGCGTTGGCGGTGCCGGTGCTCCCTGCGAGCGAGCTTGCCCAGTTGTTCGCCAGTTGCCTGGCTACGGTGCGCGAGGCGGCTGATATACCCGGACTGGCGACGCTGCGGCTGGCCGGGTTCGCCGCCGCAGCGGCCCTTGCCGGATGGGTGATCTGGTGCGTGGCGGCGGTCCTGGTGCAGGGCCGCCGTAGGCGGCGCCGGCACGGTGACGCGCTGCGCATTGTAGGCCGGCCGCTGCCTGGCACCGACGCGGTGCTACTGGATGATCCGGTTCCGCTCGCCTACTGCATTCCGGGCAGGCCGGGGCGGATCGTGGTCAGCAGAGGCGCCCTCGACGCGCTGACCGGACCAGAGCTTCGTGCGGTGCTGGCACACGAGCAGGCTCATCTCGCCGCGCGTCACCATCTGGTGCTCGGCTCGCTTCATGGGCTGGCTCGTGCGTTCCGCCGCCTGCCGCTGTTCGCACGGGCGCCCGCCGAGGTGGCGCGGCTACTGGAGATGTGTGCCGACGACGCGGCCGCGCGTCGGCATGGAGTCGACGCGATCGCCGGCGCGCTGTCGTCGCTGTCCCGGGTCGGTGCTCCGGTGGGCACCTTGGCCGCAACGGACTCGACCGCTGGTGATCGGATCGCCCGACTGCGCGATCCGGACGCCCACCGCGACCGGTGGGAGCCAGCGCGGCTCGCAGTTGTCACCTTCCTGTTGGCCACCGGGCCACTCCTCGCAGCGGCCGCGCCGCTGGCCGCCGCGACGGTGCACCACCTCCGCCACTGCCCGGTCCCATTCGGCTAAGTGCTCCTGCCCGTAAGCTCGTGCGTTGTCAGTGTCCGGTCTCGGCTGATGCGCGACACAAACTCGCCGCCGGCAAGACCCCCATGGAAGCCCTGCGCTGCCTCATTGGGGGCTTCTGCAAGGGCGTGGCCGGGATGGCCACGACCGATAGGCCGGCGCCCACAGCCCGGCCGGCTGCCGTGCCGGCTGGGAACCGGGAGCGGGCTTCCGAGCGGGTCTGCGTACGCGAAGGGCCTCCGCCGGTCGTGGACCGGCTGAGCGGGCAGGACCTGAGCATGCTGTGGCCGGACAAGTTCGTCTGGCCGCAGGACATCGGCGTCATCGGCGTTCTGGACGGGACCGGCCTGTTCGACGCCGACGGAGGGCTGCGGATCGGCCAGGTTCGGGAGGCGATCGGCCGCCGGCTGCCGACTGATCGGTGAGAAGGACCGCCGGCTGGTCTACAGTCCCAAGCGGACCTGGATGAGCCGCGTGATGATGCCGGTGATGACGAAGGTGACCACGGTCCCCACGATGCCCGCGATCTGGGCGAGCCGGCGTTGTTGGAAGGGCCATTGTTGGATGGCGTCGGCGCGTCGCTGGATCACCTCGGCCGCCTGCAGGGGCTGAGCCTGCTCGCCCAGGGCCGTCAGCGAGCCGGACCGGATCGGCTCGTAGGCGCGCGCGTACAGCTGGCCGGCCCACTCCAGGTAGTGGCGACGGGCAGCCAGCAACTGCCGGTGCAGGCCCTGCAGACAGGCGAAAAAGACCAGCACCCCCAGCAGGAACAGGCCAAGGCTCAGCAGCAGGCGACGCGGGTAGGCGAGGTTGATCACCAGCACCGGCGCAAACCCGGCCCCATAGATCCAGAATGCGGTGAACGCCAGCCGCCCGACCTCACCCAGGCCCAGGCTGAGATCCTCGGGAAAGGCGGTCAGCGACAAGGTTCGCCGGCCCAGCCGACTCAGGCCCAACAACAGGGCAAGGTAGACCCAGACCGCTGTCAGCAGCGGCAGGCTGACCAGCAACGAGACCGGCAACCACCGCAGAGCAGCCCACAGGTCGCTCAGCACCGCGGTCCACCACTCGGTCACCGCCACAAACACCAGCGTGAGCGCCAGCGGCCCCAAAGTGCTGGCCATGCCGCCGAACACTGGCGTGGCGGCCTGCCCGGCGTCCGCCGCCAGCTGCTCCACCGAGCGCTCCACCGTGGTGCTTCCCGTGGTGAACCTGCCGACCGCCCAGACGGCCAATACCACCGCGTAGGCGTACACCAGCCCGGTGAGGAGTCTGACCGGGATGGGTTGGGTCCCGACCGTGGCCAGGTAGGAGCCGGGAAGCAACCCGGCGGCGATGGGGACCGCCGCCCAGGCCAGCACCCACGCCACGGGCGGTCCGGGCAGCCGGCCAAGCATGCGTTCGGTGAGGGGCAGCATGCCGTCTGCGGCCCGGCCGTCCCGCCGGCGCCGCAAGAGCGCCAGCCGTCCCTCCATCGATCACCCCGTCCGGTCCCCCGAAGGACGCCGCGCGGCACCCGACCACCTGGCTGGCGACAAGGCTCTCACACCAGGCCAGTTCGGCCACGAACTCCTGCCTCCAGAGGATGCACCCGTGAGTTCTGCGCGAACTGAGCCCGCCAAGCAATGGTTCGACAGAGTGCGAGTTGGGCTGATTCGCCTACGGCGTCTACCACTTCGAGGCGGTCATGGTGGTCCGACTGTCCTACCAGGACTGAGTGCGCTGGCGCCATTACTGGCCAGCCGGCACCGGCACGGGAGGTTCGGCGGGTGCCGGGACGCCGGCGGCCGGTGGTGGCGCGGGCAGTCGCAATCCCTTGAGCAGCAGGGCGTTGACCGCGACCAGGAAGCTGGACCCGGACATGGACAAGGCGGCGATCTCGGGTCGGAGCACGAGACCGAACGCCGGCTCGAACACGCCGGCGGCGATGGGCAGGGCGATGCTGTTGTAGCCGATCGCCCAGCCGAGGTTCTGCCGCATCTTGCGGAGGGTGCCGCGGCCGATGCGCAGCGCGGTGGGCACGTCCAGCGGGTCGGAGCGCATCAGCACCACGTCGGCGGTCTCGATGGCCACGTCGGTGCCGGCGCCGATGGCGATGCCGAGGTCGGCCTGGGCCAGCGCGGGCGCGTCGTTGACGCCGTCGCCGACCATGGCGACCTTCGTCTCGGCGGCCTGTAGCTCGGCGATCTTGGCTGCCTTGTCGCCGGGCAGCACTTCGGCGATGACGGTGTCGATGCCCAGCTCGGCGGCGATCCGGTCAGCGGTGGCGCGGTTGTCGCCGGTCAGCATGACCACCCGCACGCCCAGCTCATGAAGGGCGTCGACGGCTGCCTTCGCGGTCGGCCGGGGGGCGTCGGCGATGGCGATCACTGCGGCGGCGTGGCCGTCGAGCGCGACCAGCACGGTGGTCCGCCCGCCGGCGGCCAGCTCGTCCCGGGCGGCGGCGAGCCGGCCGACGTCGACGCCAAGGCGAGTCATCAGCCGGGCGTTGCCCACCGCCACCCTTCGACCGTCTACCCGCGCGGTCGCGCCGTGGCCGGGCACGCTGTCGAACGCCGCAGCGGCCGGCCGCGGCCCGCCGGCCGCGTCGGCGTATCGGACTACGGCCTGCGCCAGCGGGTGCTCGGACTCCCGCTCCACCGCGGCGGCCAGCGCCAGCAACTCGTCGCGGTCGACCCCGTCGGCCACCAGGACGTCGGTGACCTCCGGCTCGCCACGGGTCAGCGTGCCGGTCTTGTCCATGACCACCGCCTGGATGCGCGCGGAGGTCTCCACGGCGGTGGCGTTCTTGAACAGCACGCCGCGCTTCGCGCCCAGCCCGGTGCCCACCATGATCGCGGTAGGGGTGGCCAGGCCGAGCGCGTCCGGGCAGGTGATCACCACCACGGTGATGGCGAACAGCAGCGCGTCGGCGACCGGCCGGTCGGAGAACAGCGTCCAGACAGCGAACGTCAGCCCCCCACCGACCAGCGCGACCAGCACCAACCAGAACGCCGCACGGTCGGCCAGCCGCTGCCCCGGTGCCTTGGAGTTCTGCGCCTGCTGCACCAGCGCCACGATCTGCGCCAGCGCGGTGTCCGCACCCACCTTTGTGGCCCGCACCCGCAGCGTGCCGTCCGCATTGATGGTCGCGCCGATCGCTGGGTCGCCGGGCGCCTTGTGCACCGGCAGGCTCTCGCCGGTGACCATCGACTCGTCGACCTCGCTCTCGCCGGTCTCGACCACGCCGTCGACGGCGATCCGCGACCCCGGGCGGACCAGCAACAGGTCGCCGACCACCACTTGGGCCGTCGGCAGCTCGACCTCGGTCCCGTCCCGCAGCACGACCGCCCTCGGCGGGGCGAGGTCGAGCAGGGTCCGAATAGCGTCGTTGGCCCCGCCCCGGGCGCGCATCTCGAACCAATGTCCCAGCAGGACGAACGCGGCTAGCACGGTGGCCGCCTCGTAGAACACCTCGCCGCCGCCGGTGAGGGTGACGCCCAGCGAGTACAGCCAGCCGGCCCCGATGGCGACCGCGACCAGCACCATCATGTCCAGCGTGCGCGCCTGCAGCGCCCGCACCGCGCCGTCGAAGAAGATCCACGACGAGTAGAAGATCACCGGCAGGCTGAGGATCAGCATGAACACGTCGTCGCGCAGCCCGAACGGCGCTGCCGCGGTGAAGCCCAGCACGTCCCGGCCGATCGGCGACCACAGCAGGATCGGGATCGAGAACAGTGCCGCGACCAGGAACCGGTTGCGCATGTCGGCGACCATCGCGTCCATCGACATCGCTGCGTGGCCGCCGTGACCCATCGCCTCCTGCGGCCCTGCCATCCGCTCACCCGCCGGGGCGCCCGCGGCATGGGCTGCATGCTCCTCGGCGGCTGGTTCAGCCAGGGGGTCGCACACGTGCTCGGGCACTGACATGCCGCGGCAGTGGAACCCGCAGTCCCGCACCCAGCCGGCCAGCTCGGCCACCGACGTCCGGGCCGGGTCGAAAACCACCGTGGCAGTCTGTGCCACCGGGTTGGCCTCCACCGCGACCACACCCGGCCGGCGCCCCAGCACCGCCTCCGCCCGCGACTTCTCCGTCGCCCACTGCACCCCGGACACCTCGAGCACCACCGTGACCAGCCCGTCGGCCCGGCCCCCAGCCCGCTCAGCCCCCGTCATCAGCCCACCTCGCCATCGGCCCACAGTATCGGCGGGTACGAAACCGCCTAGTAGCAAGCCACTCGGTGCCCCGGGGCCTGTCTGCATCGTGGCGTGATCGAGGTATCAGAGGTATCAGCGGTCCTGGTCGGGGCCTCCGAGGGGGAAGCCGGCGCATGCGCGCCGGGAGCCTGGGGGTGGGTGCGGTGCCGGAGCCGTTGCTGAATGCCGCCGAGGAGCGGCGCGGGATTGCGCTGGCCCGGCGGCTGCCGTCGTCGGCCGAGGATCTGGCGGCGCTGGTCGATCGGGTCGGGGCTCGGGTGACCGAGTTCGTGCGGGCGGACGAGCAGATCCGCGGCCGGGTGGGCGAGGGCAGGGTGCGCCTGGTCGGCGCCGACTACGACGAGGACAAGCCCGACGGCGAGGGCCGTCCAAGCCGACTGGCGCGGGTGCATTTTTACGACTACGACCGCGGCGTGGCGGTGGTCGTGACGGTCGATCTCGGTCGCGGCGAGGTCGTCGGGATCGGCGAACGCCGCGGTGTGCACCTCCGCCCGTCCGAGGAGGAGGTGGCGGAGGCGTACGAGCTGGTTCTCCGCTCCGAGATCGGCCGACTCGTCGAAGGCCGCGAGGTCTCGATCGTGGCCTTCCCGGGGCGGTCGGTGGCGGAGGACGACCCGGCTTGGACCCACCGCCGCATCGAGCTGCACCTGTGGTCGGCGGACCGCTTCCCGGAACGGCTGGCAAGCGCCGTCGCCGACCTGACCGACGGTCAAGTGTTGCCCTACGACGAGGATCGGGAGGGCTGAGACATGGCCGGCACCGTGACGCACGCCGGGTGGACGGTCACCTACCTGATCCCGTGGACCGACCAGCAGGGCCTGGTGATCAGCAAGGCACAGTTCAACGACGGCGCGGCGACCCGGATGGTCCTCTACCGCGGGAGCCAGCCGTTCGTGCTGGTGCCGTACCACGGCGGCTCGCCGACCTTCAAGGACGGCCTGGGCGCCAGTTGCGGCGGCGTCGGCTACACCCCGCTGATCCCGACCGCCCCCAACGTGCCGAGCTGGAACCTGCCGCCAGGCAACCTGGCCGGCAACGACAGCGAGTTCGACCCGACCACGAACAAGACCGGTGCGGTGAAAGTGGAACGGCTGGGTCGGGACGAACTGGAACCGGACCGGCTGCAGACCTGGGCGAAATTCCAGGTCGGCAACTACCAGTACGTCCACCAGTGGGAGTTCCGCGCCGACGGCTCGATCCACGTCCGGGTCGGCCTCGGCGGCCGGTTGTTCAAGTTCACGCCCCCCACAATGGGCCACATCCACAACTTCTACTTCCGGCTCGACTTCGACGTCGACGGCTCGGCCAACGACGTGGTCCAGCGGTTCGAGCACGTCAGCAACAATCCCGGCGCCGACCAGTGGACCAGCATCACCACCGAAGGCGGGCAGAGCGCCGATCCGACCCGCTTCACCACCTGGCGGGTGGCGGACAAGACCCCGAAGCCGAACGGCGCGCTGCGCTCCTGGGAGCTCGTCCACGGCTCCGACGGCGCACCCGACGGCGCCTTCTCCACCGGCGACCTGTGGGTCGTGCGGTACAAGCCCGGCGCCGAGGACGGCGTCGACGTGGGCTGCACCGACGCCAAGCTGAACAACGCCTACGTCAACAGCGAGAACGTCGACGGGCAGGACATCGTCATCTGGCACGTCCTGCGGCACCACCACAACCCGCGGCCGATCGGCGAGGAGACCGACGTCGTGCCGTACGAGTTCCTCGAATTCCACATCGAAGCACGAGACGTCTTCGACGCCACCCCCACCGACCTCTACGCCACCATCCCGCCGTCCCCGATCTGAGCCAGGGGCCAGCACCGGTCAGGCGACGTCGCGGCGGTTCGTTGCGATCGATCCGGCGGTGGCGGCGGCGACGGCGTAGAGGGCAAGCAGAACGAGGGCCAGGCCTGGGGCGAGCAGCGGCGTGTCCGGCTTCTGTCCGCTGATGGCCGCTGCGGCCGCGCCCGGCAGGAACCGGCCGGCGGTGAGGTTGGAGAGGTCGCCGAGCAGGAGGTTCTCCACGAACAGCAGCCAGGCGCAGAGGCCGACGAGGGTGGCGACTTGGTTTCGAACGATGGCGCCGACACCGACGCCGATGGCCGCCCAGAGCGCCGCGGCGGCCGCGCCGCCCAGGAGTGGGAGGACATAGTCTCCGGCATCGAGACGGCTGGCGATCCCCCTCGCGCGGAGCGCGACGGTACTGGCGCCCTCGGCGACGGCTCCGGCTGCGAGGCCGACCCCGGCGCCACCCATAATGCTCGCCCAGACCTTTGCGGTGACGACGCGGTTGCGCCGCGGGCTGACGAGGAACGTCGGCCGGATCGTCCCGTGCCGTATCTCGCCGGTGATCGACATTGCGCCGAGCAGGGCGGCGATGAGCGAGCCGATGATCTCACCGGGGCTGAGAATCCTGAGCTGGCTTGCGGCGCTGTCGAGACTCGTGGCGGGGAGGCCGAGGCCGTGCAGGAGCACCGCGAGCAGCACCAGGCCGAGCATCGCTGCGAACAGGCTGACGTTGGTCCGGGTCGAGCGCTGCTTGAGGAGCTCGGCGCGAAGCGGGGCAGTCATGATGCCTGCCTGGTGGTGAGCGCGAGGTACATGTCCTCGAGGTTTTCGCCGCGGCTAGTGAGCTCGTCGAGCGGCGCGGCGGCGCGGAGCCGGCCATGGTCGATGATCAGGACATGATCGGCGGTCTGGGCGATTTCGGCGAGCACGTGGCTCGAGACCAGCACGGTGCCGCCGTGGTCGGCGAAGCGGCGGATTAACGTGCGCAGCCAGTGAATGCCGGCGGGGTCGAGCCCGTTCGCCGGTTCGTCGAGGATGAGCAGTTCGGGGTCGCCGAGCAGGGCGCCGGCCAGGCCGAGCCGCTGCTGCATTCCCCGTGAGTATGTCTTAACCCGCCGATCGGCCGCGCCCGCGAGGTCGACGAGTTCCAGCACCTCCTCGACCCGGGCGGACGGAATCCGGGCAGCGAGGGCGAGCGCCCGCAGGTGATTGCGCCCGGAGCGTGCCGGGTGAAAGTCAGTCGACTCGAGCACGGCGCCGACTCGACGAGCCGGGTCCTCGAGGTCGCGGTAGCGGCGGCCGAACACCCGCGCCTCGCCTGCCGTGGGCTCGGCCAGGCCGAGCAGCACGCGCAGCGTGGTCGACTTGCCGGCACCGTTCGGGCCAAGGAAGCCGGTGACCGTGCCCCGGTCGAGGGAGAAGGTCAGATCCTCGACCGCGACGACGTTGCGGTAACGCTTGCTCAGCGAGCGGACGGTGACCACCGGTCCGGGGGGCGAGGGTTCTGTGGCCGGGGTCGCGGCGTCCGGTGCACCAATGCTCGAGTAGGCGCCGCGGTGATTGCTGCTGTCGGTTGCCTCGATCATCCGTGGACTCCGCGTCATCGGTGGGCACCAGCGCCAAGCGTGCCGGTGAGGTGCAGGACGACGATCAGCGCGATCAGGGCCAACGCGATGACGATCCCCAGCGCCCGCACCCAGCGGGGGGTGCTGGTGGTTGACCCGCGGTCGATCCGCGCGGCGGGGTCGTCGTCGCTGTCCCGGTCAGGGCGTGGGTCAGCCACGCGCGTCTCCTCTGTCAACCGGTCGCGGCCCACCAGGCCGGGCCACGACGCGAGCGCTTCCGCGTCGGCGGGGTGGTCGATTCGTGCTCGAGATCGCCACGTTACGGAGGCGGGGTCCGTCCCGAAACGCCCTCTCAGGGGAGCTTCGGCATCCCCATCGAGTGGAGCGGGATCATCCGGCGGGGGACTCCGAGCGGCGTGCCGCGGAGCTACGATCAGCTCGCCCGTCCAGTCGACGGCCCGTGGCGTGTCGATGATTCGGGCCTTGCCGAGATCGGGAGCGCTGGTGTTGCCCGACGTGGACGACAAACATCGGACCTCTCTGCCGGCGCGGCAGCCCCGGCATCCCACCCGCTGGCCGGTGTCGTCCACGATGGTGGTCGATGCCGCACTCACGGCTGCCGCGCTGGGTGGTTCTCTGCTGCTGCTGTCCCGCGGCGGCTTCGGCTCCGCGCGCTCCGGGTCGGAGCTGGATCTGCTCGGCGGGCTGCTGGTGGTGTGCGCGACGGTGCCGCTACTGGCCTGGCGGCGGGCGCCGTTCGGCGTCTTCGTGGTGATCGCGATGGCGAGCACGCTGGCCGCCGGCCTGGGCTACGCGCTTGGTGTCCCGCTCGGTCCGGCCGCCGCGCTCTATCTGCTCACGGCGAGCCGGGACGAGACCCATCCGTGGACCCCTCGCGTTGCCGGGGTGGCGGTCGCGCTGTTCGCTGCGTTCCTGGCCGCGACGGCGGCGGCGGACGAAGGCTTCCCCGTTGTCGACCTCGTCCATAGCGGGCTCCCGTGGGCCGTCGCGTGGTTTGCCGGCGAACGAACCCGGCTGCGTAGAGCACACATCGCCGCGCTGGAGGAGCGCGTCGTCCGCGCCGAACGCGAGGCCGAGCAGGAGCGCCTGCTCGCGGTGGCCGAGGAGCGCGCCCGGATTGCCCGCGACCTGCACGACTCGGCCGGCCATGCGATCAACGTGATCGCGGTCCGGGCCGGCGCGGCACGGCTCCGCCACCCACAGGATCCGGAGCGCTCTCGCCTCGCGTTGGCCGCGATCGAGGGGATCGCCCGCCAGACGGTCGAGGAGATCGACCGGCTGGTGGGAACGCTGCGCCATAGCGGACCGCCGAACGGCACGGCGGTGGAGGCGCCCCCCGGGCTTGCGTCACTCGACACCCTCATCACGCACCACGCGGCGGCTGGGCTCGCCGTGACGGTCGGCACCGCCGGAACCCCGCGGCCGCTCGGCGCCGCGGTCGACCAGGCTGCGTACCGGATCCTGCAGGAGGCGCTGACCAACGCCGCCCGGCACGGGGACGGCCCGGCTCGGATCGATCTCACATTCGGCGACACGTCTGTGGAGCTGACCGTGATCAATCCGGTGCTGGCCAAAGCCGACGCGCGGTCGTCCGGAGGGCACGGTGTGATCGGCATGCACGAGCGGGCGAGTCTGCTGGGCGGCACCCTCGACGCCGGGCGGGTCAACGGCGAGTTCCGCGTCTTCGCTCGGCTGCCCTACCCGGGGCTGCGCGCATGACACGGGTGCTTATCGCCGACGACGACGATCTGATGCGCGCCGGGCTGATCGAGTTGCTCTCGGTCGATGCGACCATCGAGATCGTCGGCGAGGCGGCGACCGGACGCCAGGCGGTCGAGCGCGCCCGCATGCTCGCCCCGGACGTCGTGCTCATGGACGTGCGGATGCCCGACCTCGACGGAATATCCGCCACCCGTGAGCTCTCCCGGGTCGCCCCGACCGCGCGGGTCCTGATCCTCACCACCTTCGAGCGGGACGACTATGTCTTCGGCGGGCTGCGGGCCGGCGCCTCTGGCTTCCTGCTCAAACGGACGCGACCCGAGGAGCTGATCGCGGCGGTCCACACGATCGCCGCCGGTGACTCGCTGCTCTCACCCTCGGTCACCCGGCGGGTGATCGACCGCATGGCCCAGCAGCCGACGCCGGACCTCGCCGACCAGACCAAGCTCGCCCGTCTTACGGCACGCGAGCGTGAGGTGCTCGAACTGATCTCCCGCGGGCTGTCGAACCGCGAGATCGCCTCGGCCCTCGTCGTCGAGGAGTCGACGATCCGAACGCACGTCAAGCGCATCCTCGTCAAGCTCGAGCTCCGCGACCGCGTCCAAGCGGTCATCTACGCCTACGAGAACGGCCTGACCCAGCCCGCCGGCCGCACCGATGACGGGCGTCGCGAGGACACGCCCCAACCGGTCAACCAGGCGCCGCGCGCGCGCAAGGCGGCCAATCACCCCGGAGGCCCGCACTGATGGTCCGGTCCGAGGCCCGCATCACCACCCCCGCGGCCGATCGCTACGCAAAGCAGCTCACCAACCACGCAACACACATGGGAGCCCGCTCCGAGTGGGCACCACCCCACGGTGTGGTGGAGTTCCCGCACGGCGGAACATGCCACATGACGGCCGGGCCCGAAGAGCTGGTCCTCGTGGCCGAAGCCGAGACGCCCAGCCAACTGGCCACGATCCAGGCCATCGTCGCGGCTGACCTGGAAAGGTTCGGCCGCCGAGACGGCATGAGCGTGCACTGGTCGAACACTTAATGCTCCATCCGGTGCGCCAGTCGAGGGAGGCGCCGGTGGGACACGACGGACTGGCCGGCCTGCGTCTGCCGATCGGCAAGCAGGCACGGCTTCATCGGATGCTGCACGGGCACGAGTTGCGCAACGGCAGGGCGCTCTTCCTGCCCTACGACCAGGGTCTGGAGCACGGTCCGCGGGACTTCGCGGACAGCCCGTGGGCGGCTGACCCGGCGTACGTCATGAAGCTGGCGGTGGAGCGCGGCTTCAACGGATGGCCGTGCAGGTGGGCGTGGCGGAGCGGTTCTACTGGGATTACGCGGGCGAGTCCCGCTGGTGCTCTAGCTGAACGGAAAGACCGAGCTGCCGCCGGCCGATGAGCCGCTGTCTCCGCTGAACGCCACCGTCGCGGACGCCGTCCGGCTGGGCGCGGACGCTGTCGGCTACACCGTCTATGTCGGTTCCCCCCGCCAGGACGAGGACCTGAACCGGTTCCGGGGGGTGCGCGAGGACTGCGAGCGGTACGGAATGCCGCTGATCGTGTGGGCGTACCCGCGTGGCTCGGCCGTGCGGGCGAAGGGTGGGCAGGACTCGTTCTACGCGGTGGATTACGCGGCCCGGGCGGCGGCCGAGATCGGTGCCGAGGTCGTCAAGGTCAACTTTCCCGATCCCGCGGCGAGGGCCGGGGTGCCCGCCGCCTACGACCGGGAGCTCACGCCTTCGGAGGCGATCGCCGCCGTCGTGCGGTCCGCGGGTCGTTCGCTCGTGCTTCTCTCGGGTGGCGAGCGGGCATCCGACGAGG
>JBKOXW010000209.1:0-6246 GCA_046744115.1 Actinomycetota bacterium | reverse complement strand
CGTGCACCAGGTCAACATCGAGTACCTGGCCCGCGTCGTGTTCACCCGGGACGGTCAGGCCTACCCGGACACGCTGGTGGGCACCGACTCGCACACCACGATGGTCAACGGGCTGGGCGTGCTCGGCTGGGGCGTCGGCGGGATCGAGGCGGAGGCGGCCATGCTCGGCCAGCCGGTGAGCATGCTGATCCCGCGGGTCGTGGGCTTCAAGCTCGCCGGCGAGATGCCGGAGGGCTCGACCGCCACCGACCTGGTGCTCACGATCACCCAGATGCTGCGCAGGCACGGCGTGGTCGGCAAGTTCGTCGAGTTCTACGGGCCGGGCGTGGCCGCGGTGCCGGTGGCCAACCGGGCCACGATCGGCAACATGAGCCCGGAGTACGGCTCCACCTGCGCGATCTTCCCGATCGACGAGGAAACGCTGCGCTACCTGCGGTTCACCGGCCGGCCGGAGGAGCAGGTCGCGCTCGTCGAGGCGTACGCCAAGGAGCAGGGGCTCTGGCACAACCCGGACGTCGAACCGGCCTACTCGGAGACGCTGGAGCTGGATCTGTCCACTGTGGAGCCCTCGCTGGCCGGCCCGAAGCGCCCGCAGGACCGGGTGGCGCTGCGCGAGGCGAAGTCGGCGTTCCGGTCCGCGCTACGGGAGTACGTCGCCGACGTGTCACCGGCCGGCGCGCGCGGCGCGCTGGGGGCAGCCCAGCTGTCCGGTGTGGACGAGGCATCCGACGAGTCGTTCCCGGCCAGCGACCCGCCCGCGGTGGGCCACAACGGCGGCGGCGAGCCGCGGGTGCCGAGCGCGGCCAACGGCGCCGAGGGCCGGGCCAGCCGGCCCACCCCGGTCACCCTGGACGACGGCGCCGAGGCCGAGGTCGACCACGGCGCGGTCGTCATCGCGGCGATCACGTCCTGCACGAACACGTCCAACCCATCGGTCATGGTCGGCGCCGCTCTTCTGGCGAAGAACGCGGTGGACCGTGGGCTGGCGCGCAAGCCGTGGGTGAAGACCTCGCTCGCGCCCGGCTCGAAGGTGGTCATGGACTACTACGAGCGGGCCGGGCTCACGCCGTACCTGGAGAAGCTCGGCTTCCACCTCGTCGGCTACGGCTGCACCACCTGCATCGGCAACTCCGGGCCGCTGCCGGAGGCGGTCAGCGCGGCCGTCGAGGACGCCGACCTGGCCGTGGTCTCGGTGCTGTCCGGCAACCGGAACTTCGAGGGCCGGATCAACCCGGACGTGAAGATGAACTACCTCGCCTCACCGCCGCTGGTGGTGGCGTACGCGCTGGCCGGCACGATGGACGTGGACCTGACGACCGAGC
Organism: Actinomycetota bacterium; assembly: GCA_046744115.1. Lineage (GTDB taxonomy): Bacteria > Actinomycetota > Actinomycetes > Mycobacteriales > CADCTP01 > JBKOXW01. The sequence continues at coordinate 4,924 of JBKOXW010000209.1, read as the reverse complement.
CGCTCGGTGTCGGCTCCGACGGCCAGCCGGTGTACCTGGCCGACCTCTGGCCGTCGACGCACGACGTGCAGCGGGTCATCGATGAGGCAATCGCGAGCGAGATGTTCACCCGCGACTACGCCGACGTGTTCGCCGGCGACGAGCGCTGGCGGTCGCTGCCGACGCCGACCGGTGACGTCTTCGCCTGGGACCCGGACTCGACGTACGTGCGCAAGCCGCCCTACTTCGACGGGATGGATCGCGAGCCCGCGCCGGTGACGGACATCGCCGGCGCGCGGGTGCTGGCCATGCTCGGCGACTCGGTGACCACCGACCACATCTCCCCGGCCGGCTCGATCAAGCCCGACTCGCCGGCCGGGCGGTACCTGGTCGAGCATGGCGTGGAGAAGCGGGACTTCAACTCGTACGGCTCGCGGCGCGGCAACCACGAGGTGATGATCCGGGGCACCTTCGCCAACATCCGGCTGCGCAACCAGCTCGTGCCCGGCGTCGAGGGCGGCGTCACCCGCAACCTGCTGACCGGCGAGCAGACCACGATCTACGACGCGGCGATGGCGTACGCCGAGGCCGGGGTGCCGCTCGTCGTGCTCGCCGGCACCGAATACGGCTCCGGCTCGTCCCGGGACTGGGCGGCCAAGGGCACCGCGCTGCTCGGCGTGCGCGCCGTGATCGCCGAGTCGTTCGAGCGCATCCACCGGTCGAACCTCATCGGCATGGGCGTGCTGCCGCTGCAGTACGCCGAGGGCGAGTCGGCGACCTCGCTCGGGCTGACCGGCGAGGAGACGTTCTCCGTGTCCGGCATCGAGGCGATGAATTCCGGCGACGTGCCGCGGGAGGTGACCGTCCGCGCCGACGAGCGCGAGTTCCGCGCCGTGGTCCGAATCGACACGCCGGGCGAGGCCGACTACTACCGGCACGGCGGCATCATGCCGTGCGTGCTGCGCTCGCTGCTCTGAGTCGGGCGCGGACCAGCCGGTGGGCAATCCCACCGCGACCTCTGGCACGTACTACTGCCGACGCCGCCGGTCCCTCGGACCGGCCGGCGTAGCCCACGGACTGGTCGGCCAGATCCGGCTGGCCGGCCGGCCGCCGGGACGGTCGGGCCGGGGCCTTCCGTCAGCCCCGGCCCGACCCTTCCCGGCCACTCCCTTTCCGGCCAAGCCTGTGGCGGCACTGCACCCTGTGGCGTGCTCGGGCAGGATGGCGCGCATGGATCTCGGACTCGCGGGACGGGTGTACGTGGTCAGCGGCGGCTCGCGGGGCCTCGGCCGGGCCGCCGCCGAGGCCTTGGTCGCCGAGGGTGCGCGGGTGGTGCTGGGGGCGCGGGACGAGGCCGCGGTCGAGCGGGCCGCCCAGGAGCTCGGAGGCGCCGCGCACGCGGTCGCCGTGGTCGCCGACCTCGGTCAGGCGGCGAGCGCGCCGAGGCTGGTGGAGGCCGCGCGGTCCGGGTACGGCGGCCTGGACGGCGCGCTGATCAGCGTCGGCGGTCCGGCGGCGGGCTCGGTGCTGGACACGCCCGAGGAGGCCTGGCGGGCCGCGTTCGACTCGGTGTACCTCGGCGCCCTTCGGCTGGCCCGCCACGTCGCGGTCGCGCTCGACGGCGACGGAGCGATCGGGTTCGTGCTCTCCTCCTCGGCGCGGTCCCCGATCCCCGGGCTGGCGATCTCGAACGGGCTGCGCCCCGGGCTGGCCGGCTTGGCCAAGACGCTCGCCGACGAGCTCGGACCACGTGGGGTGCGGGTGTTCGGCCTGATGCCGGGGCGGATCGCCACCGATCGCACGGTCGAGCTGGACGCGGCCTCCGGCGACGCCGCCGCGGCGCGGGCCCGCAACGAGGCCGCTATACCGCTGGGCCGCTACGGCGAGCCGGCGGAGTTCGGCCGGGTCACTGCGTTCCTGCTGTCCCCCGCCGCCTCCTACGTGACCGGGGCCATGATCCCGATCGACGGCGGCGCCCTGCGCGTGATCTGACCCGTCACGCGGGGCGCGGGTCGAGCGCCTCCTGGCGCTCGACCGAGCCTGCCGGGTCGAGCCCGTCCTGGCGCTCGACCGAGCCTGCCGGGTCGAGCCCGTCCTGGCGCTCGACCGAGCCTGCCGGGTCGAGCGCGTCCTGGCGCTCGGCCGAGCCTGCCGGGTCGAGCGCGTCCTGGCGCTCGGCTGAGCCTGCCGGGTCGAGCGCGTCCTGGCGCTCGGCTGAGCCTGCCGGGTCGAGCGCGTCCTGGCGCTCGAACTGGGTCCGGTAGAGCTCGGCGTAGAGGCCGCCGGTAGCGAGCAGGTCGTCGTGGGTGCCCGACTCCACGATGCGGCCGCCGTCGACGACCAGTATCCGGTCCGCCTCCCGGATGGTGGACAGCCGGTGCGCGATGACCAGCGAGGTGCGGCCAGACAGCGCCGCGGACAGTGCCCGCTGCACCGCCACCTCCGACTCGCTGTCCAGGTGCGCGGTCGCCTCGTCCAGGATGACGAGCGACGGCGCCTTGAGCAGCAGCCGGGCGATCGCGATCCGCTGCTTCTCCCCGCCGGAGAGCCGGTAGCCGCGCTCACCGACGACGGTGTCCAGCCCGTCCGGCAGCGCGGCGACGAGGTCGGCGATCTGCGCGGCCTCCAGCGCGTCCCACATCTCGGCGTCGCCGGCGTCCGGCCGGGCGTACCGCAGGTTCGCCCGGATCGTGTCGTGGAACAAGTGCGCGTCCTGGGTCACCACGCCGATCGCCTGGCGCAGCGACGCCTGCGTCACGTCCCGCACGTCCTGGCCGCCAACCCGGACCGCGCCGGCGCGGACGTCGTAGATGCGCGGCACCAGCTGGCTGATCGTGGTCTTGCCGGCGCCGGACGGCCCGACCAGGGCGATCAGCTCCCCTGGCTCGGCCTGGAAGGACACCCCGCGGAGCACCTCCTGGCTCGGCGCCTGGTCGAGAATGGCCACGTCCTCCAGCGAGGCCAGCGACACCTCACTCGCCGTCGGGTAGGAGAAGCGCACGTCGTCGAACTCGATCGAGCGGGCGACCGGCGGCAGCGTGACCGCGCCGGGCTTGTCGGCGATCAGCGGCGGCAGGTCGAGCACCTCGAACACCCGCTCGAACGACACCAGCGCGCTCATCACGTCGACGCGCACGTTCGACAGCGCGGTCAGCGGCCCGTACAGCCGGGTGAGCAGCAGGGCGAGCGTGACGACCGTGCCGGCGTCCAGCCGCCCGGTCAGCGCGAACCAGCCACCGAGGCCGTACACCAGCGCCTGGGCCAGCGACGCCACCAGGGCCAGCGCCACGAAGAACGCCCGGCTGTACATCGCCGAGATGACGCCGATGTCGCGGACCCGGCCGGCCCGGTCGGAGAACGACCGCGACTCGTCCGGGAGCCGGCCGAACAGCTTGACCAGCAGCGCACCCGAGACGTTGAACCGCTCGGTCATCGTCGCGTTCATGGACGCGTTCAGCGTGTAGAACTCGCGGGTGATCGCCTGCAGCCGGGCACCGACCCGCCGGGCCGGGATCACGAACACGGGCACCAGCACCAGCGACAGCGCGGTGATCTGCCAGGACAGCGAGAACATCACGCCGGCGGTGAGGATCAGCGCGATCACGTTGGACACCACGCCGGACAGCGTCGAGGTGAACGCCTGCTGGGCGCCGATGACATCGTTGTTCAGCCGGCTGATCAGCGCGCCGGTCTGGGTCCGGGTGAAGAACGCCAGCGGCATCCGCTGGACATGGTCGAACACCTTCGTGCGCAGGTCGAAGATCAAGCCCTCGCCGATGCGCGCGGAGAACCACCGCTGGGCCAGCGACAGCGCCGCGTCCAGCACCGCGAGCCCGGCGATGATGCCGGCGATCCACACCACCGCCGAGACGGTGCCGTCCGGACCGGTGATCACGTTGACCACCCGGCCGGCGAGCACCGGGGTGACGACGCCGATGATCGCGCTCGCGGTCACTGTGGCGAGGAAGATCACCAGCTCCCCGCGGTACGGCAGGGCGAAGCGGGCGATCCGCCGGGCGGTGCCCGGCGCGAGCCGCTTCTGGCTGACCGAGGGGTCGCGCCGGTAGGACGAGAAGACCTGCCAGCCGGCATGACCGCCGGGCATCGTCATGACCGCATCCTCATCTGCGCACCTCCTGGCGGGCGAACGCGGCAATCATGCGCCTGCTTCCCGACAAAACTTGGGACAGCGCCGATTACGCCGTGAGCGTGATCCCGCCGGCCGTGGCCGAGGGGCTCAGCCACGGTCGGCGGCGAACAGCTCCCGCACCAGGCGCACCTGCGCCTCCCGCTCCGCAGCCAGCTGGTCCTCCCGGCGCCGCCCCGCGGCCCCGAGCAGCAGTGCCTTGGTCTCCACGGCGGCGCTGCGCGGCGCGGCGAGAAGCGCCGCGACCAGGTCGTCGGTTGCCGCGGCGAGCTGCGCGCGCGGCACCACGACGGTGGCCAGCCCGAGCCGCAGCGCCTCCTCCGCGCCGACGCGGCGGCCGGTCAGGCACATCTCCAGCGCCCGCGAGTAGCCGACGAGGTCGACCAGCGGGGCGGTCCCGCCCAGATCCGGCACCAGGCCGAGGCTGGTCTCGGCCATGCACAGCTGCGCGTCGTCGGCCAGCACCCGCAGGTCGCAGGCCAGGGCGAGCTGGAAGCCGGCGCCGATGGCGTGCCCCTGCACGGCGGCGACCGAGACGAGGTCGGACCGCCGCAGCCAGCCGAACGCCTCCTGGAACCCCTCTATCACCGCCTCCGCCTCGGCCCGCGGCATGCCAGCCAGCTGGGCCGGTCCGACCGCACCGGGGATACCGTCAGCGGTGAACGCGGCCCGGTCCAGCCCCGCCGAGAACGCCCGGCCCTCGGCCCGGACCACGACCACCCGGATGTCGCCGGCCAGCGAGCGGCTCACCTCGCGCAGCGCTGCCCAGGTGTGCGGCGTCTGCGCGTTCAGCCGCTC
>JBKOXW010000341.1:0-11477 GCA_046744115.1 Actinomycetota bacterium | reverse complement strand
ACCAGATCCTTGGCGACCTTCACGAGACCTCACCCACCTCGGTTCATACCTAGAAGTGCGACGCATAGTACTGCTAGGTATTGTCCGGCGCAACGTGCGAGGGTGGTGTCCCACGCGCGATAGAACCCGAAGCTGACCTCGTAAGTCGCGGGCCAGCGCCGGCATCAGCAGGCGCCACGCGTACCAGTTCTCCGGCCAGCCGTGCACCAGCAGCAGCGGCGGTCCGTCACCCCCGATGACCGCGTGCTGGCGCAGTCCGCCGGCGTCGACGTACCGGCTGGTGAACGTATCGGTGAACCCCGCCGGGAGGTGCCGCCAGGCGCCGCCGGTGGAGGCTCAGTGTGGGGACAACGGGTAACAGCGTGGCGTTCGCCGGGTTGACCGTTCTCCCACATGGGTAGACGAGACGGCGAACACGTGATGTGAGCCGGCCCGACAGCTTTCCACGTCCGCGCGGTTCCCGCGCCTGACAGCTCTGGAGGACACCGATGAAGACCGGCGCACAGCGATTCCTCCGGCGACGCTTACCAGTCGCCGCGGCCGGCATCCTCGTTGCGGTGCTGGCCGCCTGCACGGGCCGTGGCGGCGGACAGTTGCCGCCTGACGGCGTCGTGTTCACCGGCCCGGCGTCGTTCGGCTTCACCTTCAGCTGCGAGAACGAGACCCTCCGTATCCAGCTCGACTATACCGACCACGGCAGCAACCCCATCGGCTCGTCGTTCTCCATTCACGGGACCGTCGACACGATCGACCCGGTGCTGGAATCCCAGATCTGTATCGGTCAAAATCCGCCTCCTCCCCCGGAGAACCAGCTGATCTTCCTGGGCCGCTACCGGCTGAACTCATCGCCGCCGCCGCCGGGCTTCCCAGGCGCGTGCCCGACGCAGGAGACGTCTACCTCGCCGTTGTGCCGCTTCGAGGTCATCGTGCGGGACAACGACTCGGACCTGGCCCCCTCGCCCGGCGACTTCTTCTCGATCAAGCTATCCACGGTTACGGCCCTCACCTCGGAACTCGACCCACTGACTGTGTTCTACGCCCGCGCGGGCTACCTCTCGAGTGGTAACCTCACCGTCGATTGACGCCCTGTTAGCGTTCAGTAGTCGCGTGAGGACAAAGGGTTAATGGCCGATCAGGATGGCTCGCCTCGGCGAGGCTGGTACCACAGTCGCACGTCGCGCCGTAGGTTCCTCGCCGGGGCGGCCGCCCTGTCGGCCGGCGCACTGGTGGGCGGCCGGTTGCCCACCAGAGTGGGCGCCGTTGAAGGCGGCAGCGGCCTGCACGGCGTCGAGCTTCGGGGGATGTACCTGACCAGCACGGACCGGCTGGCCGAGGGTCGGTTCGGGACGATGTTCAAGCGGCTTCCGGCCTTCGCGCCGCGCGACGACCTGCTGACCGGTCTCGCGAGCACGATGGTCGAGGACCAGACCGTCCCGGACGACACCCATCTCAACACCAGCCCGCGCCTGTTCGCCGGGTTCACGTTCATCGGGCAGTTCATCGACCACGACGTCACGTTCGACAACACGCCGCTCGATCTGCAGCTCGCCGACCCCGATGCGCGCATCAATTTCCGAACGCCGCGCTACGACCTCGACTCGGTCTACGGACGCGGCCCGGCGTATGAGCCGGCCTTCTACGATCCGGCCGACCCGGACAAGCTGCTGATCACGCCGAATGTCAACGGGGTTGCGGACGTGCCGCGTGACGGCAACGGCCGGGCGATCATCCCGGACCCGCGCAACGACGAGAACCTGATCATCCTCCAGCTGCACAAGGCGTTTCTCCAGTTCCACAACCGGCTCGTCGATTACGCCCGGTCGCTGGGGATCCGTCGCGAATGGGTGTTCGAAACCGCGCGTCGGCTGGCGCGGTGGCACTACCAGTGGGCAGTCATTCACGATTTCATCCCGCGAATGACCGGGGACGGGCTCGTCGGCACCAGCGGCACGGTGTACAAGGAGGTCGCCGGAAAGCCGCCGGTGATCAACCTGACCTACTACAAGCCCACGAACAAGGACGGCCGGCCGTTCATGCCGGTCGAGTTCTCGGTGGCGGCCTACCGGTTCGCGCACAGCATCATCCGGCCCTTCTACATCATCAACGACAGCGGCGTCGTTCCGATCTTCGGCCCGGACGGAGGCTTCAACCTCAACGGCGGGCGCCCGCTCCCGTCCGACCTGGTCATCGAGTGGAAGAACATCCTTCCGGTCGATCCGAACTTCCCGGCTCGGAAGCCGCGCAAGATCGACACGAAGCTCTCGTTGCCGCTTACCAGCCTCCCCGGGTCCGCCGTCCCAGCCCCTGACCCGACGAAACACCTGGCCATCCGCAACACGCTCCGCGGAAAGCGTGTTGGTCTACCGTCGGGGCAGCAGGTCGCGAGGGCGATGCGCGTCCCCGTCCTGTCCAATGCGACGCTCGGAATCAGTGACGATCCGGGTTGGGGCGGCGAGGCACCGCTGTGGTTCTACATCCTGAAGGAGGCTGAGCTGCCGCCGGCCAACACCGAGCGGCTCGGGCCGGTGGGCGGCAGGATCGTCGCCGAGGTTCTCGTCGGGCTCTTGCAGCGGGACCCGAATTCGTACCTGTACCTCAACCCGGCCTGGAAACCCGCCCCCCCGATCGCTTCGGTGACCGGCCAGTTCACATTCGTCGACCTGCTCAAATTCGCGGGCGCTGCCTGATCGCCGGAGCCCATCCGCCGCGAGCCGTCCATCAGCGCTACCCCGGTCATTCGAGCGTCGAGCAGGCTACAAGCGCAAGACTCGAACGAGCAGAACTGCGACGGCGCCGGAGTCATCCGCACGATCACCGTGCGGCGCCGGTGCAGGTCGATCCCGACGACCTGCCGATCCGCGTATCGTTCGCTCACAGGGGCTAGCAGCCCAGAAACCTCGTGTCCGGGATTCGCTAACGACGGGGGGTGCCGTCGCTCGGGCCGGTGACGAGGGTGGACAGGTCGACGTGTCGGGCGAGCTCGTCGGCGGTGCGACAGTCGCACTCCCACCGGCCGTTCCTGGTCAGACGGAGCAGGGTCCGGGTAATCCGGTCCGCGCCGGGCGGCACTGTCTGCTCCACCCGGACACCGTCCGGTCCGGTCAGCGTCGCTTCCCCGGTGATGACGCGGCGAGCCGACTTGAGCAGGTCCAGGGCCGTGTCGGCCGGCGGGCGGCTCGCCTGGTCGGACCGGGCCATCCACACCCTGGCGTCCATGACCCGGTCGAGTAGGTCGATCCGGCCGGGGGCGGCAAGCGCGATCTGGGCGACCGCCCGTGATCGGTCCATCTGACCATCGTCAACCGCGGCGGCCGCGGCTGCGACCTGCAGGTACAGCGCGTCACCGGTCGCCCACGCAGTCTGGCCCGCCTCCTTCTCGGGCGTGCCCGGATCCGCCCGGGCCTCCTGAGCGGGCGCCGTGGCTCGCTGGGGTAGCGCGGTGGCCGGCGGCGGCACCGGGTGCACCGGCTCGGGCTCACCGCGGGCGGCTGATGGTCCCGCCGCTTCGGCCGCCTCAGCGACCCGAACCGGGCCCGGGGGTGGCGCAGCGCTGGCACGCGCGGGCACCGGATGCACCGACTCCGGCACCGCGGAAGCGGCCGAGGTCCCGGCGATCGGCGTCGCCCGCCACTGTGGGCGCTCCCGGACCGGCGGTGCTGGCCGGGCGGCTGATCGCCTGCCGCGTACGGCGGTGGGTGGGCGGCCCGCCGACCGGGATCGGGCCGCCGGCCGTGCCCGCAGGCCCGCGGCGGCGAACAGGACGAGTGCCGCGGCACTCAGTGCTGGGAGCAGAAGCCCGGGGCTACCGGGGTCGCCCGGGCGGTCGGGGGTCGCCTCACGAGGCACGAAGGCGTCGGCGCGGGCGGCGCCGGCCGTGGTGTCGACCCGCACCGACACCCTGGCGGGCAGCTGTTGGGGGGTAGGAAAGGTGAGCAGGTAGCGGGCGCGCAGCCGGTCGAGCAAGGACTCGGAGGCGCGGATCGGGTCCGAGGCCTGCGGGGCAACCAGGAGTCCGCCGGTGGCCGCGGTGACCTGTGACCAGTACGAGCTGTCGGCTGCATTGCTGACCACGGCCAGTAGCGTGTGCGCGGTCCGGAGTCGCTCGGCGAGGTCGGTGGCCGCCTCGCCGCCGGCGTCGACGGCCCCGGTGTACAGCACCACGAGCCGAGGTTCGCCTGGCGTGACCGGAAGCTCGCGAACGGCGGCGGTGAGGGCCTGCGAGGTCTGCCTCTGGCCATGCGGCTGCAGCGCATCGAGGGCGCTTAGCGCGTCCTGCGCTCCCACGGTCAGTGGCGCGACGACCGCCGGTGGGCTGGTGTCGGCAACGGCGGCGACCCGCGCCGCGACCGGGAGCTGCAGCAGGAGGTTCGCCGGTCCGCTGACCTCGGCATGCAGGGTTGCGCCGCCCGCCGTTGACCCGTCGACGACCAGCCCTACCGCGAGCTGGTCGGAGAGCACCGGCTCGACTCGGGTCGGCAGCCGCGCACTGCCCGCGGTCACGGTGAAGGACTCCGACCCGATCGGCGTCGCCCCGGCCGGCTGGACGTCGGCCACCACTGTCACCCGGCCATCGGCGGTCGGGGTCTCGACCGTCAGGATCGTCAGTTCAGCCGCCGCGGCGGCCGCCACCGCCAGGCTCAGCGGGGCGCACATGACCGCGAGTAATGCGGCGAGCGACCGACTGCGGTGCCGCCGGCCGGCGCCGCGCTGATCAGGTCGGGACCGCGACGACGATGACATTGTCTCGGTGACTGCGGGCCGCGCGGTCGAAGCTGCCGCCACAGGTCACCAGCCGAAGCGATGGCTCCAGGGTGGGCGCGAACACCAGCTCGGTCGGGAAGCGGCTCTTCGGCACCCGGGTCAGGCTGGTCACCCGGAACCGGGCCGTGCTCCGGTCGGCCCGCTCGACGTACACCAGGTCACCAGCCTGCAGCTCGTGCAGCCGGAAGAACACGGCGGGGCTGCGGTCCCACTCCACGTGGCCGATGATGACCGCGGGCCCGGGCTGGCCGGGTCGGGGTCCTTCGGCGTACCAACCGGCGTAACTGGGACGGCTCGGTAACGCCATCGTCCCGTCGCCGGCCCGGCCCAACCGCTCCAGCACCGAGTCGACGCCCGCCTTCGGGATCCGCACCCGCGCCGGCTGCGGCACCGTCCGGTAGCTGCGGACGGACCGGAACGAGTCCGCGGCCGCCGACGACGCCGGTGTCTGCCGGGTTGCCGGCTGCGCCCCGGCCTGGCCGCGTGCCGGCGTCGAGCAGCCGCAGAGCGCTGCCCCGAGCAGCAGGGCGGCAGCGGCAAGCAGCGCGCCGGCGGGTCTAGCCGCCATGCCCGCGCCGCTGTACGCCCGCCGCCATCCCGCCGCGGCCGGTCTGCACCGCCCCCACCGGCAGCCGGGAGGCGACGGTGGCGCCGAACGCGTTCGCCAGCTTGCCGGCGAGGGTGAACATGTCCTGGTAGATGACGTAGGCGAGGTCGTGCGCCGTCCGGTAGTCCTTCCCGGCGAACGCGTCCGCCTCGCGGACGAGCATGTCGTCGTGCATGCGGAAGGCAGCCGACAGGGCACCGGTGGCCATCCTGTTCTTGGTCGCGGCGCCGAGGAAAGCCGCGAACTGGCCCTCGAAGGCGGTCAGCTCAGTCCGGGCCGCGGCGCGTCCCGCGGCGTCGTTCTTCACCACGGCGGCGGAATACCCAATCAACGCGTCCACGTGATTGGCCCACAGCGACTGGAAGCGGCCGGCCGAGGACGGTCCGAACAGGGTGTCCATGGCCGCGGCGAGATCGCGGGTATTGGCGTTGACCGTCTGCGCGGCCGCGGTGAAGTCCGGGGCGTTGGTCGCTCCCGCGCGCATGGCCGCGATCACCACGACGACGTGCTCGCCGAGCAGCCGGCCCAGCTCGGACCGCAGCCGCCAGATCGGCGCGTTCAGCGCGGTCGCCGCCGTCGGCGGCAACAGGGTGCTCGCCAGCACCTTGCCCAGCCCGAACGCGTGTGCGTAACCCTCACGGTAGATCTCATCGGCCTTCGCGTAATCCCCGGCCGCGTACGCGTCGGCCTGCCCCTCCAGATGCTGGATGTGCATCTTCACGGCCGCCTCCGCCGCCTCGCGCGGCAACCGGCCCTGGGCCGCTGCCGCGAAAAACCCGGCCAAGTCGCTCTCAAACCTCGCGATCGTGGTCTGCGCCTGTGCGCGAAGCGCGTCATCGCGTTCGGCCAGAGCGCGAGAGTAGTTGAACAAGGCGGTGACATGCGCCGCCCAGTACGTCGCGAAGCTGGCCTTCGCCTGGTCGCCGAACAGCGATCCGATCAGCCCGCTCATCGCGTCGGTGTTCTTACCCAGCGCGGCATTCGCCGCCTGCGCAAGGTCCGGGTCGGCGCGCAGCCGGCTGCGCATCATCTCGGCAGCCAGCACGGTGTGCTGACCGAGCAGCGACTGGAGCAGCAGGCTGGCCTCGGTCGCCGAGGCCGGCGCGTCGACCGCGGTGGCCCGTGGAACCGACCGCACCGGTGATTCCACCGTCCCGGCCGCGTCGCGCGGATGACCCGCCACGGTGACACCCAGCCATGACTGCGTCGACCAGGCCGCGAAGACCACCGCGAGAACCAACGCACACGTCCCATAAAGGACCAGCCGCGACGAGCCTCTACGAGCCGTCCGCCGATGCTTCGTAGTCACTGGCATCTCCCGCCGATCGGCCACGAGGCCCCGACCCCCCGCGGGCATGAACGCCATCAGTGGCGGTGCCCGGCAACGACGAAAGAGATGTCACCAACGCCGACGGATAACCGAGCGCCCCCTCAGGCAGGGCACCCTACTCCAAGCCGACCGGGCATCACCCACTTGTCCAGATTTCGGTGCAGTCAGTCGCAGCGAGTGACCAAGCACCGGAACCTGACTGTCGAGGTCGATCGGCGGGTGCGGGTCTATGGAATCGTGCCGTCGGTGGTGTCGCCCTCGGCAGCGGTGTAGTCGGTGGCCCGGTCATTGCCGGGGCCGCCGCTGAAATGGTCGGCGCCCGGCCCACCGGTGAGCCGATCATCGCCGCCGGCGCCGACCAGGTCGTCGTCGCCGCCGCCGCCCGACAGGATGTCATTGCCGTCGCCGCCGCTGAGCAGGTCGACGCCATCCCCGCCGCTGATCACATCGTTGCCGCGGGCGCCGACCAGGCTGTCGTCGCCGCCGCCGCCCGACAGCGCGTCGTTGCCGTCGCCGCCGCACAGCACGTCAGTGCCATCCCCGCCGCCGAGTATGTCGTTGCCACCCAGACCCAAGATCAAGTCCGTACCGTCGCCAGCATTCACGCGGTCCTGGCCGTTGTTGCCGGCCCATACCGTGATCTGGGCTGTGCTGGTGGCCTGTCCGTCGCTGACCGTGATGGTCACGACCGCGGTGCCGGTGCGCCCGGCCACGGTGCTCGCGGTCACCGTGCGGGCGGCGCCGCTGCCGGCGAAAACGATGTTGCTGGTCGGCAGGAGCGTGGGGTTGGAGGACGCGGCCGTGAGGGTCAGGGCCGTCGCCCCGCTCTCCAGATCGCCTACGGTGAGGTTGATCGTGCCAGAGCGGTTGTCGGTGCCGCAGGTCCCGCCGGCGGCCACGGTCACTGTGGGGGCGTCATTGACAGCAATGACGTTGATCGTCACGGTGGCCAGGTTCGAGGTCAGGCTGCCGTCGCTGGCCCGGTAGCTGAACGAGTCGGTGCCGCTGAAGTTCGCCGCCGGGGCGTAGGTGAACGAGCCATCAGCGTTCAGGGTCACGCCGCCATGGCTCGGCCCCGACTCCAGCACCGCGCTCAGCGGATCACCCTCCCGGTCGCTGTCGTTGCCCAACACCCCCGGCGCCGGCACCGCCAGCACCGTGTCCTCCACCGTGCTGTGCGCATCGCCGGCCGCGACCGGAGCGTCGTTGACCGGGGTCACGCTGAGCGTCACGGTGGCCACGTTCGAGGTCAGCGCGCCGTCGCTGGCCCGGTAGCTGAACGCGTCGCTGCCGGTGAAGTCCGCCGCGGGGGTGTAGCCGAACGAACCGTTCGCGTTCAACGTCACGGTGCCATGACTCGGCCCGGACACCAGCACCGCGGTCAGCGGATCACCGTCGGCATCGGTGTCGTTGCCCAACACCCCCGGCGCCGGCACCGCCAGCACCGTGTCCTCCGCCGTGCTGTACGCATCCCCGGCCGCAATCGGAGGCCGGTTGGTGACGGTGCTGTTCAACAGCACGGAGACGTTGTCGTTGTTGAAGTTGGTGACCGCCAGGTCTGGCTTGCCGTCGCCGTTGAAGTCACCCACCGCCGCCGAGGTCGGGCCGCTGCCGACGGTGAAGTTGGTGGGGCCGGTGAAGCTGCCACCGACATCGCCGCGCAGCACCGAGACGCGGCCCAGGTTGATGTTGGCGACCGCGAGGTCCGGGTCGCCGTCGAGGTTGAAGTCGGTCACCGCGACCGAGTACACGCCGCTGTCCGAGGTCAGGATGGTCGGGCCGGTGAAGGTGCCACCCGTACTGCCGAGCAGCACCAGGATCTCCCCGGGAGACTGGTCGGCGACCGCGAGATCGGGGTCGCCATCGCCGTTGAAGTCGCCCACCGCGACTGAGACGGGGTCGGAGCCCGAGGCGACCGTGGCCGGCGCGGTGAAGCTGGCGCCGGTGCTGCCGAGCAGCACCAGCACCCGGCCGGAGAACTGGTCGGCGACCGCGAGGTCGGGGTCGCCGTCGCCGTTGAACTCGCCCACTGCGATCGAGAAGGGACCGGTGGCGGTGGCGACGGTGGTTGGCGCGGTGAAGCTGCCGCCGGCGGTGCCGCGCAGCACCAAGATTCCGCCGGTCACCTGGTCGGCGACCGCGAGGTCCGGGTCGCCGTCGCCGTTGAACTCGCCCACCGCTACCGAGGCGGGAAAGCTGCCGGCGGGGAAGTTGGTAGGGCCGGTGAAGGTGCCGCCCGTGCTGCCGAGCAGCACCGAGATGACGCCGTCGAAGCCGTCGGCGACGGCGAGATCGGGGTCGCCGTCGCCGTTGAAGTCGCCCACCGCGACCGAGAACGGGAACCCGCCGGTGGCGACATTGGTCGCGGCACCGAAGCTGCCATCAGCGCCCCCGAGCAGCACCGAGACACTCCCGGCGAACTCGTTCGCGACTACGAGGTCGGGGTCGCCGTCGCCGTTGAAGTCGCCCACCGCGACCGAGTTGGGCCCGTCGCCGACGGCGAAGTTGGTCGGACCGGTGAAGCTCACGGGCGTCAGCGTCAAGGCGGGCGGCGCCACGAGTAGTGCGGCCAGCAAGGCGGAGGCGACCAGAATGGGGAGACGGATCCACCGCATGTGCCCTCCAGTTGCGCGCAGTACAGGGCTTGCTGCTGGGCCCTGGATCACCATGCGATGTCTCGTACGCATCGGCCTCGGTCCCGACACCGATCCGGAGCGTGGCGGACACTAGGCCCATCGGCCGCGGACGTCCACCATCAGTCCAATGTTGATCACTGATGCGCCATCCACGTCACCTCACGCACGAGGCCGGCTGGTGGCGACGGCGTCCGCGACACTCGCCGGCTTCCTGAGGCGTCCAGCTTCGCTCCGGACGAGCGGGTCCATCATGCCCAGCAGGCCGAATTCCCGACATCGGGATCAATTCGGAAGCGCACATTTGCCTATTAATAATCTGGCGAATCCGGTGGCGGCGGGGGCGCCGATGCGTAAGGTGCTGGGGCGGAACGGGCCTTGGTGATCCACTGCGGGGGCTGCCGGTGAAGTCCAAGATGAGCGTGCCGTTCGGCCGCGGGCGTCCATCGCGGTTGGCCCTCTATGCCGCCGCCGCACTCGCCCTGGCGATCCTCGTCACCACCTGGTCGCCTACTCCGCACCGAGATTCCGAGCCGACCCGGCGTACGGATCAGGCGGCACCGATCGACGCGGCAGCGGTGCTGCCCGCCGCCTCGAACCCGATCGCCGCAGCGCCAGCTGCCGAGACGGCGACGGAGGCGAGCCTGAAGCTGCAAGCTCTTCTCGGTCAGCACACCGTGCTGGCCGCGGACATGATGCGGGGCCGCCTGCGCAGCGATCCTGACCTCGCCCAGGCGGCGAACGCGGCACTCGGCAAGAACACCGACGCGATGGGCCAGCTCGTCGCCGCCCTGTTCGGAGACCAGGCGAAGGACCAGTTCACCTCGCTCTGGGCCTCGCACGTGGCGGCCTTGTTCAACTACGCCCGCGGCCTCGCCGAGAAAGACGACGCGGTGACCGCGCAAGCGCAGCTCACGATCTCCAGGTTCGAGAGCGATCTCGCCGACTTCTTCGCCACGGCCTCGCAGGGTCGACTCGCGCGCAACGCGGCGGAGACCGCCATCAAGCAACACATCGAGCACCTGATCGGGCAGACGGACGCATACGCAGCGGGCAACTACCAGCAGGCCGACCGGATCTACCGCGAGGGCTATGCGCACGCGTTCGCGATCGGCAAGGTGCTGGCCGGCACGCTGCTCCCGCCAGCGGCCGCGAAGGTACTCAACGCGCCCACCTGGAGGCTGCGATCCGAGTTGGACAGGCTGCTCGGTGAGCATGTCGTCGTCGTCATCGCCGCGATGCGAGCGGGCGTGACGAACAGCGACGATTTCAGAGCGGCCGCCGATACGGTGAACGCCAACACCCGCGACCTGGCCGGTGCGATGGACACTCTGTTCGGACATGCCGCTGCCAGCCGGTTCCAGTCGCTGTGGGCTGACCATGTCGACGCGCTCATCGGCTATTCCGCCGCCGTCGTGAAGCACGACGCCAGGCAGAGCGCCGACTCGCGCACAGCTCTGGCTGCCTTCGAGAAGCAGCTCGCCGCGTTCATCGGCGGCGCCACCGACAACCGGATGGCCGCGAGCACGCTGGCCGAGGCATTCCGGATGCACGACGACATGCTGCTTCGCGGTGTGGACGCCTTCGTCAGCAAGGACTATCGGCAGGCGCACGACATCGCGTACGCGGCCTACGAGGAGATGTTCGACCTCGCCGGCCGGCTGTCGACCGCGTTCGGCGCCACAGTCGCGGCCCGGTTGCCGGTCGGCGCGGTGCGGACCGGACGTGGTGGGATGGCCGCCGTCGTGGGGCGCCGCGGGCATGCGGGGTAGCAGGACAGCGCGCGGGGGCGCTGCAACGGGGCTCACGGGGGTGGTGCTCGGCGTGGTGCTCAGCGGCTGTTCGGCGACGGCATCCAGCGACGCGAGCGAGCGGCCGTCCGTCTCGCCGGCGAGGTCCGCGGTGGCCGACTCGTTCCGGTCCAGCCGCGTCCACCAGACCGTGGCGGTGCCGATCCGGATCCGGATCCCGGCGGCAGAGGTCGACACGGTGCTGGAACGGCTCAGCCGCGCCCCCGACGGGACCATCGCGTTGCCGAGCCGCGCTGGCCGGGCCGGGTGGTACGCCGAGGGTCCGCGACCGGGCCAGCCGGGACCCGCCGTGATCATCGGGCACGTGGACTGGTACCACGGTCCTGCCGTGTTTT
>JBKOXW010000307.1:0-17737 GCA_046744115.1 Actinomycetota bacterium | reverse complement strand
GGTCGGCACGACGCCGACCCAGAGCGCCGTCCCGGCCTGCACGGCCTCGCCGAGCGCCTCGTCGTCCGGCAGTAGGGCCGCGTCCAGCGCGACCGCCCGCGCCCCCGCCACGCGCAGCAGCTCGAGCGGCGCGCCGGCGGCGCAGCAGTGCACGACCGGATAGGCACCGGGCGCGGCCAGCACGTCGCCGAGCCCGGTCTGCGCGGTCGGTGCCTCCACCGCGTCGAGGGTGCCGAAACCGCTCGCCGTCGGAACGGTGCCGGCCAGCACCGCCGGCAGCGACGGCTCGTCCAGCTGCAGGATCACGTCCGCGCCGGGTACCCGGCGACGCACGTCGGCGACATGACGGCGCAGCCCCTCGGCCAGCGACTGGAGCAGGTCGCGGACCGCGCCGGGATCGGCGACCGCCTTGTCCCCGTAGTGCAGCTCGACCAGTGCCGCCAGCGTCCACGGCCCGGCCGCCTGCACCTTCAGCGGGCCGGCATAGCCGTCCGCGGCCTCCTCCAGCGCATCGAGGTCGCGGGCGAGCAGGTCACGGGCACGGCGCAGGTCGCGCCCCGGCCGGTCGACCAGCCGCCAGCCGGACGGCTGCAGGTCGACCGGCATGTCGACAAGCAGCGCCGCCCCCCTCCCGATCATGTCGGCGCCAGGTCCGCGGTCGGGCAGCTCCGGCAGGTGCGGCAGGTCGGGCAGCTCGCCGAAGACCAGCCGCGCCGCCTCGGCGACGTCCTCCCCCGGCAGCGACCCGATCCCGGTCGCCGACCCGTCCGGCCACGGAAACGCCGGCGTCAACTCTCGCCCACCAGCGGGTTACGGGTACGCAGCCCCGGAAAGCGGCCATAGTCCCGATCGGCCGTCCACAGCTCCCGCACTCCATGGCTGACGCACAGCGCGGCGATCCGCGCATCGTGCACCCGCACGCCACCGACCGCCGCGACGCGCAGCGTGTGCCGAAGGACCGGCCACACCCGCCGACTGTCCGCGAGGACGGTCAGGCCCGGGGCATCCAGCCAGGCATCGATCTGGTCGGTAGCCTCGTCGATGCTCGATGGATGGGGGAACAGGCGCTGGTTGGTCACCACGCTGAGGAACTCATCGATGCACGCGACCGGGATGGCCCATGAGAGGCCATCGTCGGTCAGCGACCGGATTGCCTCTCGGGCTTTGACGTGCTCGGGGGCC
This sequence comes from Actinomycetota bacterium, assembly GCA_046744115.1. Taxonomy (GTDB): domain Bacteria; phylum Actinomycetota; class Actinomycetes; order Mycobacteriales; family CADCTP01; genus JBKOXW01. Next base: position 16,555 of record JBKOXW010000307.1, on the reverse strand, counting down.
GCCCTGCGATGTGCATAGACCAGGATGTTGGTGTCAACGCCGATCACGCGCCGTGCCCCTCGTAGATCGCGTCCCGGATCTTGTCCCAGCCCGCGTCCGCGAACTCGGGCCGCAGCCATCCGCCGCCGACGCTCGCGTCGCGGAGCTTGAACGGCTTGCTGGGAGTGAGCTCCTCCTCGATGTAGCGGCGCAGCGCGTCCTCCATCACCGAGCGGACGGTGCGGCGCCGCTCGCTGGCGAACCGCTTGACCTCGAGCATCAACGGGTCGGCAATCTCGATGGTCGTCTTCATATGGGTCACTGTATTCGACTACCCATATATATGGCGAGCAACGCAGACCATCGGGGCCGTCGCCGCCGTCCGGTTCCGGCCGGGCGCGGCGCCGGCGATGCTGGGCGAGCGGTCTAGCGTGCCGGCTGTGAAGGTACTCTTCGTTTCCAGCTTCTCGCCGATCGCCGCCGACCCGGCCGCCAGCCGGCGGCTGTACGTCGACGCGCTCGGACTGCCCCTGACCGGTGACGGCGACTACGTCTTCTCCGAGCAGCTCGACGGGGTCAAGCACCTCGGCGTCTGGCCGCTGGCCGAGGCGGCGCAGGCGTGCTTCGGCACGAGCGAGTGGCCCGCGGACGTGCCGGTGCCGCAGGCGAGCCTGGAGTTCGACGTCGACGACGTGCCGGCGGCCGCCCGCGAGCTGGCCGAGCGGGGCTACCGGCTCGTGCACGAGCCCCGTACCGAGCCGTGGGGCCAGACGATCGCCCGACTGCTCAGCCCGGAGGGCCTGATCGTCGGCGTCGGCCACACCCCGTGGATGCGGGGCGAGCCGCAACCCGACTGACGCGAGCCAGCCAGGCCGGAAGCTGGCCTGGAGATCAGCCGCAGTCGGCACCGACGCGTGCGATCCGGCCGCCGTCCGCGACGTAGAGGTACGTGTCGTCGGCGGCCAGCGCACCGTTGTTCGGCACGTCCCGGCTGCTCCGCACGGCGCCGGTGACCGGATCGAGGCACAGGAGTCTGCCCGATGCCCGGTCGGCGACCCAGAGCGCCGTGTCGGTGGCGGCGAGCGCGACCCCGCGGTCGCCGAGGCGAGGGCCGGACGGGCCGGGTCGCAGGCCGGGCACCGTGAACCGGCGCAGCGAGGTCGACCCGTCCGACGCGGGCCAGGCGACCCACGCGCCCGTCCCGGCAGCAACCGCGGTCAGCCCGCCGCCGGCCTCGATCGCCCGGCGGGCGATCGGCCGCCCGGTGCCCGCTTGGACCGACTCCAGCGCCCCGTCCTCGACGGCCACCACGGCGGCCCAGTCCGGCCGGGCGAGCACGCCGAACGCCCGCGCGGAGACCGCAGCCGTGCGACGCCGGGCGCCCGTGGTCGCGTCCAGCACCAGCAGGCCGCGCGAGGTCGCGACCCACGCCTCGTTTCGCAGGTAGCCGATCCCGCCCGGTGCCGCCCCCGGGTCGACCTGGCGCCGGACAGTCACCCGCGCCGGATCGAGCAGCTCGACCGCGGGCCGGCTCGGCACGTCGGGATGGTTCACCGACGACAGCCACGGCGTGCCGTCCGGTGCGAGCGCCAGGCCGCTGGGCATGCCGCCAACGGTCTGCCGGGCGACCTGCCGGCCCGCCGCGTCGAACCGGTAGACCAGCGAGGGGAACCGCTCCCCGGGCGTGGTCACCGCGTACAGGAACCCGTCCCGCGCGGCCAGCCCGACGGCGGTCGAGGAGATCTCGACCGGCCACCCGCCGCCATCGTCGCGCCCCGCCTGCTCGCCCTCGCTGGTGCACCCGGCCAGCGCGGCCACGGCGGCGACCGCCGCAGCGACCATCTTTGCGCGCGCCGTCGGCGCGACACGCCGCGGCGGAGGCCGGAATCCGCCGATCCTGCGCGTAAAGATGGCCCGGTTCACGGCCTCGTGGGTCGGGTGGCGGCGATCGTGGCCGAGCCGAGGACGCGGTCGCCGTCGTAGAGCACGACGGCCTGGCCGGGCGCGACGCCACGCTGGGGTGTGCGCAGCCGCACCAGGAGCCGGGCCGGCTCGACGACAGCGGTGCAGGCAGAGGTGGCGCCGTGCGCGCGCAGCTGCGCCGTGCATCCGAAGGACGGTCCGGGCGGCTCGCCGATCGTCCACACCGGACGGTCGCCGACAACCTCGACGACGTCGAGCAGCTCAGCCGGGCCGACGGTGACCGTGTTGCTGACCGGTGCGATGTCGAGCACGTACCGGGGCCTGCCGTCCGGCGCCGGCCGGCCGAGGCGCAGTCCGCGGCGCTGCCCGACCGTGAAGCCGTGCGCGCCGTCGTGGCTGCCGACCCGCTCGCCGGTAACCGCGTCGACCAGCTCACCGGGCCGGTGGCCGAGCCGGTCGGCGAGGAACCGGCGGGTGTCCCCGTCGGCGATGAAGCAGATGTCGTGGCTGTCCGGCTTGTCCGCGACGGCCAGGCCGCGGGCTGCCGCCTCCGCCCGTACCTGCACCTTCGTCGAGTCGCCGAGCGGGAACGCGGCGTGCGCGAGCTGGTCGCGGGTGAGCACCGCCAGCACGTACGACTGGTCCTTCGCGGCGTCGACCGACCGCCGCAGCCGCGGCCGCCCCGCGTCGGAGTCCAGCCGGGCGTGGTGGCCGGTGACGACCCCGTCGAAGCCGAGCGCGAGCGCCCGGTCCAGCACCGCCGAGAACTTGATCCGCTCGTTGCAGCGCAGGCATGGGTTCGGCGTGCGGCCGGCGGCGTACTCGGCGACGAAGTCGTCCACCACGTCGGCCCGGAACCGCTCGGCGAGGTCCCACACGTAGAACGGGATGCCGAGCACGTCGGCCACCCGGCCGGCGTCGCGGGAGTCCTCGAGCGTGCAGCAGCCGCGGGCACCGAGCCGCAGCGAGGCCGGCGCCGCGGACAGGGCGAGGTGCACGCCGGTCACCTCATGCCCGGCGTCGACCGCCCGAGCCGCGGCGACGGCGGAGTCGACCCCGCCGGACAGCGCGGCGAGCATCCTCATCGGCGGGCCGTCATCAGGCCGGCGCGGCGGGCGCGCTCCACCACCGGAACGATCGCGTCCAGCAGCGCGGCGACCTCGGCGTCGGTCGAGCTGTGCCCCAGCGAGAAGCGCAGCGACCCGCGGGCCCGCTCCTCGGCGGCGCCCATGGCGAGCAGCACGTGGCTGGGCCGTGCCACGCCCGCCGAGCAGGCCGAGCCGGTCGAGCACTCGATGCCGCGCGCGTCCAGCAGCATGAGCAGCGAGTCGCCCTCGCAACCTGGGAAGGAGAAGTGCGCGTTGCCGGGCAGCCGGTGCGCGGGGTCGCCGTTGAGCACCGCGTCCGGCACCCGCTCCCGCACGCCGGCGACGAGGGCGTCCCGGAGCGCGGCGATCCGCGCCGACACCTCGGGCCGGGTCCGCGCGGTGACCTCCGTCGCCACCGAGAGGCCCACGATGCCCGGGGCGTCGAGAGTGCCGGACCGAATGTCACGCTCCTGGCCGCCGCCGTGCAGCAGCGGCGTGCAGGCGATGTCCCGGCTGAGCACGAGCGCGCCGACCCCGTACGGGCCGCCGAGCTTGTGCCCGGTCAGCGTCAGCGCGTCCACGCCGCTGGCGGCGAAGTCGACGCCCAGCGCGCCGGCGGCCTGCACCGCGTCGGTGTGCATCGGCACCCCGTACTCGCGCGCCACGCCGGCCAGCTCGCGCACCGGCTGGACCGTGCCCACCTCGTTGTTCGCCCACATGACGGTGACCAGCGCTGCCTCGTCGCCGGCCGCGGCGAGCGCGGCACGCAGCGTCTCTGGGTCGACCCGACCGGTACGGTCCACCGGCAGCCACTCGACCTGCGCGCCCTCGTGCCGCTCCAGCCACGCCGCCGCGTCCATCACCGCGTGGTGCTCCACCGCGCTCACGAGCAGCCGCCGGCGGCGCGGATCGTCCTCCCGTCGCGCCCAGTAGATGCCCTTCACCGCGAGGTTGTCGCTCTCCGTGCCGCCGGCGGTGAAGACGATCTCGGACGGTCGCGCCCCGATCGCGGCACCCAGCCGCTCCCGGGACTCCTCGACGGTGCGGCGGGCGCGGCGCCCCGAGGCGTGCAACGAGGACGCGTTGCCGACCCTGCCGTATGCCTCGGCGATCGCCTCAGCCGCCTCCGGCAGCATCGGTGTGGTCGCGGCGTGGTCGAGGTACGGCATCACGGCAAGCGTAATCGCCCGCCCGCCGGCCGGCCGGCCGCCGGGAACTAGGCCGGCGCCCGCGCCCGGGCGGCCAGCGCAGCGCCGGCCAGGGCGAGCCCCACCATCAGCAGGTCGAGCACGCCCGCGGCGGTGGACAGGGCCAGCGCGCCCCGCTCGGCTGCGGCCACCAGGGCTCCGGCCAGGCCGATGCAGATCGAGCTGAGCACGGAGTCGCTGATCTGCAGGGCCGCGGAGTTCGCCCCGCGGTCCTGCTGCGGCGTGAGGGCCAGCAGCAGCACCCCGATGCTGGGCATGACGAGCCCGGCGCCGACTCCGCCGATCACCCAGGCGGGGTAGGCGAGCCATCCGGACGAGGCCGGGAGGGAGACCACCGCCATCGCCAGCGCGGCGACCGCGACCAGCACGAAGCCGGTGCGCACCAGCAGGTGCCGGGCTGCGTCCTGGCGCCGTCCCTGCCACCACGACGCCGCGCACCAGCCAAACGCGCCGACCATCAGCGGCAGGCCGGCCGCGGTGGGCGAGTACCCGTGCACGACGGTCAGGGTGAGCGGGACCAGCGACTCGACCGCGAAGAACGAGCCGGCGAGCATGCCGCGGAACGCGACGACCGCCGGGATCCCGCGCCGCACCGCCACCGTCCCGGCCGGCAGCAGTGTCCGCAGGCCGACGGCGAGCAGCAGCGCGCCCGCGACCAGCGAGACGAGGCTGGTCCACCGGATCTGCTGGCCGGCATACTGCACGGCCGCGATGCCGACCGCGGTGGCCAGCGCGTACCGCCAGCGCAGCGGCCGCGGCGGCGTGGACCGTGCCTGCCTCGGCGGCAGCCGGCGGAGCACGGGCACGAGCAGCGCCGAGCCGGCGCAGAACGGCGGCAGCAGGCCGAGGAACACCAGCCGCCACGTCAGGTGCTCGGCCAGCGCGCCGGCCACCACCGGACCGACCAGCGCCGGCAGCACCCAGGCCGCGGAGGTCGCGGCGAACACCCTGGGCCGCAGCGCCTCCGGGTAGAGATCGCCGATCAGCACGTAGATGGCGACGATGACCAGGCCGGTGCCGGCCCCCTGCAGGCCGCGGCCGAGCACGAACACGGCCATCCCGGGCGCGGCCCCGGCCACCAGCAACCCGGCGCCAAATGTGAATTGGCCGAGCAGCAGCGGCCGGCCGGCGCCCACCCGGTCGGCGATGTCCCCGGCGGTGACCATGCCCACCACGCTGGCGACCAGGACCGCGGTGAACGCCCAGCCGTACCAGGCGAGCCCGTCGAGCTCGCGGACCGCGGTCGGCAGCACGGTGGCGACCGCCATCACCTCGAACGCGACGAACGTCACCACCAGCACCATGCCGGCGGTGGTGCCGCGCAGCGGGCCGCTGAAGATCCGCGTCGCCGGCAGCACGCCGGGCTCGCGGACGTCGGTCACGGCCTCGACCGTACGTGCCGGGTGCGACGGCGCGACTCGCCCGGGCGGCCGGGCCGAGCCCCGGTCCTTCGTCCTAGGCCTTGCGCTTGGCGATCTCCTCGGAGAGCTGCGGCACGACCCGGAACAGGTCGCCCACGACGCCGAAGTCGGCCAACTCGAAGATCGGCGCCTCGGGGTCCTTGTTGATCGCGACGATCGTCTTCGACGTCTGCATGCCGGCCCGGTGCTGGATCGCGCCCGAGATGCCGACCGCAACGTAGAGCTGCGGGGACACGGTCACCCCGGTCTGGCCGACCTGGCTCTGGTGCGGGTACCAGCCCGCGTCGGTCGCCGCCCGGGACGCGCCGACCGCGGCGCCCAGCGCGTCGGCAAGCCGCTCGACCAGTCCGAAGTTCTCGGCCGCGCCGAGCCCGCGGCCGCCGGAGACGACGATCGAGGCGTCGGCGAGCGCCGGACGCTCGCCCTTGGCCTCGACCACGCGGTCCAGGACGCGCGCGCCGCGGGCGGCGTCGGAGACCGAGACCTCGACCGGCACCTGCTCGGCCTGCACCGGGTCGGCCTGCGGCGCCACCGAGTTGGGCCGGAGCGTGATGATCGGCACGCCGGTGCGGACCCGGGACCGGACGATGACCGCGCCGCCAAACACGTTCTGCGTCGCGGTGCCGTCGGCCTCCACCGCGACCGCATCGGTGAGCAGGCCGCTGCCGGTGCGCATCGCCACCCGCGCGGCCACCTCCTTGCCCTCGGCCGTCGACGGCACCAGCACCGCCGCCGGCGCGACCTCGCCGACGAGCTTGGCGAGCACCTCGGCCTTCGGCGCCACCAGGTACGCGTCGACGTCGTCGGACTCCGCGACGTACACCTTCCGCGCGCCGTACTCGGCCAGCCGCTCGACGAGCGGCGCGGCGCTGCCGGGCGCGCCGACGACGAGCGCGGCCGGCTCGCCGAGCGCGCGGGCGGCCGTCAGCAGCTCCAGCGAGACCTTCTTCACCGCGCCGTCGGCGTGCTCGACGAGGACGAGAACCTCGGACATGGCTTCCTCTCGCTCGGGCTCAGATGAACTTCTGGGCGGCGAGGAACTCGGCCAGCTTCACGCCGCCGTCGCCCTCGTCCCGCACGACCTGACCGGCCTGCCGCGGGGGCCGCAGCGTGAAGTCCACGACCTCGCTCGTCGCGTTCGCCAGTCCGACGGTGGCCGGGTCGAGGCCGAGGTCGGCCACGCCGAGCGTGCTGACCGGCTTGGACTTGGCCGCCATGATCCCCTTGAACGACGGGTACCGCGGCTCGTTGATCTTCTCCACCACGCTGACCACGGCCGGCGTCGAGCCCTGGACGACATCGTGGCCGGCCTCGGTCTGCCGCTCGATCGTCACCGTCGAACCGTCCACTGTGACCCTGCGCGCGCCGGACAGCTGGGGCACACCGAGCTTCTCCGCCAGCAGCGCTGCCATCACGGCGAGTCGGGCGTCGGTCGACTCCGAGCCGCAGACGACCAGGTCCCACTCGGTGGTGCCCAGCGCGGCGGCGATCGCGGACGCGGTCTGGATCGCGCACGAGCCGTGCAGCGCGTCGTCGGTGATGTGGATCGCCCGGTCCGCGCCCATCGACAGCGCCTTGCGGATCGTCTCGGTGGCCCGGGACGGTCCCATGGACAGGATCGTCACCTCGCCGCCGTGCGCCTCCTTCAGGCGCAGCGCCTCCTCGATCGCGTACTCGTCGATCTCGTTGATCACCGCGTCGACCGAGGCGCGGTCGAGCGTCTTGTCCCCGTCGGACAGGCGGCGCTCGGCCCAGGTGTCGGGCACCTGCTTGACCAGAACCACGATATTCACGGGTGAAGCACCCTCCTGCGCGTGACAGCCGGGCTGACTCTGGCGATGTTACCCACGGGTAGCAGGATCGCGCCGACCCGGCGGCACATCGAGATCTAGCTCACCTGATTGCGATCAGTGCCGGTCTGCTCGCCTCCGCGTTCGCTCCGCTCCTCGGCCCTCCGGGCCTACGATGCTCACTCGCTGTCGGCTTCGGTGAGACCTCCGCTACCGTACCGCGCCGTGAGCACGCCGCCCGGTCCGCCGCTGACGCTGACCGGCGAGCGGACCCTGCCCGGCATCGCCATCGAGAACTACTGGTTCCGCCGGCACGAGGCCGCCTACGACGCGCTCGTGCCGTTCTGCCGGGGCGCGGTCGTGCTCGACGCCGGCTGCGGCGAGGGCTACGGCGCCGAGCGGATCGCCCGCACCGCCCATCTGGTCGTCGGGGTGGACTACGACGGTGGGGCGGTCGGGCACGCCGCGGCGACCTATCCCGGGCTGCGGCTGGTCCGGGGCAGCGTCACCGCGCTGCCGTTCGCGGCCGGCGCCGTCGACGTGGTCGCCGGCCTGCAGGTGATCGAGCACCTGTGGGACCAGCCCCGGTTCCTGGCCGAGTGCGCGCGGGTGCTGCGGCCGGCGGGCACGCTGCTGCTGACCACGCCGAACCGGCTCACGTTCTCGCCGGGCAACGCGGTCGACGCGGTGAACCCGTTCCACAGCCGGGAGCTGTCCGCCGAGGAGCTGTCCGACCTGCTCACCGAGAACGGGTTCGACCTCGTCCGGCTGCTCGGGCTCCGGCACGGCCGGCGGCTGCGCCGGCTGGACCGGCGGTACGGCTCGTTCGTCGACGCGCAGCTCGCCGGCCCGGCCGCGACCTGGCATCCGGCGCTGCGCCGGGACGTGGCGGCGGTCCGCACGGCGGACTTCGCGGTGACTCCCGACGACCTGGACGCCTGCCTGGACCTGGTCGTCGTGGCAGTACGCAGGTCCCATCCGGGCCAGCAGGGCCGGCACGGCCGAGCATGACTGGCGCGCGACCGGAGCCACTCGGCACGTTCTGCCTGGTGCTGCACACCCACCTGCCATGGGTGGCGCACGCCGGCGCGTGGCCGGTCGGCGAGGAGTGGCTGCACCAGGCGTTCACCGGCTCGTGGCGACGGGTGCTCGCACTGCTGCGCCGCCTGGCCGACGAGGGGTTCCGCGACGTGCTCACACTCGGCGTCACCCCGGTCGCGGCCGCGATGCTCGACGACCCGTACTGCCTGGACCAGATCCACCGCTGGGCCGGGCTCTGGCAGCTGCGTGCCGAGGGTCTGGCTCGCCGGCGTGAGCCGCACCTGCGCGAGCTCGCCCGCTACGAGTTCCGCGCGGCGACCGAGTGCCTGGCCGACGTGGAGGCGCGCTGGCGCTCCGGCGGGCTGTCCGCGACGCTGCGGCCGCTGCTGGACGCGGGCGTGGTCGAGCTGCTCGGCGGGCCGGCCACCCACCCGGTGCTGCCGCTGCTGGACGACCGGGTCGCGGCCGCGCAGCTGGCGGTCGGGCTGGACGACGCGCGGCTGCGGTTCGGCCGGGCGCCGGCCGGGATATGGGCGCCGGAGTGCGCGTACGCGCCGGGTCTGGAACGCGGCTACGCGGCGGCCGGCGTGCGCCGCTTCGTGGTGGACTCCCCGGCGCTGCGCGGCGAGACCGCGGCGGCTCGGCCGGTCGGCGAGTCCGGCGTGCTCTGCTTCGGCCGCGACCTGGAGGTGACGTATCGGGTCTGGTCGCCGCGGGCGGGGTATCCGGGCGGCGCGGAGTACCGGGACTTCCACACCTTCGACCACCCGTCCGGGTTCCGGCCTGCCCGGGTCACCCGGCGCAGCCTGCCGCCCGAGGCGAAGCGGCCGTGGGACCCGGAGCGGGCCGCGGCCGCGGTGCGCCGCGATGCCGCCGACTTCGTCGACGTGGTCCGCCGCCGGCTCGCCGCCGGGAGAGCCCGCGACGGCCGGCCCGGCCTCGTCGTCGCCGGCTACGACGCCGAGCTGTTCGGGCACTGGTGGCACGAGGGCCCGGCGTGGCTGGAGGCGGTGCTGCGCGCGCTGCCGGGCGCCGGGGTGCGGGTGACCACGCTGGGCGGCGCGGTCGAGGCCGGCCACGTCGGGCCGCCGGTCGCGGACCTGCCGCCGTCGTCCTGGGGGTCGGGCAAGGACCTGCGGGTCTGGCACAACCCGGCGGTCGCCGACCTGGTCGCCACGGCCGAGGGTGCTCAGCGGCGGCTGCTGGACACCGTCGAGCGTGCCGCGGTCGACCGGCGGCGCAACGGCCCGCCGGCCCGGGATCCGGTGCTCGACCAGCTCGCCCGGGAGGCGTTCCTGGTCACCGCGAGCGACTGGGCGTTCATGGTGACGAAGGGCAGCGCCGCCGCCTTCGCCGCCGACCGCGTGGCCACCCACGCCACCCGGTTCCACCGGCTGGCCGACCTGATCGAGTCCGGCGACCCCTCCGCCGCCCGGTACGCCGCAGGGCTGCGCCGCGTCGACGGCCTGCTCGGTCACCTCGACGCGCGCGTCCTTACCACGGCAGGAGCGAGCGCCGCGCTGGAGACTCGCGCGCAAGCTTCCCCCTCCAGCGCTGCCGGCCGACCATAATCTGCGAATGCCCAACGGCACGGCGGACATCCAGCGGCCGGCGCAGCGGGTGACCGCGGCCGATGTGCGAGCGGTGCGCTTCGGCAAGCCCCCGTTCGGCAAGCGCGGGTACGACGAGACCGAGGTCGACGACTTCCTCCGGCTGGTCGCGGACACCCTCGCGCAGGTGCCCGGCGGTGCCCGGCTCACCGCGCGGCAGGTGCACGACATCGCTTTCCGCAAGCCCCGGCTCGGCAGCCGCGGCTACGACGAGGACGAGGTCGACGCGTTCCTCGACCTCGCCGAGGCGGAGCTGCGCTGGCGGGAGACCCCGGAGGGGCAGCACGAGCAGCACATCGAGGCGGCGACCGCGGCGCGGGGCGGGCGGACGGTGCGCGCGGTGGCGATGGTGGCGCTGTGCGAGCGCGGGCGGGTGCTGGTCACCGAGGTGTCCGACCCGGGCACCGGACGCACCGTCTACCGCCCGCCGGGTGGCGACGTGGCGTTCGGGGAGCGCGGCCACGAGACGGTGGCGCGGGCGTTCCGGGAGGAGTTCGGCATCACCATCGGCGACATCCGTCCACTCGCGACACTGGAGAACCTGTACCGGTTCGCCGGTCAGGACCACCACGAGCTGGTGCTGCTGTACGAGGCGCTGCCAGCGGACCCGGCGCTGTGGTCGCAGCAGCGGCTGGTGGGGCGGCGGGGCGACGTCGTCACCGCGGCGATGTGGGTGCCGGTCGACGCGTTCCGGCGCGGCGAGGCGGTGCTCATGCCGGACGGGCTGCTGCCGCTGCTGGACACGCTGCCGGGCGCCTAGGAGGCCGCTGAACAATCCCGCCCGTCGCGAGCCGCGATCCAGGCGGCGGTCCGGCAAGGCGGAGGAGGAGCCGATATGAGACATATCGGCGACGACGACAACGCCGCCGGTCGTCGCCTGGGCGCGGCGCAGCAGGGCAGTGGATTGTTCAGCGGCCACCTAGCCGCGCGTCTGGCAGCATGTGCCGGTCATGCGCGTGCTCATGCTCTCCTGGGAGTACCCGCCCGTCCTGGTCGGCGGCCTCGGACGGCACGTGCACGCGCTCGCCGAGGCGCTGGCGGCCGGCGGGCACGACGTCACCGTGCTCACCCGGCACGCCACCGGCGCGGCGTACGACGAGGTGCGCGCGGGCGTGCGGGTGGTGCGGGTGCCCGAAGATCCGCCGCTGTTCGTGTTCGACACCGAGCCGCTGGCCTGGACGATGGCGTTCAACCACGCGCTCGCCCGGGTCGGGCTCGGGCTGGCCGAGCAGGACCGGCCCGACGTGCTGCACGCCCACGACTGGCTCGTCGCGCACGCCGCGGCGACGCTGAAGCACCACCTCGGCGTCCCGCTCGTCGCCACCGTGCACGCGACCGAGGCCGGACGGCACCAGGGGTGGCTGCCGGGCGCGGTGAACAAGGCGATCCACTCGGTCGAGTGGTGGCTGACGTACGAGGCACGCCGCGTCATCGCCTGCTCGGCGTACATGCGCTGGGAGGTCACCCGGCTGTTCGACCTGCCGGCGGACACCGTGGACGTGGTGCCGAACGGGGTGGTCACCGACCGGTGGCGGCCCGTCCCGGCGCGGATCGCCGCGGCCCGGCGCCGGTACGCCGGCGGCGGCCCGCTCGTCCTCTTCGTCGGCCGGCTGGTGTACGAGAAGGGCGTGCACGACCTGCTCCGTGCCATGCCGCGGCTGCGCCGCCGGCACCCCGGCCTCCGCCTGGTCGTCGCCGGCGGCGGCCCACACGAGCCGACGCTGCGGGAGCAGGCACGCCGACTGCGGCTGGGCCGGTCGGTGGCCTTCGCCGGGTTCGTCGGCGAGCAGGACCTGCCGGCGCTGGTGGCGGCGGCGCAGTGCGTCGTGGTGCCCTCGATCTACGAGCCGTTCGGGCTCGTCGCGCTGGAGGCGGCGGCCGCGGGAACGCCGCTCGTGGTGGCCGACGTGGGCGGGTTGCGCGAGCTGGTCGAGCGGGGCGTCGCCGCGCTGCGGTTCGATCCGGCCGACGTCGCCGGGCTGGCCGCGGCGGTCGACTCGCTGCTGTCGGACCAGGTGCTGGCCCGGCGGATCGCCCGGCGGTCCAGGGCCGCGGTCGGCCGCGACTTCGCCTGGCCGGTGATCGCCGACCGCACGGTGGCGTGCTACGACCGGGCCCGCCGGGAGGAGCGGGCGCTGCAGGCCGAGCTGGTCGGCCGCACGCTGCCCCGGCTGGTCGTGCGGGACGGCAACCTGCTCGCCGGCGGCCCGTCCTGAGCCCGACTCAGGAGCCGACCTCGGTGGGCTGGCGCGGCGGGCCGTACACCGCCAGGTTGGACAGCCAGAGCCGCTCGCTCGCGTCGACCGCGCCGCCGATCTCGACCCGGTCGCGGCCGCCGGCCTTCGCCCGGTAGAGCGCCGCGTCGGCGGAGGCGAGCAGGTCGCTGATGACCGGCCCGGCCGGCGCCGTGCACGCGACACCGACCGACACGGTGACCCGCACCTGCCCGCGCCGGCGCGGCCCGACGACAGCGACCGTGGCGGCGGCGACCCGGGCCCGGACCCGCTCGCCGACCGCGGCGGCTTCGGCGAGCGAGGTGTCGGGCAGCAGCACCGCGAACTCTTCCCCGCCCAGCCGGCCGACCACGTCGTGCGGGCGTACCGACTCCCGCAGGGTGCCGGCCATCTCGGCGAGCACCCCGTCACCGACGAGGTGGCCCCAGGTGTCGTTGACCTCCTTGAAGCAGTCGACGTCGAGCAGGAGCACGCCGCAGGTCGCGCCGTCGCGGGCGGCCCGGTCCACGTGCCGCTGCGCCAGCTCGAGCCAGTAGGCCGCGCTGGCCAGACCGGTCTTCGCGTCGGTGCGCGCGGCCGCCCGCAGCTCGTCGTGGATCACCGCCCGCTGCAGCAGCACCGCGGGCGGCACCGCGGCGAGCGCCAGGAGGGGCTCGACCGACCAGGCGAGGGCCACCAGCACGCCGAGGGACAGGGCGGCGAGGTCGAGCGTGAACGTCGACACCCCGCCGAGCGCCTCGCGCAGCGACGACCCCGGGAACGTGACCAGGATCGCGGCGGTGACCAGCGCCGTGTGCACCAGCATGTACGCGGCGAGCGCCGCCAGCAGCGCCCAGGCCGCCCGGCGCGGGTCGTCGAAGCCGGCCGCGCCGGGCAGGACCGCGGCCTCGCCCGCGACGGTGCCGGCGACCGTGTGTGCGGCGAGGCCGGACAACGCGAACGACGCGACGTTGAACGCGCGGCGGTGCAGCGGCCGCAGCACGCCGCGCACCAGCAACGGCACGAGCAGGGCGGATGCGAGCACGACGTACGCCGCCGGAAGGACCAGCGCGATAGCGAAGATCCAGGTGGAGAGCAGGTCCTGGTATGGCCGGCCGCGGACCAGGGTCGGCATGCCAACCTGGCGGGCGCCCTCGACGCTGATCACGGCCAACAGGCTCAGCTGCAGCAGGTCCCACAGGTCGGCGGTCCGGTAGCGGTCGTCGCCGTACCGGAGCAGCAACAGCATGACGACGACGGGCAGCGCGACGACGACGGCGACGTACACCGCCGAGGGCCGGGGCAGGCGCCACAGCGCCCAGCTCCGCACCGCGGCGGCGAGCCGCAGCATCACGCGCGCCTCCTTGACCCCGCATCATCGTGCCCGACAGGGCCCGGCAAGGGAACGCACTCGGTGCTCGCGCCGTTCCGCTACGGGTACGGGGCGGGCGACCTCTTCTCTCGTTCGCGCCAGCCGGCTACCGGGGTTCGCCGTACTTCTCGCGGTGCAGCGCGCGCGCCTGGCCGGCCCAGTCCTCGCGTTCCATCCGCTGTGGGAAGGCGGGCAGCGCGGCCCGGATCCGCTCGGACTCGGCCGGGGTCGGCTCCGCGAGCTGCCGGTAGGTGCGGATACCGAGGTCCCGTAGCGATGCCTCGATGCTCGGGCCGATCCCGCGAATCCGCCGCAGATCGTCGTCCCCCACCTCGTGGACCGAGTCGTCCGCACCGACCGTCTCGATCGACGGTGCCTCCTCGACCTCATCGACCGGCCCAGCGACCGGCCCAGCGACCCGCCCAGCGACCGGCCCTTCGACCGGCTTGGCGGGCGGCGTCTGCTCGAACAGCGGCGTCGGCTCGACCGGCCGCGCGACCTCGACCGCTCGCGCGTCCTGCGCGGCGCGGCGACGGCGCAGCAGCCAGCTGACCGAGGCGACCACTGCGACCAGGGCGATGACCAGGCGAGCCACCCGAAACGCTGCGCGCACCACGATCCTCCTAGCGTCGAGCCCACCGCCCGGTGCGGCGGAAATCATCCAGCGCTTTCCCGTACGGGGCAATGTCGAGGCCGTGCGCGGCGAGCCACCGGTCGTCGTAGTACGTCTCGGCATACCGGTCCCCGGCGTCGCAGAGCAGCGTGACCACGCTGCCGGCCTGCCCGTCCGCGCGCATCTCGGCGACGATCTGCAGGGCGCCCCACAGGTTCGTGCCGGTCGAGCCGCCGGCCCGCCGGCCGGTCATCTCGGCCAGGTGCCGCATCGCCGCCATCGAGGCCGCGTCGGGCACGGCGATCATGCGATCGATGACCGTCGGAACGAAGCTCGGCTCCACCCGTGGCCGGCCGATGCCCTCGATGCGCGACGCGGCGCCGGTGGCGCCGGGATCGCCGGAGGCCCAGCCCTCGAAGAAGGCGGAGTTCTCCGGGTCGACCACGCACAGCCGGGTGGGATGCCGCCGGTACCGGATGTACCGGCCGATCGTCGCGCTGGTGCCCCCGGTGCCAGCCCCCACCACGACCCACGCCGGCACCGGATGCCGCTCCCGCGCCAGCTGCTCGAAGATCGACTCGGCGATGTTGTTGTTGCCCCGCCAGTCGGTGGCGCGCTCGGCGAAGGTGAACTGGTCGAGGTAGTGGCCGCCCGTGACCTCGGCAATCCGGCGCGCCTCGTCGTACACCGTCGCCGGGTCTTCGACCAGCTGACACCGGCCGCCGTGGAACTCGATCAGCTCGATCTTCTCGGCGCTGGTCGTCGCCGGCATCACCGCGACGAACGGCAGGCCGAGCATGCGGGCGAAGTACGCCTCGGAGACCGCGGTCGACCCGCTGGACGCCTCGACGACCGTGGTGCCCTCGTGGATCCACCCACTGCACAGCCCGTGCAGGAACAGCGACCGGGCCAGCCGGTGCTTCAGCGAGCCGGTCGGGTGCGTCGACTCGTCCTTGAGATAGAGGTCGATCTCCCAGGCCGCGGGCAGCGGGTAGAGGAGCAGGTGGGTGTCGGCCGAGCGGTTGGCGTCCGCGTCGACCCGGCGCACCGCCTCGTCCACCCAGGCCCGGTCGGCCGGCCGACCGCGGTCCAGCGACCGCTCGGCCGGCCGCCGCGCACCGGTACGGGTCGTCATGCGTCGCAGCGTACGACCGGCGTTACGGTGCCGGCGTGTCCATCGCACCTGGTCTGCGCGGCGTTGCCGAGATCGTTGTCGGCGACGCGGACACCGCCCGGTCGCTCGGCTCGGGCGATGTCGACGTGCTCGGCACGCCGCGAGTCGTCGCGCTGGTCGAGCGGGCCACCCTCGCCGCGCTCGCGGGCCGGCTCGACGCCGCGCGGACGACCGTCGGCAGCCGGGTCGAGCTGGACCACCTCGCTCCCAGTGGCGTCGGCGCCACCGTGCGGGCCGAGGTCACACTCGAGGCGGTGCACGGGCGCCGGCTGGTGTTCACGGCCACGGTCAGCGAGGCCGGCCGCGTCGTCGCCCGCGGCACGCTGACCCGGGTGGAGGTCGAGCGCGCCCGCTTCGCGTGAGCTGTGTTCATCTGCTCGGCTCCGCGCTCGCTCCGCTCCTCGCGGCCCGGTGGGCCGCTGCGATGTTCACTCGCTGTCGCCTCCGACCTCAGGCGAGCACCGACGAGCGGGGGTACGCGTCGGCCGGGTCGGTGCGCACGTTGACCAGGTACGGGACGCCGGCCGCCAACGCCCGGTCCAGCGCCGGGCCGACCTCGGCGGCGGAGCGGACCGTCTCCCCGGCGCCGCCGAGGGCACGGACCACCTCGTCGTAGCGCGTCTCGGCGCGCAGCTCCGCGGCCACGTCGTAGCCGTAGATCGCGCGCATCGGGTGCTTCTCCAGGCCCCAGCCGCCGTTGTTGCCGACCACGATCACCACCGGCAGGCCGTGCCGGACCAGGGTGTCCGCATCCATCAGGGAGAAGCCGGCCGCGCCGTCGCCGAGCAGGAGCACCACCTGGCGGGACGGGCGGGTCAGCCGCGCCGCGATGGCGTAGCCGAGCCCGGTGCCGAGGCAGCCGTACGGCCCGGGGTCCAGCCAGCCGCCCGGCTGGTAGGAGTCGATGTACTTGCCGGCGTAGGAGACGAAGTCGCCCCCGTCGCCGATGACGACCGCGTCCCGGTCCAGCCGCCGGAGCAGCTCGCCGTACACGCGGGTGGGCTTGACCGGGTCGGTCTCGGCCGCCAGCGCGTCGCCGTCGGCGGCGCGCGCGGCGCGCTCCGCGTCGCGCAGCCGCGCCAGCCACGGCCCGTGGTCGGCCCGCTGGCCGGCGTACGCGGCC
>JBKOXW010000230.1:0-10163 GCA_046744115.1 Actinomycetota bacterium | reverse complement strand
CGTCACCACGCACCGCCGGACCGAGGTCCCGTCGTTCCTCGCCGGCCGGGTCACCGTCGAATCCCTCGACGTCACCGACCGGGACGCCTTCTTCGCCCTCGGCGACCGCCACGACATCAGCGACATCGTCCACCTCGCCGGCACCATCCCCGACGAGGACCCGATCCGCTTCTTCCGTACGGACACGACCGGCCTTCTCAACGCGCTGGACGCCGCCCGCACGTGGGGCGTGCGCAGGTTCGCCGTGGCCAGCAGCCTCGGCGTGTACATCGGCCGGGCCGAGACCCCCTGGCACGAGGAGCTCGAGCTGCCGACCGCGGAGTTGCCGCACCTGATCATCGCCTTCAAGAAGGCCGTCGAGCCACTGACCACGCACAGCCTCCGGGGCAGCGGCGTCCAGCCGGTCGTGCTCCGGATCGGGAGCATCTGGGGACCGCTCGTCGACCCCGAATCACCGTTCATGCCCTACCCGTCCTACATCAGCGCCGTGCTCCGCGGTGAGCAGCCGTCACCGCCGCTGCACGCCGACGACGGCGGTGACCGCTGCTACGCACCCGATGCCGGACGCGCGATCGCCCTCCTGACGACCGCGCAGACCCTGCGGCACGACACCTACAACGTCTCCAGCGGCCGACCGGTCACCAACCGCGAGTTCGCACACGCCCTCCAGGCGATCACCCCCAGCCTGCAACTCGACCTGCTGCCCGGACGGCAGGCCGGCGCCGTCGACAACCCCTACCTCGACATCACCCGGCTCACCCACGACACCGGCTTCGCGCCAACCTTCGACATCGCCGCGGCGGTCGCCGACTACGTCGCGTGGCGCGCCGACAACCCCCGCTGAAGGAGACCCCATGCTCGACCCCGACGTGCGGCGCGTACTCGACGGCGCCGCGATCGCTCACCTCGCCACCGTCCTCCCGGACGGCTCGCCCCACACAACCCCGTCTACATAGGCGCGCACGGCGATCAAATCGTCTTCTTCACCGGTCCGGGTATGCGCAAAGCCCGCAACTTGCGCCGCGACCCTCGGATGGCGCTCTCCATCGCGCCCGCCGACAACCCGTTCACGCCCGTCGTCATCCGCGGGCGGGTCGTCGAATGGCTCGACGGCGATGCGGCGTGGAAGATCATCGACCAGCTGGCCACCAAGTACACCGATCAGCCATACCCCCGAGGACAAGAGCGCGTCGTGGCCGTGATCGAAGCCGACCACCCCCGCGCTCCGACTGCTGGGCCTGGGCTGATTCGGCGGGCGCGCCCGCACGCGACGCTCCTCCTGCCGAAACAGCCGGTTACGGAAACGCGGCAAATGTCCAGAGCCTGATGCTCGACTGCTTGCCCCGTACGTCGAACTCACCGACGTAGAAGAGGTCGCTCGGCGGGCGCAGGAGCGCCAGGCGAGTCGAATCGGCAATGAGAACTGATTGCCCTGTGGTCTTGGTCATCGCTTCTACGCGCGACGCCGTGTTCACTGTGTCGCCGTGCACGGTATACTCGAGCCGACGGGCCGAGCCGACGTTTCCGGACATGAAGGGCCCGCTGTTGAGGCCGATGCCGATCTCGAAGCCGTTGCCGAGTGTCCGCTCGCGCACCCGACTGTTGAACCGGGGCAATCTTGCCGCGAGCATCTCGCGCGCCGCCACAAGAGCCCGATCCGCGTGGTCGTCAAGTGGAATCGGCGCCCCGAATACGGCGAACAGGCCGTCGCCGCGGTAGCCGACCAGAGTCCCTCCGTGGTCGAAGATCGCATCGATCATCTCGCCGAAGTACTCGTTGAGAAGATCGATGACGCTGTCCGGCGGCGTCGTCTCGGTGAAAGCCGTGAAATCTCTGATGTCGGTGAACATCACGGTGCCAACGCCGCGACTGCCGCCGAGGCGAAGATCCTCGTCCGTCCGCTCGAGGACGTCATCGACTACGTGCTCTGGCACAAACCGGGAGAACGCTGCACGCACCCGTTCGCGTTCGACCTCGTGAAGACGCTTCTTGGCCAGCGCGGCATTGATCCGAGCGTGCAGGAGGACCGGATGAAAGGGCTTGGAGAGGTAATCCTCGGCGCCCATCTCGATGCAGCGGACGACGCTGTCGATCTCGTCGACCGCCGAGATCACGATCACGGGCACGTGCCGAAGCGCGGGGTCACGCTTCAACCGCTCGAGCACGGAGACGCCGTCGAGCTCGGGCATGACGATGTCAAGCAAGACGACGTCGAACGGATTCTCCCGCAGAATCTTGAGCGCCTCCCGGCCGTTCGTCGCCGAGCCGGCACGGTGGCCCTTCTGCTCGAGGCTATGAATCAGGAGCATCCGGTTGAGCGGATCATCGTCGACGACGAGGACGCGGCCGGCGGGTACGTCAACGCTCATCGAGTCGACCTCCGAGCTGTCGCACGGCGTCCGCCCACGCTCCGATTCCGCCCCGGCCTGCCGCCGCAGCCCGGCCACTTTGTCGATGCAGCCGCCCGCGTCGCAGGCGCCTCGGTCGTGCCGGGGCCCACGTTTCCCGACCCACAACTTTGGAGAGGGTCGCCGACGAGCGTCGCTCGGTGGCGCGAATTGGACGACCCCTGGTCCATCGCGCGGCCGGGTGAGGAGAGCGCGAGGCGGTGCGCATCTCGGGTCCGTGGTCGGAGCTAGGCCAATGTTGGATCGCCGGAGACCTTGAGGAGTCGGCGTGCGAGGGCCCGCAGGATCTTAAGCTCCACGCCGGGGTTGTCGCGGAGTAGTTGCTGGAAGTCCCTCCGGGTGAGCACGAAGAAGCGGAGCGGCGTCCGCGCGGTGACCGTCGCCGTCCGCGGGATCTGCTCGAGCAGCGCGATCTCGCCGAAGAACTCGCCGCCTCCGCGCACCGCCAGCTGCTTGCCGTCCTTCGTGACTTCGACCTCGCCGTCGATGATCACGAAGAACTCCCGGCCGAGCTGGCCCTCCTTACAGAGCACCTCCCCGGCCGGAACCTCGAGATCCTCGCTCACCCTTGCGAGCTGCACGAGCTGCCTGCGCGAGAGACCCTCGAACAGGGCAGCCCTCCTGAGCGCATCCACCTTCGTGTCCTGGCTGAACAGCTTCATGCGGGTACGGTAATCTCCACTGCACCCGCCAGAGAAGCGGGCATGCAGGTACGTCAGGGTCCGAAGGAAAGAGTCCGCCGGTCCGCGGGCGGAACGCGCCAGCCGCCACGGTGCGCGCGCCGCAGTGCCGCCTCTGGTCCCGGGGACCCAGCTGCACGGTGGTCTGCCCCTTCGGCCCGCGGCCCGGCCTCCTCGTTGCCGAACCGGTCGGCGCGCGCAGGCCATCGATGTGCTCGCCTCCAGGAAGCGTTACGCCGCGGCGGGCCGTGCTTCACTCTGGTGGTGCGGCAGGCGACGGACGCCGCGGGGTGAGCGCCGAGCAGGCCTCCCGGCCTCCGTCGGTGTGATCGAGGATGCGGCAGACCCCCGGCGTGTCGCCAGAGTGATACAGCAACAACCGGGTCGAAGCCGATCCCGGCCGGCTCAAGGCTGGACTACGGCTGACGCGCCGGCTGAAACGCCTCGCCATGCCGCCGTGGTCGGCGGCGGACCCGCCGTCGTCCAGAACGCCCGCCGCGGAGACTACGAGCTGGCCACCGGACGTTCCATCGGCGCTCGGGCTCGCGGCAGCGTCCACCGAGCTCACCAGGCAATCTGAACCGCCGGCCATTCCGTGCGTCCGGAGACGGCAACGCTCAGGGCCGTCACTGCATGCCCGGCCGGCCGACGTTTTGGGCCATCGCGCGCCGCGCCGTGAACTCCCGGGGTCGGGCTGGAGGTTAGCTGCGAGCTCTTGTCGAAGGCGACCCGCAGGATCGGTCGGACGGGTCGCCGACGGTCGGTCGACCAGAGCGTCGGCTCGGCGCCGACCCGGTCGAGCGACCCTTCGGCGGCCAGCGCGTCGGTGAAGGCGCCCTGCGGCTGGGTCGAGGTTTCTTCGACGCTGACCAGCCCGGTCAAGCACTTGTGGGTGACCAGGTCAGCAATCGCCGCGGGCAGAAGCGCAGCTGCCCGGCCACGCCCCGCCGAAGGCGCCGCTTCTGGACACCTCTCTCCCTGCGCGATCAGAATATTCAGGGACGTGGGAGTGAACAGGTAGGTACGCTTGTCCTAGTCGCACCTTTGGTTCTGTACCGTCCAAGATGATGCCGTTGGACGGATTCGGTGGTTCTGCCTGGACTCCCACCTCCCGGCGTGTGTTGCCGACCCGGAAGGGACCCGATGCGTGACGACGGTCAAGCCGATGGGCCTGACACTGGCTCCGGGATTCTCGACGAGGTAACGCTCCGGGCGTTGATCGAGCACGTCCCGCTCACCATCTACATCGACCGGTTGGATGAGACCGGCTCCAATGTCTACACCAGTCCGCGGCTTGAGTCGGAGCTCGGGTACACCGCGGAGGAATGGGCCTCCGACAAGGACCTGTACGCCAAGGTCCTGCATCCCGGGGATCGCGACCGGGTGCTGGCCGAATACCGCCGCACGCGCGACACCGACGAGCCCTTCCGGGCGGAATACCGGATGATCGCCCGTGATGGGACGGTGCACTGGTACCTGGACGAGGCGACGGTCATCTGTGACGAGACCGGCCACCCCGCGTACTTCCACGGCTTCCTTCTCGACATCACGGAGCAGAAGGAGCTTGCCGAGGCGCTGCGCAGCAGCGAGCAGGAGCTACGGCGGCAGAAGCAGTACGTCGAGACACTCGTCGAGATCAACCCGACAGCGATCGTCGCGGTCGATCGAGACGGCACCGTCACGTCGTGGAACCTCGCTGCCGAGGAACTCTTCGGCTACTCGCTTAGCGAAGCGATCGGGCGCAATGTCGACGACCTCGTATTCGGGCGAGACGACCTGCGCAGCGAGGCGGTGAGCTACGAAGAAGTCCTGCGAGCCGGGCGCTTCCATACACTCACCCAACGGACCCGTAGAGACGGAACGCTTGCGGACGTCGAGCTGATCGTCGTGCCGGTGATCGAGGACGGTAAGGCCACCGGATATCTCGCCATCTACCACGACATCAGCGAGCTGCAGCGGCAGAAGCAATATTATGAATCGCTGCTCGAGGTCAGCCCCACAGCGATCGTCACGGTCGATCCGGAACACAAGGTGGCGTCGTGGAACCCTGCCGCGGAGAAGCTCTTCGGCTACACCCGCGAGGAGGCGGTAGGGCAAGACGTCGACTCGCTCGTCGCCAAGGTCGAGGCGATCCACCAGGAGGCCGTGCAGCTCAGCCGGCAGACGGAAGAGGCCGGGCAGATGCAGCTTACCACGCGCCGAACCCGCAAGGACGGGTCCTTGGTCGATGTCGACGTCCGGGCAGCGCCGATTCACCTCGGGGGCGAGATGGTCGGCACGTACGCCCTGTATCACGATATCTCAGAGCTGCAAAGAGCGCGTGAGCAGGCCGAGGCCGCCACAGAAGCCAAGAGTGCGTTCCTGGCGACGATGAGCCACGAAATCCGCACCCCGATGAACGCCGTGATCGGGATGACAGAGCTTCTTCTAGACACCAATCTCACCCCCGAGCAGCGCAGCTACGCGGAGGTCATCCGCAGCAGCGGTGATGCGCTGATGACGATCATCGACGACATTCTCGACTTCTCGAAGATCGAAGCGGGCCGGTTGGAGCTGGAAAGCCGGCCTGTCGACCTCCGCGGCTGCGTGGAGTCCGCGCTCGAGCTGGTCGCCGCGAGCGCGTCGAGCAAGGGCCTCGACCTCGCCTATACCATTGACCCTGACATACCCCAGGCGATCATGGGCGACGCCACCCGCCTTCGTCAGATCCTGGTCAACCTGCTGAACAATGCGGTGAAGTTCACCGACGAGGGCGAGGTCGTCCTCTCGGTACAGGAGGAAGAGCCCGAATCGGGCGACGGGGAGGTCGCGCGGAAGCACAAGCTTCACCTCGCCGTCAGGGACAGCGGCATCGGGATCCCCGAGGACCGGCTAAGCCAGCTGTTCGAATCCTTCAGCCAGGTGGACGCCTCGACGACCCGCCGGTATGGCGGCACCGGCCTCGGCCTTGCCATCAGCAAGAGGCTGTGCGAGCTGATGGGCGGGACGATCTGGGTGGAGAGCCGCATCGGCGACGGCTCCACCTTTCATGTCACGATCGAAGCCGTGGCCGCCTCCGGCCCAGTCCCCGCACATGAGCGAGGCGCGCCGCCCCAGCTTCGGGGCAGGCAGGTTCTCATCGTGGACGACAACACCACCAACCGACGTATCCTCTCCAGGCAGGTCGATTCGTGGGGGATGTCGGCGCGGGACACCCCCTACCCGGCCCAAGCGCTGGAGTGGATCCGCCGCGGCGACCGCTTCGACCTCGCAATCCTCGACATGCAGATGCCCGAGATGGACGGCGTCGCACTGGCCGAGGAGATCCGCCGCTACCGCGACGCGCGCGCCTTGCCCCTTGTGATGCTGACGTCGCTGGGGATCCGGGAGGTGGCCCGGGCAGGGACGGAGCTCGCCGCCTACCTGACGAAGCCAATCAAGCCGGCACAGCTTTACGACACCCTCATGAACGTCTTCGGTGCCGCCGCAGCCGGCGCGCAGGCTGCGGCGCCCCGGGAAGAGCCGACCGAGCAGCTGGCCGCGCCATTGCCTCTGCGGATCTTGGTCGCCGAGGACAACGCCGTCAACCAGCAGCTTGCGTTGCTTCTGCTGAAGAAGATTGGCTACCGGGCCGACGTGGTCACTAACGGGTTCGAGGTGCTCGACGCGCTCGAGCGGCAGCGCTACGACGTCGTTCTCATGGACGTGCAGATGCCGGAAATGGACGGGCTTGAGGCCACGCGCCACATCCACGAACGGTGGCCGGAAGGGCCACGGCCACACGTTATCGCGGCGACCGCCAACGCCATGCTGGAGGAGCGCGAGGCCTGCCTGGCCGCAGGGATGGACGACTACCTCAGCAAGCCGATCCGCATGGAGGAACTCACAGCCGCGCTGAGCCGCTGCCGCCCGCACGTCTCGGCACCGCCGACAGCCTTCCGGACAGGGTACGGCGTGCGCGCTCAATCGCCGCCGGTCGACTCCGAACCACCGAGGCTGCCTCGCCGCGCCGCGGTTCTCCAGCCGGCCGCGGTCGACCGCCTCATGAAGATCACCGGAGATGACCCGGGTCTTCGTACCTCCCTGATCGAAACCTTCTCCAACGAGGTGCCTCGCCTCGTCGACAGCGCGCGGCGAGGGTTGCTGCAGGGCCGGCCGGACGAGGTCCGAAGAGCGGCGCATACGCTGAAGTCCAACGGCGCGACATTCGGTGCGATGAGCTTTTCTGAGCTAAGTCGCGCACTCGAGTCCCTTGCCAGGTCGGGAACGCTGGAAGGAATGGCTGATCTCATCGCCCAGATCGAAGGGGAATACGAGGCGGTCCGGATCGCCCTGGAAACAATGCGAGCGCAGGACGGACCCTGACCGAAGCTCCAAGGTTGGTGCTTGCGGTCGGACGACGATGCGGTCAACCGCAGCTACCGCCGGTCGGAGCCGTCAGCAGGTTGAACGGAAGAGACCGCCGACAGGAACGGTGTCGGTGAGCTTGTTGTAGCCGACTCGATGCACTGGCGGCGAGAACACGGCCTCGCCGATGCCGAGGCGGCCGTGGAGGCGGCCCGCGACGGGTCCGAGTGGCTCGACCGTCAACGGATGGAGGCGCGTCGCGACAGAGCGACCGCGGAGCGCCACCTGGCGGAAGCCCGGTCGGCGCAACAGTCAGCGGTCCGCGCCGTTGCGGATGCTCGCCGCGCACTCGAAGCAGCCGAGAGCCGGCTGCGGTCCGTCGGCGAGCAGCCACCATCGGGCAGCGGAGACAGCTGACGGCTCAGGCCTCCGCCCCGGCGACATCGGCGCTGAAGGCCAGCAGGTCGGGAAGGCCGAAGCGTCCAGCCTGGGCGGCGGGCAGGGTGGGACACCAGCCGGGGTCGACGGCCCGGTAGCTCTCGCCGTCGGCGTCGACGATGCCGACCAGCACCTCGCCGACCAGCTGGCCGCCCACCGGGCCCAGGCGCTCGGCCCCGCCGCGGTGCTCGGCCTCCTTGAGCAGGTAGAACCAGAGCGGCGTCTCCAGCCGCCAGCCGGCCGGGCCCAGGCCGACCTCCTCGGGGGTGAGCGGCTCGACCCCCAGTCGGCGGGCCAGCGCCTCCCCGGACGGCAGCCCGACCGCCTGGCCGCGCTGGAGGTCGCGGATGGCCAGGGAGGCGTAGTCGTCGCCGCTGCCGACCCCGGTGATTGCCGCCGGCAGCCGGATGAGGCTGGTCGCCAGGCGGCCGTCGATCCGCTTAGCCCGCTGGGCCGGCGGCCGCCCCGGCAGGTCGAACAGGTATGACCAGTCGACTTCCCGGACCGCCGGGACCGGGCGGAAGCCGAGCAGGTCGGGCAGCAGCGGGACCGGCTCGGCGTGGCGGTTGACCTGGTAGCGGTCGCGGACCTGGCTGTGGCCGTAGCGGTAGGCGGCGTCGGCGAACTCGAACGGGATGAACGCCGCGCCCGGGTCGGGGCGGTAGTGCTGGGCCTCGCCGGCCAGCAGCTCGCCGGCCAGGGGCTCCCCGGCCACCCGGGGCAGAAAGTCCTCGAGCAGGACCCACTGGTAGTGCCAGGTGGCGGCCCGGCGGGCCTCGGCGAACAGCTCCGCCTCGGCCACCCCGTCGCTGCGCAGCCGGTCCACCAGGCCGTTGTGGAGGTGCAGCATGGCCACGTGCAGCTGGCTCATCAGCAGGTGGACGTCGTTGCGGGGGTCGCCGATGAGGGCCACCCCTTGGGGGTTGCGGGGCAGGTCGGCAGGGCGGCCGGCGTCGTTGCGGCCGACCAGCAGCTTGGCTGGGTCGTCGCGGTCGTACAGGAACGGCATGCCGCTCGGGCCATCGCCGTAGACCGCCTCCAGGTTGGCCCGGGGGCTGCGGGCGTTGCGGACCTCGGCCTGCTCGGCGTGGTGGGTCAACGGCGAGCGGTCGGCGGTGATGTCGTGAGCCACGAACTGGCCGAACACCGGCCACCCGGCCGCCCCATCGGCATCGGGGTCAGCCGCACCGGCGCCGGCCTCGACCGCCGCGGCAGCGGCGTCGCAGACCCCGCCGGCCCGGCCCAGGGCGTGCAGGGCGTCGTCCCCACAGTCCAGGGGGTCGAGTTCCGGGAACAGGCGCCGGTAGCCGCCCCCGCGCGCTGGCGCGTCGACGGCCCGCCCCGGGGCCAGGCAGTGGTCGCGGATCCTGGCCGCCGTGGGCATGGCCGCCTCCTCCCCTCGAGTCGGCTCACAACGTTACCGCTGAGGCGCGGCCAGGCAGGCGGCCCAGTCCTGCGACTGGTCGCTGGCGACGCTCGTCGCCGCATGTGCGGACGACCGCCAAGTCGGGCCCGCGGGGTCAGCACGAGCAGCGCCACGACGACGGCGAACCCCGAGCGGACCGTGCACCACCGCCTGAAGCCATCGGCCCGGTGCGCCCGCGCGCCGACTCGATCTTGAAGAAGCAGAGCTAAGTGTCCACAGAATGGCGGCTGGCCTCCTCACCGCGGGCATAGTGGCTCCTATTAGGGGCAGCCGTACTTCGTTGTTCCGTGTAGCCGAACCCGGCAAGTGATCTTGCGAGGTTCGGGGTGCTTTGCGGATCACCGCCAGCGGCCCGGCAAGACCCCCTTTGGTCGTCGTTGTCACACCCTCTTGAGATGCTCGCCCCTGTCCGGGGCCGGAACAGCTGACCCATCCAACCGGAGGTGAACGATGAGCGGTGACGAACGCCGGGAGCCCGCGGTACAGCCCGATGACCTTGCCCGGTTTTTCGTCGAGCGGGCCAACGCAGGCGATGTCGACGGCCTGGTGGCACTCTACGAACCCGACGCGGTGTTGACCTTCCCGACCGGCCAAGTCGCCACCGGCGCCCAGGCGATCCGCGCCGTGTATGAAAAACTGCTCGCCGACAGGCCCACGCTCGCGCCGGGCGACCAGCAGCCCACGCTCGTCAACGGCGACCTAGCGCTCACCTCGACCCGCCTGGTCGGTGGGGGCGTCACTGTTGAAGTGGCTCGCCGTCAGCCGGACGGCACCTGGCTCTGGGCGATCGACCGATTCAACATCCTCGAATAGCGGTCGCCCCGGCGTTGCAACCTGGATCATCGAATCCGCGAGGTGATTGTGCATCGACTGACTCCAATAGTT
>JBKOXW010000062.1:0-3837 GCA_046744115.1 Actinomycetota bacterium | reverse complement strand
GCCAGCCGCGGCGCGGCGGCCAGCGCGGACCGCAGCGCGTCGACCGCGTCCTCCGGCGAGCCGTCGGCGGTGAACCCGGCGGCGAACCGGTGGCCGCCGCCGCCGAGCCCGACGCACGCCGCACCCACGTCGATCCGGCCCTTCGAGCGAACCGACACCGACCAGCGGCCGCCCGGCAGCTCCTTGACCACCGCCGCCACCTCCGCCTCCGCGGTCGTGCGGACGAGGTCGATCAGGCTCTCCACCTGGTCGAAGGGCAGGTCGAAGGCGACCAGGTCGGCGGTCCGCGCCGGCGCCCAGACCAGCCCGAGACCGCCGGCGGCGCCGAGCTCGAGCCGGGCCCGGCCGAGCACCGCGGCGGCGAACCCCAGCCAGCCGAACGGGTGGGTGTCGAACAGCTCCCGGGACAGCTCGTCCTGCCGAATGCCGGTGCCGATCAGCCGCGCGGCGAGCTGGTGCACCGCCGGCGTGGTGCCCGCGTACCGGAACGACCCGGTGTCGGTGGCCAGCCCCGCGTACAGGCAGGCGGCGATGTCCGGGTCGAGCGGCACGCCGAGCCGGCGGATCAGCTCCTCGACGAGCACCGCGGTGGCCGCGGCGGCCGGGTCGACCAGGTGCAGCGAGCCGTACCGGGTGTTGGACGCGTGGTGATCGACGACGAGGACCTCGCCCGCCGCCTCCGCCCGGTCGGCCAGCGTGCCGAGTCGGTCGATGCTGCCGGTGTCGAACGTGACGAGCAGGCCGGGCGCGGCCGGCACCTGCGCCGGCGGCACCAGCAGGTCGAGACCGGGCAGGGTGCGCAGCGACAGCGACACCTCGTACGGCTCGCTGAACGACGGCACCACCGGCACGCCGAGCCGGCGCAGGGCCAGCGCCAGCGCCAGCATGCTGCCCAGCGCGTCGCCGTCCGGCGAGATGTGGCAGGCCAGCGCGACCTCGCGATGCGCCGTCAGCGCGGCGACCGCCTTGTCCCAGCTCGCCTCATCCAGGGTGGCGAGGTGCGGGTCGGTCACGAGCCGGAAGCCTGCCGGGACGGGCCCGCGCCGTCCACCGTCCCGTCCGTGGCCGATTCGGTCGGCACGGCGTCGGGGCGGTACGGCTCGGGGTCCCCGGCGTACGACGCGGCCGACCGCCGCTCCTGCACGGCCGCGTCCGCGTCCCGCGCCCGGGCGAGGAGCTCGTCGACGTGCCGGGCGGTGTCCGGCACCACGTCGGCGACGAACGTCAGCGTCGGGGTGAACTTGATCCCGGTCTGCCGGCCGACCTGGGAGCGCAGCACGCCGCGGGCGCTCTCCAGCGCGGCGGCCGAGTCCGCCCGGGCCGCCTCGTCCCCGTACACCGTGTAGAAGACCGTCGCCTCCCGCAGGTCCGGGGTGACCCTGGCGTCGGTGATCGTCACCATGCCGAGGCGCGGGTCCTTGACCCGCATCTCGAGCGTGGACGCCACGATCTCGCGGATGCGCACGGCGAGCCGCCGCGCGCGCGGCGCGTCAGCCATCGGACCTCCCCACCCCCGCACCCTTCACGGGGACACCCCCTCGTCGCTCTCGCTCATCAGCTGCCGGCGCGCCGACAGCAGAACGAGCTCCGGCCGCCCGGCCACCAGCCGCTCGCACGCGTCCAGCACGTCGGTGACGTGCGCCGGCTGCGAGCCGACCACCGCCACCCCGACCCGCGCCCGGCGGTAGAGGTCCGCGTCGCCCACCTCGGCGGCGGACACCGCGTACCGCCGGCGCAGCTCGGCGACGAGCGGACGGACGAGGGCCCGCTTCTCCTTCAGCGAGTGGACGTCACCGAGGAGCAGGTCGAACACGAGCGACCCAGTGAACACCGCGCCGTCAGCTTCGCGGCTTCTCGCGAACCTCGAACGTCTCGATCACGTCGTCGATCTTGATGTCGTTGTACGACCCCAGACCGATGCCGCACTCGTATCCCTCGCGGACCTCCGTCGCATCGTCCTTGAACCGCTTCAGCGAGCTGATCGTGAGATTGTCGGCGACCACCACGCCGTCCCGGATCAGCCGCGCCTTGCTGTTGCGGCGGATCTCGCCCGAACGGACCAGGCAGCCGGCGATGTTGCCGACCCGCGGCACCCGGAAGACCTCGCGGACCTCCGCCGTGCCGAGCTGGACCTCCTCGAACTCGGGCTTGAGCATGCCCTTGAGCGCGGCCTCGATCTCCTCGATGGCTTGGTAGATCACCGTGTAGTAGCGGATCTCGATGCCCTCGCGGTCGGCCTGCTCGATGATTGCGTTCTCCGGCCGGACGTTGAAGCCGATGACGATCGCGTCGGACGCGGCGGCGAGGTTGATGTCGTTCTTGTTGATGCCGCCGACGCCGCGGTGCATGACGCGCAGCGACACCTCGTCGCCGACCTCGATCTTCAGCAGCGCGTCCTCCAGCGCCTCGACCGAGCCGGACGAGTCGCCCTTGATGACGAGGTTGAGCTGCTGGATCTCGCCCTCCTTGAGCACCCGCTCCAGGTCGTCCAGCGAGATGCGGCGGCGCGACTGGGCAAGCTGGGCGTTGCGCTCCCGGGCCTGCCGGCGCCCGGCGATCTGCCGGGCCACCCGGTCCTCGTCGACGACCAGGAAGCTGTCGCCGGCGCCGGGCACCGAGGTGAAGCCGAGCACCTGCACCGGCCGGGACGGGCCCGCCGAGTCCAGCTGCTGGCCATGCTCGTCCAGCATCGCCCGGACTCGGCCGAACGCGTCCCCGGCCACGATCGAGTCGCCGACGCGCAGCGTGCCGCGCTGCACCAGGACGGTGGCCACCGGACCGCGGCCGCGGTCGAGGTGTGCCTCGATCGCCACGCCCTGCGCGTCCTGCTCGGGGTTGGCCCGCAGGTCCAGCGCCGCGTCCGCGGTGAGCAGGATCGCCTCGAGCAGCTCGTCGATGCCGATCCGCTGCTTCGCCGAGATGTCGACGAACAGCGTGTCGCCCCCGTACTCCTCGGCGACCAGCCCGTACTCGGTGAGCTGCTGGCGGATCTTGGCCGGGTTGGCGCCCTCCTTGTCAATCTTGTTCACGGCAACCACGATCGGCACGTTCGCCGCCTGCGCGTGGTTGAGCGCCTCGATCGTTTGTGGCATCACGCCGTCGTCGGCGGCCACCACGAGCACCGCGATGTCGGTGACCTGGGCGCCGCGGGCACGCATGGCCGTGAACGCCTCGTGGCCCGGGGTGTCGATGAACGTGATCGGCCGCTCGTCACCCTCGCTCGTGCGCGCCATCACCTGGTACGCACCGATGGTCTGGGTGATGCCGCCGGCCTCGCCCTCGACGACGTTGGTGTGCCGGATCGCGTCGAGCAGCTTGGTCTTGCCGTGGTCGACGTGGCCCATCACGGTCACCACCGGCGGGCGCGCGACGAGGTCGGTGTCGTCGCCCTCGTTCTCGCCGAACGTGATGTCGAACGACTCCAGCAGCTCGCGGTCCTCGTCCTCGGGGCTGACCACCTGCACCGTGTAGCCGAGCTCGGCCCCGAGCAGCTCCAGGATCTCGTCGTTCACCGACTGGGTCGCGGTGACCATCTCGCCGAGGTGGAACATCACAGTGACCAGGGACGCCGGGTTGGCGTTGATCTTTTCCGCGAAGTCGGTCAGCGATGCGCCCCGAGGCAGCCGGATCGTCTCGCCGTTGCCGCGCGGGACCTGCACGCCGCCGACGCTCGGCGCCTGCATGTTGTCGAACTCCTGGCGGCGCTGCTTCTTGCTCTTCCGGCCGCGGACCGGACCGCGGGAGCCGGGACGGCCGAACGCACCGGCGGCACCGCCGCGACCGCGACCGCCCCGCCCACCGGGGCCACCGCCCGGGCCACCGCCGGGACCGCCGCGC
>JBKOXW010000277.1:0-10572 GCA_046744115.1 Actinomycetota bacterium | reverse complement strand
GGACGCTCTCCCTGGCGGCCGCCCACCGAGATGGTGTGGCTTTGTGTGCGACTCGCGGCATGAGCACCGTGACGCCACGAAGTCAAGTGTTGGGCGGGGTGCGCCGTCCGTCTAGAACTGACGGAGTCACTTGACACCTGGGTCTCTTGATCGCTAGGAGACGCACCCAGCCAACCCACCCAGCCCGGCGCCGCTTGACAAACATAGGAGCATCGAGCGCTCCCACCGCATCGATGCCGAGCAGTTCTTCCGGCTGCTCGACGGAGTCACGCCCCACCGCGACCGTTGTGCCACCGATACCCAGGACTGACTCAGCGGCGTCTCGCGTCGGGTAGCGGACGTCTCCTGGCGCTCCGCTCCGCGACAGGGACCGGATCGACCGGCCGGGGGCGGCAGGTCAACGACGGCCGGCAGAACCACCCTGCTCAACATGACTGAATGACACCAGCGGGAGGAGGTCGGCGCCACGCGTCCACCACCACCCGTCGGGGCGCCCGAGCCCGGGGCAATATCGCTGTGTCGAGGGAGTGCCGAGCAGAGCTATGGCCAGTGGGTTGCGCCCGTTTGCGTCAGGCGGCTGCAGGAGCCATACTCATTCGTCCGCTAACTCCCCAAATTTCGCGGACCGTCGAATATCCGCTGCGGCGCACTTCTCCTGCTCTCCCAAGCGCATCTTCCAGGTTGCACCAAACGCGGATACTGATGTCGTGGCTGGTCGTGCGGGTCGTGCTGGCTTCCCGGTCGACAGGAGGTGGTGGAGATGCGGCGGATCGTGGTTGTCCTCGTCCTTGTCCTTGCGGCCACCGTGTGGCCAGGCACCAACGGTCTCGCCCACGGCTCGGCCGCGCATGCCGCGGCCGCCGGGAGCCTGCAGGCCGACTTCAACAATGACGGCTTCGCCGACCTGGCGGTCGGAGCGCCGTTTGAGGACGTCGGCAGCATCTCTGACGCCGGCGCGGTGAACGTGCTATATGGCTCGGCCGGCAAGCTGACCGGGGTCGGCAGCCAGCTGTTCACCCAAGACAGCCCCGGCGTCGGCAGCGCCGCCGAACAAGACGACCTCTTCGGCCTCGCGCTGGCCACCGGCGACTATAACCAGGACGGCTTCGCCGACCTCGCGGTCGGGGCGCCCGGCGAGGACGTCGGCACGATCTCCCTCGCTGGTGCGGTGAACGTGCTGTATGGCTCGGCCGCCAAGCTGACAGGGGTCGGCAGCCAGCTGTTCACCCAGGACAGCCCCGGGGTCGGCAGCTCCGCGGAGGTCTTCGACTCCTTCGGCGAGACGCTGGCCAGCGGCGACTTCAACAGCGACGGCTTCGACGACCTGACGGTGGGGGTGCCAGTTGAGGCCGTCGGCACCATTCAGGGAGCCGGTGCGGTCAACGTGCTGTACGGCTCGGCCGGCAAGCTGACCGGGATCGGCAGCCAGCTGTTCACCCAAGACAGCCCCGGCGTCGGCAGCTCCGCCGAACAAGACGACCTCTTCGGCCTCGCGCTGGCCGCCGGCGACTTCAACAACGACACCCTCGCCGACCTCGCGGTCGGGGCGCCCGGCGAGGCCGTCGGCACGATCTCCTTCGCTGGTGCGGTCAACGTGCTGTACGGCTCGGCCGCCAAGCTGACCGGGGTCGGCAGCCAGCTGTTCACACAAGACAGCCCCGGGGTCGGCAGCTCCGCGGAGGCCTTCGACTTCTTCGGCGACACGCTGGCCAGCGGCGACTTCAACAACGACACCTTCGCCGACCTCGCGGTCGGGGTGCCGTTCGAGGCCGTCGGCACCATTCAGGGAGCCGGTGCGGTCAACGTGCTGTACGGCTCGGCCGGCAAGCTGACCGGGGTCGGCAGCCAGCTGTTCACCCAGGACAGCGCCGGGGTGGGCAGCTCCGCCGAGGACGAGGACAGCTTCGGCTTCGCGCTGGCCGCCGGCGACTTCAACAACGACACCTTCGCCGACCTCGCGGTCGGGGTGCCGTTTGAGGACGTCGGCACGGTCTCCTTCGCTGGTGCGGTCAACGTGCTGTACGGCTCGGCCGGCAAGCTGACCGGGGTCGGCAGCCAGCTGTTCACCCAAGACAGCCCCGGGGTGGGCAGCTCCGCCGAACAAGACGACCTCTTCGGCGCCGCGCTGGCCGCCGGCGACTTCAACAACGACGCCTTCGCCGACCTCGCGGTCGGGGTGCCGTCCGAGGCCGTCGGCACGATCTCCTCCGCTGGCGCGGTCAACGTGCTGTACGGCTCGGCCGCCAAGCTGACCGGGGTCGGCAGCCAGCTGTTCACCCAAGACAGCCCAGGGGTGGGCAGCTCCGCCGAAGACGGTGACGCCTTCGGGGCGGCGCTGGCCGCCTCCGGCCCGCAAAACGCCACCGCATCGCCAGCCTCGCCGGCATCCCATTCCGGGGCGCGGCGAACGGCGCCACCTCGCTAGCTTCCCGGGCATCCGTCGGCTGCCAAACGGTTCACCCTGTTTGACTTGCTCTGGGCTGGAGAGCAGGGGGTCCACGCTGCGGTCGATCGTCTCGGCCGTGGCGATCCACCGCGCTGAGTCCTCCATGGTGATCGCTGGGGGAACTTGGCCGCTGGCGGCTGCGGTGAAGTGGTCGATCTCGCGTAGGAAGCAGTCCGCACTTGGCAGGTCGACCTTGCGTCGCTCCATCGATCCCGTGCAGCTGTCCCGCTGCTACCACTGCGAGCCGACGGATCCCGATGCCAAGCCGCGCGTGCTGCTGCGGGACGCCTCGAGCAGTACGCGACGTTCGCCGAGCTCGGGCTGCGCGACCGCGCGCAGCTGGTGGTGGTCGCCTACGAGGCGGGGCTCGTCATCCCCGGGGCCGACTGAGGGGTACTCCGCGCGGCGTACGCGACCTCCCGGCGGAGCACGGGCAGGTGACATCGCCGGGCCGACGCCCCCGCCCCGGCCCGTCCCTAGCGTCATCGGCACGGCGTTGCCAACCGAGCGGCGCCTCTCCAGTCCCTGGGGGATCCAGACGATGTCCAGAACCGCCCGTCTCACGCTCGCGGCCGCCGCCGTAGCCGTCGTGCTGGCCCCGGTGGGGGTCGCCGCCGCATCCGCGCCCGCCCCCGCCAGGCAGCAGCCCGCCGCCACGCACTACTGCGCCCGCTACGACGCCTACGAGCTGCACGACTGCGCCCCAGCGCACCGGCTGCCCGATGGCCCGCTGGGCCGACAGCTCCGCTGGGTGCTCGACAACCTGGCCGGTGGCACGGCCACGCTGACCCTCGAACAGGTGCGGGCGCACCTGACTCCCGGCCTGCAGCAGGTGCAGCCGGCCGAAGTGGTGCTCGAGGGCTTCCGCTCGACGCTCGCCGAGAAGGGGCCGATGCGCTTCGTCGGCTTCTCTTACCCGCCCCGGTCGGAGCAAGCGCTCGCGATCGTCCAGTCCACCTCCGGTGAGCGCGGAGCGGTGGCCATCGGCGTCGACGGTGCGCTCATCGACGCCATCGGGGTCGAGCAGGCGCCGCCGACACTGGTGCCCCGCGGCCGCTACAACGGGTGGTACGACGTGGGCGGCCGGCGGCTATTCCTGCGCTGCACCGGCTCCGGCGGCCCGACGGTGGTGTTCGAGAACGGTCTGACCGCCGACTGGTACGACCTGCAGAACCGGCTGTCCGGCCTGACCCGGGTGTGCAGCTACGATCCCGCGCGGCAGGCCGGCCCGCTGGGTCGCAGCGACCCGGCTCCCGGGCCACGCACCGGCATCGACCGGGTCCGCGACCTGCACGCCCTGCTCGCCGCCGCGCACGTGCCCGGACCGCATATTCTGGCCGGGCACTCCAACGGCGGTCTGTTCAGCCTGCTCTACGCCAGCCGGTATCCCGAGCAGGTGGCCGGGATGGTGCTCATCGACGGGGTCCACCCCGACTACCACCGCCGCAGCATCGAGGTGGCGAAGCGGTTCGTGCCCCGCGAGCTGTGGGACCAGGTGGTCGCGGCTGCCTGCGGCATCCCGCCGGTGCAGCTCGACGCCGAGCTGATGGACATCTGCCGAGCCGAGGCGCAGACCAGAGCCGCGCTGGCGGCGCACCCGCTGCGGCGCATGCCGCTGGCCGTGATCACCCGCGGTGGCGAGCACTTCCCGCCGGGGTCGGCGGACGCCGCGCAGGAGCGGCTGTGGCAGCAGCTTCAGGACGAGCTGGCCGCCATGCAGCCAGGCTCCACCCACATCATCGCCACCCAGAGCGGACATGACATCCAGCACGAGCAGCCGGAGCTGGTGCTCGCCCAGGTGCGCCGGGTCGTCGCCGCCGTCCGGGCGAGCTGACCCTCCATCCCGGTCCAGAAAGGACAGTCGCAAATGCCCCACTGACCCGTCCAGGCGGGCGGGGCTGTCGATGAGGGGTTGGCCGTACTCGCGCACCGCCCGCATCACGGTGTTCCAGCCGACGCCGAGCTCGACCCGCACCGCCTCGACGGAGTCCCCTCCACGACGCGCCGGCAGGCCCACCAGCGGGCCTGCTCGGTCAGCGCGGCCCGTGCCCGGATCGCCGCCGTCGTCTCCGTCCAGGTCCGCTTCGGGCACAGCCGCTGGTCGCAGCGCCAGATCCGCTTGCGCCACACCAGCAGCACCGCCCGCCCACCGGCCGGGATGTCCCGGACCAGCCGCTCCCGGCGGCCGTGCGCCGTCGCCACCACACCGCACTGCGGGCAGCCCGTCACCGTCTCGCAGGTCTGCACGAGAAGCTCGAGCTCACCGCCGTACTCACCGGCCGCGAGCACCACGAACCCGGTCAGGCCGAGCATCGCTGCGGGCAGACCGGTACCGTCCCCTTCCACCTGGGGCTCCCGCGGACTCGTTGCTTGGTCGCTACGAATCCTGGGGCCCCAGGCCCGTTCTACCGCTCAGCGCGAGCAGCGTGTCCAGGCCCGGTCGTCCACGCTTGGAGAGGAAGAGCCTGCAAAGCCTCGTGCCATTCAGGCGGTATTCAGATATCTAGACGTAGCTTGCGCTCAGGCCAGCAACCCACGGAGACCCACGGATGAGGTGATCTTTGTGACCGCGGCCCACAGCGGGGAGGACAACGGGGGTCGGCAATGGTCGGCCAGGCGACGCGTGGTTGCTGGTCTGGCCGGCATCGCGGCGCTCGGTTTGACCGCGAGCAGCTGTACGTCATCAGGCGGGCCAGCGGAATCCCAGTCGACCGGCCCAAGGCCGGTGTCGGTGTCATCGCTGGCGCCGCTCCACGGCCGCTATACGCCCACCATTGACCCGGCGAACTTTGTGCGCACGGTCGACAACCGCTATTGGCCGCTGCTGCCGGGCACGCACTATCACTTCGAGGGCGTGCGCGGCAGCACACCTCAGGCCGACGACGAGGTGGTGCTGCGGCAGACAAAGCGAATCGCCGGTGTCACGTGCACCGTGGTGCGGGACACGGTTTCCGAGCACGGACATGCCGTCGAGCGAACCTTCGACTGGTACGCGCAGGACAAGCAGGGCAACGTCTGGTACATGGGCGAGGACTCGCTCGAGCTGAAGCACGGGCGTCTGGTCAGGGCGAGTGATTCCTGGCAGACCGGAGTCAACGGCGCGAAGCCCGGCATCATCATGCCGGGAAACCCGCAAGCAGGTGACGCCTACCGGCAGGAGTACTACCCGCCCGGGGACGCGCTTGACCAGGCGCGGGTGCTTCGGCTGGACGGGACCATAACCGTGCCGTACGGCACCTTCACCCATGTCCTCGTCACCAGCGAACGCAGTCCGCTGGAACCGCAGACTGAACAGAAGTACTACGCCCCCGGCATCGGTGAGGTAGCCGAACGCGTCGTTGCCGGTCACCACGAAGAGTTCCAGCTCGTGCGGGTGACGCACTAGCTGGCTGGGCACTCAGGGTGCCAAAGCACTCGACCATGGTGCCCTTGCCGTAGTAGCGCTCCGAACCCGAGCCAGGGAGGTTCACATGTCGAGACGCACAGAACTCGCCGCTCTCGTGGGGGCCACGGCGCTGGCCGCTGCCGTCATCGGGGGCGAAGCAAGCGCGGCAACGAAGATCCCGCCCCCGCCGCCGATGCCCCCGGCCTCCGACTTCGTCGCGCAGGTCGACAACAAGTACTTCCCGCTCGTGCCGGGCACCACCTACCGCTACCAGGGCACAGAAGACGATCTGCCGGCTGTGGACAAGGTGGCCGTCACCAGCATGACGAAGACGATCCTCGGCGTGCAGGCGACGGTCGTCCTCGACCGCGTCACCGTGAACGGGGAGCCCAGCGAGAAGACCTTCGACTGGTACGCCCAGGACAAGAACGGCAACGTCTGGTACCTGGGCGAAGACGCCTTCGACTACGTGGACGGGCGCTGGGTGAAGGCGCCCGACTCGTGGGAAGCGGGCGTTGACGGGGCGCAGGCGGGCATCATCATGGAAGCGAATCCCCAGGTGGGCGACGTGTACCGGCAGGAGTACTACCCCGGCCATGCGGAGGACGTCGCGGAGGTGTTGAGCCTCGACGCAACGATCGCGGTGCCGTACGGCAGCTTCGACCACGTGCTGCAGACGAAGGAGTGGACGCCGCTCGAGCACGGCGTCGTCGACAACAAGTACTACGCGGCGGGAGTGGGCGAGGTCGCGGAGTACACGGTCAAAGGAGGAACCGACTTCCTGGAACTGGTTTCGGTCACAGTCGGGTAACGAGCCGCAAGCCGACGCTCAACGCCTTGCGTCTACCGGCGCCCTTCGTGCCGGCTAATCGAGCTCCAGACGCCTTGGCGTCCCTGTTGCACCCCGGTCGCACCACGATTGGCACCACGACGTGACACTCCCCCTGGCTGGCTCTCGGCCACCACCTACGTCCGACCGGGGGAGTCTTGCCGGTCATGAAGGCTTGTCTTGACGGCCCGGAGGGAAGACGATCGCCACGTTGCTCATCGAGGGCCGGGGGTTGCTCACTCGATGGGGGTGGTAGGCAATGCGGCGCGTGCTGGTTGTCTCAGGTCTGCTGCTGGGAAGCATTGTCTCCCCGGCTGGCGCGGCCGTCCCTGATGCTCCTGCAGCTCGTCCTTTCGCGGGGCCGAGGCTGCTGGCCGATTTCAACAACGACGGTGCGGGGGACCTGGCGGTCGGTGTCCCGTGGGAGAGCGTGGGTTCGGTCGGTCGGGCCGGGGCGGTCAATGTGCTGTACGGGTCGGTCGCCGGTGGGCTGACCGGTGCCGGAAGCCAGCTCTTTTCGCAGGACTCACCGGGTGTGGGTAGCACCGCCGAGGAGGGCGACGCCTTCGGCCGGGCGCTGGCCTCCGGCGACTTCAACGCCGATGGCTTCACCGATCTGGCGGTCGGTGCTCCTGGCGAGACGGTGGGTAGCGTCTTTGCGGCCGGGGCGGTGAACGTCTTGTTCGGCTCGGCCGGGGGGCTGACCGCTGTCGGCAGCCAACTGTTCACCGAGGCCAACGTAGGGGTAGGCAGGACTGCCCGGACGGTTGAAGCATTCGGCGGGGCGCTCGCGGCCGCCGATTTCGACGCCGACGGTGCGGCGGATCTGGCGACTGGTGTCACGGCTGCGGTAGTCAGTGGCGTCCGCCAGGCCGGCGCGGTGGTGATCCAGTACGGCTCGGCGGGCGGGCTCGGCGATACGGGGAGCCAGTTCTTCCACCAGAACACGCCGGGCGTCGGTAGCAGCGTTGAGGATTCCGACCACTTCGGTGAGGCACTCGCGGTCGGCGATTTCAACAACAGCGGCACTGAGGATCTGGCGGTCGGGGTGCCGTTCGAGGATGTGGGCAGCGTTCTTAACGCCGGCGCGGTCAATGTCTTGTACGGCCGGCCAGCCAGCGGGCTCACCGGCACCAGCAGTCAGCTGTTCACCCAGGACACCCCTGGTGTGGGCAGCACGGCCGAGCGGTTTGACTGGTTCGGATGGCGGCTGGCCGGCGGCGATTTCGACGCCGACGCCATCGACGACCTGGCCGTCGGTGCCCCCAGCGGCGAGGGCGTGTGTGCCATCCAGCCCGCGGGAGCGGTCAACGTGCTCTACGGCTCGACCAACCGCCTGAGCGGCACCGGAAGTCAGCTATTCACCCAGAACAGTCCCGGTGTGGGTAGCACCGCCGAGGCAGGCGACTGCTTCGGCTGGACGCTGGCGGTCGGCGATTTCAACAACAGCGGCACTGAGGATCTGGCGGTCGGGGTGCCGTTCGAGGACGTCGGCGCCATTCGGGACGCCGGCGCGGTCAACGTCCTCTACGGTCGCCCGGCGACCGGGCTCACTGGCATCAGCAGCCAGCTGTTCACCCAAGACACCCCCGACGTGGACGACAATGTCGAGGCGGTCGACCAATTCGGGCAGGCGCTCGCCGGCGGTGACTTCAACGCGGATAGCGCCGACGACCTGGCCGTCGGTGTCCCCGACGAGGCCCTGGGTGCCCTTGACGTCGCCGGAGAGGTCCACGTGCTCCACGGCTCGACCAGCCGATTGAGCGGGATCAGCAGTCAGCTGTTCACCCAGGACACCCCCGGCGTGGACGACACCGTCGAGGCCGGCGACGCCTTCGGCTTTGCACTCGACGCGGCCCGATCCGAATGAGCGAATCACTGGCAGCGACAAAGCGCTCAGCCAGCCAGCTCCATGTGGCGAACGCGCGATCCGTGGATTGACTTTCGCCGCTGACCTCCTCACGGTGGCCGTCTTCGACACCCCGGTCTTCGATCTGTTCGGCCACCTGGTCGTCGACAATGCGGGAAGCGTCTTGCCCGCCGCCCGTTCCGGGCCGACGTCATAGACCGCTTCGTCTGGAAGAGCCAACGCAAGCAGCGGGGCGCAGCACTGCTCGCCCTCGCCTGCCAACACAGACGACACCTTCTCGGTTAATGGACCGACGCGTCACCTTCGCCCTCCTAGCTGCGCGCCGGACTGGTGGTGCCCACGCAGCGTCACGACTGGGCTGGGATGCGCTCCAGCCCTCACACGGTCGGCGGCAGATGAGTGCGTTGCACTTCACCGTGCGTTCCTTGGCGGGTTCACCCGGAGACTTACGCGGTGGCCCTGAGCATCTCCGGGGCATGTCCTCAAAGCATGTGCTACATCATTCCTCGGGACGCGGCCTTGTCAGAGTTGATGAGGTATGGCAGTCTGGCCGAGCAAGGGGTGTATTCCGGCGGTGAGGGGGTGACCGCGCGGGTAGCCAGCTCTTCATTCTGAACAAGCGCCGATCGTCGGCGTCTGACCTGGCGTGAATCGGTAACTGACGGTTGCCTCGAGCGGGTCACCGCGCCTGCCGTCGGGGCTACGGAGCCAGGTCGAGGCTGGAACAGTTCGAAGACGTTGCGTCTATTCCCAGCTGTCAGCTTCCTCGCAAATCACGAACCGCAACCGTGGCTGGTTGCAGTTGGAATGGCGATGCATGTCGGGGGAGGCGCCAATGACCGCGCCCACTAAAGTCACCGATCTGGACTTGTCACCGATCCCAGGCAAGACCTACTTCAACATCGCCCGCGAGTGGAGAGAGGAGTTCATCTACTTCCTACTGGTAGACCGGTTCCACGTAGACGTCATCAAGGGGTTCGCAAGCGCGACCACGCTGTTCGACCGGCTCGAGGCCCAACGAAACCGCGCACTCAACCGCGGCGAGATCGGTCGCTACCTGGTAACCTTTGTCGACAACCACGACGCCTTCTGGCAGCCTGGTCGGATTGCCTGGCAGGCCCCTGACGAGCAGGTGATCGCGGCGATCGGCTACCTGCTGTGCTCGCTCGGCACCGCCTGCATCTACTACGGCACCGAGCAGGGGTTTGAGGGTCACGGCGGCGACAATCAGATGCGCGAGGCGATGTTCGACACCGCCTCCCCCGGCGTGAACCTGCTCAACACCGACTGCCGGATCTACCAGGAAATCGCCAGAATCGCTGCGGTCATGCGCGCCAAGCAGCCGTTTCGTTTCGGCCGCATGTACTTCCGGCAGATCTCAGGGGACGGCGTCCAGTTCGGCTACCCGTTCGGCATGACCTACACGCTGGCCTTCTCCCGCCTGCTGTGTGGCCAGGAATCCGTGGTGGCCTACAACGTTTCGTCCTCGCCGCGAGGCGACCGCGTCGTGGTGGACGCCTCGATCCACCAGCACGGCGACACCATGACGTTCCTTTACGGCGATAACGGCGCCGTTGCGGTGGACCAAGCCCCCGACGGCACCTGTTTCGTTCAACTCAACCTCGAAGGGCACCAGTTCGTCATCCTTGAATGAGGGGATGGTCAGCATGACTGTCGAGATCGAGTGGATCCAGGACTACCACGGCAGCTGCAACCTATCGAACACCCGAGCTCGGAGACGGGAGTGGGCAGATGAGCTGGCTGCGCGATCGCGCGGAGTCGAAGACCGGTTGTACTGTGCAGCTGCCGCCGCGCCATGAACCGTGGATGCCGAGCGTGCTCGCAGATGTCGCTCCGGCCGTGGTGGCGACGCTGACGTATGCCGTAATCGACGAGCGCGATGAGCTCGACGGCAAGCTGTCTTTCGGGCTGTCGGCGTGGCCGCGCATGGACGACTAGGGCCGGGTACGACACGACCGCGGCCGGTTCGTCGAGGTCGCGGTGCCGGCGCACGACTGGCAGGCGATGCTTACCGAACGCCG
>JBKOXW010000085.1:0-11106 GCA_046744115.1 Actinomycetota bacterium | reverse complement strand
GGTGAACGCGGCCCGGTCCAGCCCCGCCGAGAACGCCCGGCCCTCGGCCCGGACCACGACCACCCGGATGTCGCCGGCCAGCGAGCGGCTCACCTCGCGCAGCGCTGCCCAGGTGTGCGGCGTCTGCGCGTTCAGCCGCTCCGGCCGGTCCAGTGTGACCGTCGCGACGGCGGACGAGACGTCCAGCCGGACGCCCGCGGCCGGCG
This sequence comes from Actinomycetota bacterium, assembly GCA_046744115.1. Classification (GTDB taxonomy): domain Bacteria; phylum Actinomycetota; class Actinomycetes; order Mycobacteriales; family CADCTP01; genus JBKOXW01. Next base: position 10,900 of record JBKOXW010000085.1, on the reverse strand, counting down.
CCGCGCCGGGCTCGGTCAGGACCGCTTCTTCCGGCGCGTCGCCCCGCCCCGGCCGCGCAGGGAGGTGCCGGACTCGGTGAGAATGCGGTGCACGAAGCCGTACGACCGCCCCGACGACTCCGCCAGGGCACGGATGCTCTGCCCCTGGTCGTACTTCTTGCGCAGATCGGCGGCGAGCTTGTCACGCGCCGAACCGGTGATGCGAGCGCCCTTCTTGAGGTCTGCCACCTGGTCCTCCGTCGCACGGTGATGCGTGGGTGGCCGGTCCACCCCGGTCCACCCATGATCACCCAGGACCGCGATGTTCACCACTCGGCGGCCGGTCGACCGCGGATCGTGTTGCCGACATCTCACCGTAAGCTGCCCGGCATGCCGAGCGGGCCGGGCTCGTCCGTGGCGGGCGCGCGCCGCGCGGGGGGGCGCGACGGGCTGGTCGGGCGGGCGGAGATCGTCGACCTGCTGACGTGGACCGCGCTGGTCGCCGTCGGCCTCGGGCTCACGCTGCTGGCTGTGCGGCTGGACGCACCGCTGGGTACGGCGAGCGCGCCGTTCCTCGGCTCGTACCGGCTGGCGCTGGACCCGGCGACCCTGCTCGCCCCGACGGTGGCGCTGGTCGCCCTGATCGCCGTGGCGAACGGGGTACATGAGCGGCTGCGCTGGCCGCTCCTGCTGCTCGCCGGGTACGGCCTCGCCGTGGCCTGGGCGTTCGCGCTCGCGGTCGTCGACGGCGGCCAGGGCCTGGCCGGGCCGATGACCAACCCGGACGAGTACCTCGCCGACGTGCCGGACGTGCACGACGACCCGGGCCGGTACCTGGACACGTTCGTCGACAGCAAGGCGCAGCACACGGTGGCCACCCGGCAGCATCCGCCGCTGCCGGTGCTGGCGCTGTGGGCCCTGACCCGGCTGGGCATCGAGCGGCCGGCGGCGCTCGGCGCGACGATCACCGTGCTCGGCGCGCTGGCCACCCCGCTGGTCGCGGCGTCCGTGCGGTCGCTGTGCGGCGAGCAGTCGGCCCGCCGGCTGCTGCCGGTGCTCGCGCTCGCGCCGTACGCGGTGTGGATCGCGGTGAGCATGGACGCGGTGACCGCCGCGCTCGGGGCGGCGTTCGTCGCCGCCGGTGTGGTCGGCAGCGAGCGGGGCCGGCCCTGGCCGTCACGGGTGGCCTGGGCGTCGGCCTGCGGGCTGCTGCTCGGGGTGGCCGCGCTGTTCACCTACTCGGTGGCGTGGCTCGGGGTCAGCGTGCTGTGCATCTACTTCGTCCGGCGCCGGCCGCTGCTCAACGTCGCCACCGGAGGGTGCGCGCTGCTGCCGCTGCTCGCCGTGGCGATGGCCGGCTTCTCCTGGGCGGACGGACTGGAGATGGCCCAGCGCGATCTGTCCACTCGGGTCGGGCCGGACCGGTCCGCGCTGATCTGGGGCTTCCTCGGGCTGGTGGTGCTGCTGCTGGCGTGCGGCCCGGCGCTGGTCGCCTCGGCCCGCAAGGTGGCGCTGACGCCGGGCTGGCCGTTCCTGGTCGGTGCCGTGCTCGGGGTGGGTTTCGCGATCCTGGCCGGCCTGGCTCGCGGCGAGGCGGAGCGGTCCTGGCTGCCGTTCTTCCCCTGGCTGCTGGTCGCCGCGGTCGCGCCGGAGCGCCGCGGCGGCCCGGCCAGCCCGACGCCGGTCCTGCTGGTCGGCGCCGGCGCAGTCACCGCGGTCACCATCCAGGCGGTGCTGCGCACCGCCTGGTGACGGTCACGCCCGCCGACCTAGGCCAGGGCCACGAGATCGGCGAGCTCCTCGCTCCAGGCGTCCTCCACCCCGTCCGGCAGGAGGATCACCTTCTCCGGCGCCAGCGCGGACACCGCCCCCTCATCGTGGGTGACGAGCACGACCGCGCCGGTGAAGGAGCGCAGCGCATCGAGGACCTGAGCCCGCGAGGCCGGGTCGAGGTTGTTCGTCGGCTCGTCCAGCAGCAGCACGTTCGCGCTGGACACGACGAGCATGGCCAGGGCGAGGCGGGTCTTCTCGCCGCCGGACAGCGTGCCGGCGGTCTGGCCGACCGCCTCGCCGGAGAACAGGAACGCGCCGAGGATGCGGCGCAGCTCGCCGTCGGTCGAGCCCGGCGCAACGGAGCGCATGTTTTCCAGCACGGTGCGGTCGACGTCGAGCGTCTCGTGCTCCTGCGCGTAGTACCCGATCCGCAGCCCGTGCCCGGCGCGCACGTCGCCGGTGTCCGGCCGGTCGAGCCCGGCGAGCAGGCGGAGCAGCGTGGTCTTGCCGGCGCCGTTCAGGCCGAGCACGACCAGCCGGGCGCCGCGGTCCACCGCGAGGCCGACGTCGGTGAAGACCTCCACCGAGCCGTACGACTTGGACAGGCCGTCGGCGGACAGCGGGGTCCGCCCGCACGGTGCCGGGGTCGGGAACCGGAGCCGGGCCACCCGCTCCCGGCGCTGCTCCGGCTCGGTCGCTGCCAGCATCCGTTCGGCCCGGCGGGCCATGTTGTGCGCGGCCATCGCCTTCGTGGCCTTGGCCCGCATCCGGTCGGCCTGCGCCATCAGCGCGGCCGCCTTCTTCTCCGCGTTCGCCCGCTCCCGATGCCGGCGCCGCTCGTCGGTCTCGCGCTGGTCCAGGTACGCCCGCCAGCCGACGTTGTAGAGGTCGGCCTCGGCCCGCACCGCGTCCAGGTGCCACACCTTGTTCACCACGTGCTCGAGCAGGCCGACATCGTGGCTGATCACGACCAGCCCGCCCTCGTGGGCGCGGAGGAAGTCGCGCAGCCAGGCGATCGAGTCGGCGTCGAGGTGGTTCGTCGGCTCGTCCAGCAGCAGCGTCGAGGCGCCCGAGAACAGGATCCGGGCCAGCTCGATGCGCCGGCGCTGCCCGCCGGACAGCGTGCCGAGCCGCTGGCCGAGCACCCGGTCGGGCAGCCCGAGGTTGGCGCAGATGCGCGCGGCCTCGCTCTCCGCCGCGTAACCGCCGAGCGCGGCGAACCGCTCCTCGGCTCGCCCGTACCGCCGCACCAGGGCATCCCGCTCCGGCGACTCGCCCGAGCCGAGGTCGTACTCGGCCATCGCGATCGTGAGCTTCTCCATCTCGTGCAGCAGGGTGTCCAGGCCGCGGGCGGACAGCACCCGGTCCCGCGCGGAGGTGTCGAGGTCGCCGGTGCGCGGGTCCTGCGGCAGGTAGCCGACCTCGCCGCGGCGGTCGATCCGCCCCGCGTAGGGCAGGGTTTCGCCGGCGAACACCCGCAGCGTCGTGGTCTTGCCGGCCCCGTTGCGGCCGACGAGGCCAATCCGGTCGCCGGGCTGGACGCGTAGCACCGGCGCGGTGAGCAGGGTCCGGGAGCCGGCGCGCAGCTCCAGGTCGGTGGCGGTGATCACGGATGCGCTCTCTCAGGTCGAAGGCGGGCAGGCCACGTCTCGCCCGGCGGCGCCGCCTGCGGCGGTCTCACCCCGGGCGTCGCGGCCCGATCAGCACATCCAGACGGTCACACCGCCAGTCTACGGGCTGGCGTCATCCGGATTCGCTGCGACCACCCGTGACTCCCCTGGCACGCTGTGTATCTGTCGGCGTTCCTCCCGGCTCGGAGAGTTCAGTCGGGGGGAGATATCGATGTCCGGGGGTACCACGGGTGCCGTCGCCACCCGCCGGAGGCGACTGAGCGGAGCGTTGCGCGCGGTCTGGGTCGGCGCGCCCGGCGAGCCGGAGACCGGCTGGCTGGTGCGCAACGAGACGCCCTGGCCGATCTGGATCGACCGCGGGCCGCAGGGCGTGTTCGTGCTGGCGCCGCTGGAGCGGCGGTCCGAGCGGTACGACCCGTGCACGCGCTTCCCGCTGGACCGGCTGCTGGACCGGCACCAGCTGTCGGTCCGGAAGCTCGAGCCCGAGCGGGAGACGACCGGCGAGCTTGCGGCCGTGCTGCGGGCGGCGGCCGTGGGCGGGCTGCTGTGGCTCGCCGGATACCTCGTGCTGCCCCGGCCGCTCTGGCTGTGGCTCGGCCTCGCGACGGGGCTTGCGCTGACGATCGTCGCGTTCCTGCTGTTGACCCGGCCCGGCCGGCTGGCCGAGGCCCGCAGGGTCCGCCGCTGGACCTGGCAGAGCCTGGCGATGATGACCGCGGTCGGCATCGCGGTGGCCGGGCCCGCCCTGGCGCTCTGGTTCGGCACGAACCTCTACCGGTCAGTGAGCCTCGGCGGCCCGACCCTGGTGCACACCGACGCGCCGCTGGAGCTGGTCGGCCGCCTGCTGCAGCTGACGATGATCGCGGTGGCGTCGCTGCTGCCGGCGCTGATGTTCTTCCAGTTCGACGCCGAGCGGCTGTCCACGCTGCGGGACCGCTGGATGCAGAACATCTTCCGGCTGGACCCGACGCTGTCCACGGTGTCCGATGTGGAGGCCAAGTACGGCCGGCAGATCGAGGAGGCGTACGGCTCCCGCGGGGACGGGCGCGGCCGGCTCACCCGGGGACGTCGCTCGCCGCTGATCGTCGCCACGGTCGTGATCACGTTCGGTTGGCTGCTGATCCTGCTCAACGCGGACATCGTGATCCAGGCCGACGGGTCGCCGTCGCTGCCGCTGTCCAGCCTGCTCGCGCCCGCGCCGACCACGATCACGTACGCCTTCCTCGGCGCCTACTTCTTCGGGCTGAACCTCGTGCACAACGCGTACGTCCGCGGGGACCTGCGACCGAAGACGTACAACCTGATCACCACCCGGATCCTGCTCGTGGTCATCCTCGCCTGGCTCATCCAGGTCGCCTCGGGCGGCACCGCCACCTCGAACGTGGCCAGCTACGGGATCGCGTTCTTCGCCGGGCTGGTGCCCCGCACCGTGCTGCACTGGCTCTCCGAGAAGATCACGCCGATGCGCCTCAGGTCCGATGGCGGTGTCGACGACGGCGTGGGCAACGCCCTGGGCAATGGCGACCAGCTGCGCAGCCTGGACGGCATCGACCTGTACGAGCGGACCCGGCTGTCCGACGAGGGCATCACGACGCTGCATGCGCTCGCCAACCACGACATCGTCGACCTGTTCTTCAAGGCCCGGATCGCCGCGCCCCGGCTGCTCGACTGGGTGGACCAGGCGGCGCTGCTGCTCTACATCACCGCAGTCTGTGGCGGCGGACCGGTCAAGCCGTCGAAGACGGTCGGGCAGCTGCGCTCGCTGGGCATCCGGACGGCCACCGACTTCGTCGACGCCACGGCGCGGGCCACGGAGCGCTCGGCGCTCGGCCAGGCGCTCGTCGCGGCGAACCCCGAGTGGGGCCGACAGGACCTGAGCGGTCGCATCGACCTGATGCGAGACGCGCTGCTCAAGAGCGAGTGGATCGCCCGGATCGAGTACTGGCGCACGTCCCTCCTGATCGCCGTGGACGCCGACAAGCGCCGGTACATCGACGAGAACGGCGACGTGCGGGTGGGCGACCCGCGCTTCTGCGCACCACCCAGGCCGACTCCCGCGGCGGCCGGCGCCGCCCCGAACGGGCCACCACCGGGCTGGGCACGCGGCGACTTGGCCGGGCTGTCTACCACCGCCGCCCCCAGCCTCGGCGCGCCGGCCCCGGCCGGTCAGGCCGGCTAGGCAGGCATGAACAGGATCTCGGCGCCCACGGGTCGGTAGCCGGCGGCGAGGAACGCGCGCAGCGACGCCACGTTCGCCGGGTGGACCTGCGCCCACAGCGGTCCACCGTCCGGCACGAGGGCGGGCGCGCACGCCGCGATTCGACGGCCCAGACCGGTGCCCCGGTGGCCGGCATCGACCTCCACCGCCATCTCCCAGCGACCGCCGAGCCCACGACCGAGGATCAGCAGCGCGCCATCGGCCGCGTAGGCCCGTACGTCGTCCCGGTACCGTCGGGCGCGCCTCAGCCGCGGATGGTCGAGGCCGGTCATCTCCCGCAGCGCCGGCGACCCGCTCGCGTCCACGCGCGAGGGTGCGATCAGCAGCGTGTCCTGCCCGCCCGGTTCGACGCCGATCTTGTCCGCGAGCGCGGCCAGGAACCTCGTACCCATCCGGCCGGACAGCGAGCCGGCCGGCAGCACCCGGCCTGGCCAGTCCGGATCGACATCCGCCGCGACGACGTGGTGGGCCACGAAGCCGAGCACCACCGCGGCAGCACGCCCCGGTGGCGCCGGCAACACGGTCAGCCCACCGTCGGCCGCCGGCGGCCGACCGGCGGCAACCTCGGCGAGCAGATGTGTTAGCGGGTGCTCGGGCATTGATCTCGAGATGAACGCAGAAACTGCCGCCATGGCGACAGTTTCCGCTGCGGACTCGGGTGGTGCGCCGGGTCAGACGTTGAAGCCGAGGGCGCGCAGCTGCTCGCGACCCTCGTCGGTGATCTTGTCCGGGCCCCAGGGCGGCATCCACACCCAGTTGATCCGGAAGTCGCTCGCGATGCCGCCGGACGGGCCGCTGCACAGGGCGGACCGCGTCTGGTCCTCGATCACGTCGGTGAGCGGGCAGGCCGCCGAGGTCAGCGTCATGTCCAGGGTCACCACGTTGTCGTCGCCGATCGTGATGCCGTAGATGAGGCCGAGGTCGACGACGTTGATGCCCAGCTCCGGATCGACGACGTCGCGCATCGCCTCCTCGACATCGGCGACGGCGACCTTCTCCACCGGCGGGTTGCTCATCGAAGCGCACCTCCCGACTTGCCCGATGTCACGCCCGCGGCGGCCACTGCCTGCGCGGTCGCGTCCTTCCATGCCATCCAGCCGAGCAGCGCGCACTTGATCCGCGCCGGGTACCGGGACACCCCCGAGAACGCGACCGCGTCCTCGAGCACGTCGCCGTCCGGCTCGCCCTCGCCCTTGCTCTGCATCAACGCCAGGAACGCGTCGTGCACCGCGAGCGCCTCGGTCACGCTCTTGCCCACCACCAGATCGGTGAGCACGGACGCGGACGCCTGGCTGATCGAGCAGCCCTGTGCCTCGTACGACACGTCCGACACCGTCCCGTCGGCCAGCGCGACCCGCAGCGTCACCTCGTCGCCGCACACCGGGTTGACGTGCCGGACCTCGGCGTCGTACGGCTCGCGCAGCCCGCGACCGTGCGGATGCCGGTAGTGATCCAGGATGATCTCCTGGTACATCGACTCGAACTGCATCACCGCACCCCGAAGAACCGCTGGGCGTGCTCGACGCCGGCCACCAGCGCGTCGATGTCGGTCGTGTCGTTGTAGAGGTAGAACGTCGCGCGCGTGGTCGCCGGGATGCCGTACCGGCGGACCAGCGGCCACGCGCAGTGATGCCCGACCCGGACCTCGACGCCCTGGTCGTCGAGGACCTGACCGACGTCGTGCGGGTGGATGCCGTCCACCGTGAACGACACCGCGCCGCCGCGGGCGACCGTGTCCACCGGACCGACGATACGGACTCCGGGGATCGACGACAGCCCGTCGAGCGCGTAGCCGGTGAGCGCGTGCTCGTGCGCCTTGACGTTGTCCATGCCGACCGCGCTGAGGTAGTCCACGGCCGCGGCCAGCCCGATGGCCTGGGCGATCATCGGCACGCCGGCCTCGAAGCGCTGCGGTGGGGGCGCGAACGTGGTCTCCTCGAGCCGTACCTCGGAGATCATCGACCCGCCGGTGAGGAACGGGGGCATCGCCTCGAGCAGCTCCCGCCGTCCCCACAGGACGCCGATGCCGGTCGGGCCGAGCATCTTGTGCCCGGAGAAGGCGACGAAGTCCACGCCCAGCGCGGTGACGTCCACCGGCTGGTGCGGGACCGACTGGCACGCGTCCAGCACGACCACGGCGCCCACCTCGTGCGCCCGGCGCACGATCGCGTCCAGCGGGTTGACCGTGCCCAGCACGTTCGACTGGTGCACCAGCGCGACGACCTTGGCCCGCTCGGTGATGACGGAGTCGACGTCGGACAGGTCGAGCCGGCCCTCGTCGGTGAGCCCGAACCAGCGCAGCGTCGCGCCCGTGCGCAGGCATAGCTGCTGCCAGGGCACCAGGTTCGCGTGGTGCTCCATCTCGGTCACCACGACCTCGTCGCCCGGGCCGATCCGGAACCGCTCGGACCCCGGCTGCGCAGAGGTGGCCGCGTTGCTTATCGAGTACGCGACGAGGTTGAGCCCCTCGGTGGCGTTCTTGGCAAACACGATCTCGCCCTCGGGGGCGCCCACGAACGCGCCGATCCGGCGGCGGGCCGCCTCGTACAGGTCGGTCGCCTCCTCGGCGAGCTGGTGCGCCCCGCGGTGCACGGCCGCGTTGTGCCGCTCGTAGTACTCGCGTTCGGCGTCGAGGACCTGCCGGGGCTTCTGCGAGGTCGCCCCGCTGTCCAGGTAGACCAGGCGGCGTCCACCCCGGACGGTCCGGGACAGGATCGGGAAGTCCTTCCGTACCGCCTCGACGTCGATCGGCGCGGCGGTCGCCGGACTGATCGCGGTCATGACACCGGCTCCCCGGCCACGGCCGCCGGCTCCCTCACCCCGGTGTACCGCTCGTAGCCCTCATCCTCGAGCCGGTCGGCCAGCTCCCGGCCGCCCTCCTCGACGATCCGGCCGCCGTAGAAGACGTGCACGAAGTCGGGCTGGATGTAGCGGAGGATGCGGGTGTAGTGGGTGATCAGCAGGGTGCCCACCTCGCCGGTGGCGTGCACGGCGTTGATCCCGTCGGCGACGACCCGCAGCGCGTCGATGTCCAGCCCTGAGTCGGTCTCGTCCAGGATCGCGATCCGCGGCTTGAGCAGGCTCAGCTGCAGGATCTCGTGCCGCTTCTTCTCCCCGCCGGAGAAGCCCTCGTTCACGTTCCGCTCGGCGAACGCGCGGTCCATGCCGAGGCGGGTCATCGCGTCGTTGACCTCCGTGACCCAGGTGCGCAGCTTCGGCGCATCGCCGCGGATTGCGGTGGCCGCGGTGCGCAGGAAGTTCGACACCGAGACCCCGGGGACCTCGACCGGGTACTGCATGGCCAGGAACAGGCCGGCCCTGGCCCGCTCGTCGACCTTCATCGACAGCACGTCCTCGCCGTCGAGCGTGACCGTGCCGCGGGTGACCCGGTACTTCGGGTGGCCGGCGATCGAGTAGGCCAGCGTGGACTTGCCGGAGCCGTTCGGCCCCATGATCGCGTGCGTCTGTCCGGACCGGACGGTCAGATCGACTCCCTTGAGGATGTCGTCGGCCATCCCGTCGACGGTGACGTGCAGGTCGCGAATCTCCAGCGTGGCCACTACTTCTCCAGACGTACGTAGACGATGGCGTCCTCGCCGGCGCCCTCGGTCTCGGTGGGATAGACGGGAACGGGCTGCGTCGCCGGCAACCCGGTCGGCTCGCCGGTCTCCAGGTCGAACCGGGAGCCGTGCAGCCAGCACTCGAGCGTGGTGCCGTCGACCTCGCCCTCGGACAGCGGTACCTCTTCGTGTGAGCAGACGTCGTGGATGGCGAAGACCCGGCCCTCGGCCCGGACGATCGCGACCGGCCGGCCGCGCAGGTCGACGTGGATCGCGCCGTCCTCGGGGACGTCGCGGAGCCGGCACGCCTCGATGAGGTCGCCGCTGACGGCCTGCTCGCGCAACGACTGCTCGCTCATGGCTGCCTGCTCTTCGCGCGAGCGCTCATCGCCCCGCTCGCTGCGCGCCTCGGCGCCCACGGCCTCGATGCTCGCTCGCTCATGGCTGCCTGCTCTTCGCGCGAGCGCTCATCGCCCCGCTCGCTGCGCGCCTCGGCGCCCACGGGCGCCTCGATGCTCGCTCGCTCATGCGCCCACCCCGGACAGCTCGTCCTCGATGGCGGCCGTGAGCCGCTGCTCGACCTCGGGCAGCCCGATCCGGCCGATGATCTCGGCGAAGAAGCCGCGCACCACCAGCCGGCGCGCCTCGTCGGCCTCGATGCCGCGGGACATCAGGTAGAACAGCTGCAGGTCGTCGAACCGGCCGGTGGCGCTGGCATGCCCGGCGCCGAGCACCTCGCCGGTCTCGATCTCGAGGTTGGGCACCGAGTCGGCCCGGGCGCCGTCGGTGAGCAGCAGGTTGCGGTTCAGCTCGTACGTGTCGGTCTGCACGGCAGCCGGGCGGATCCGCACGTCGCCGATCCAGACCGTATGCGCCGCGTCGCCCTGCAGCGCGGACTTGTACGTGACGCGGCTGCGGCAGTTCGGAGCGGAGTGCTCGACGTAGAGCCGGTGCTCCTGGTGCTGGCCGGCGTCGGCGAAGGAGAGCCCGATCAGCTCGGCGTCGCCGCCCGGACCGTCGAAGCGGACGGTCGGGGTGAGGCGCACCAGGTCGCCGCCGAGGGTGACGACGATGTGCCGGAGCCGGGCGTCCCGGCCGACGAGCGCGGCCTGCGCCTCGGCGTGCACCGCGTCGTCGTCCCAGTCCTGCAGGCTGACCAGGGTCAGCGCGGCCGCCTGGCCGAGGCGTATCTCCACATTGGACGCCAGCGTGGTGCTGCCGACCCGGTCCAGCACGACCACGGCCTCGGCCTCGTCGCCGACGTCGACGACGACGTGCCCGTACGTGTCGCCCGGCTCGCCCCGGAGCGTGACCACCGTCGGCGTCGACACTGTCGCCCGGCGCGGCACGGACACCAGCAGCGCCTGCTCCACCTGCGCCAGCGCAAGAGCGCTGACCCGGTCGGCCGGCGCGAGCACGCTGCCGACGAGCGGGTGGCCGCGGTCGACCTGGCGCACCTCCACCTCGGCCGGCGCCCGCGTCTCGACGACGAGCTTGCCGTCCGGCACGAACGGCTCGAACAGCGACCGCATCCGGTCCAGCGGGGTGAACCGCCAGTCCTCCTCGCGGCCGGTCGGCCGGTCGAACGCGTCCGGGTCGGTCGAGGTGAACCGCTCCGCCGGGGTGCCGGACGGCGCGCCCGGACCGTGGCCGTGCTCGCGGCCGGGGGGCCGGCCCGGGCCACCCTCGGTGTACGCGCCCGGCGCGACCGCGGTGCCGGTCGCCGGCCGGCTCGGCGG
>JBKOXW010000296.1:0-8889 GCA_046744115.1 Actinomycetota bacterium | reverse complement strand
GGCGTTGCCTGACAATGGCGGTGTCGGCACCGGCCTGGGTGGAGTCACCGAGCGGCACATCTGTGAGGGGTCACGCCAGACGGCGGACAGGCTTCTGATCAGGCCAACTGGTGGGCCAGGCCGGTGCCGGCGACCCGACGGACAAGTCAAGAGCAGGGCACGCCGAAGCGGCCACATCCGTAGCGAGCCACACCGAATCACCGGCACCGAACCTGGCAGCACCCCACCCCGGGGCACCGCAGCGACACTCACAGATCCGTAGTGACAGCGCCTGCCTGTGCATGGCGTGACTGCGCTGGTAGCAGTAGGCGCGGTTAGGCAGCGATTGCACTCTATTGGCAGGGGTAGGCAGGAGTTCGTGGCCGAACTCGTGGCCGAAGATCGCTAGACCGTCCGAAGTGGACCGAGGTCCCTGTTCTCCGGCGGCAACGGCATCATCTACGCCGTCGACCAAGCCCTCGTGGGGCCAAACCAGATCGAGGGACGTGTCGAGGTGCAGTCACCGCTGATAGCCTTCTCGCCCAGCTCCCTAAACTTCGGGCTGCTCGGCATCGGAGAGTTCGCGACGCGCACACTTCACATCTCGAATGGCGGGTCCGCTCCACTAGCGGTCACCGTCCCAGCCAGCACCGGCGCCGTCTTCTCCTGGGACGCCCTGCAGACCACACTCGGCGCGAACGGCGGCGTCAGTCTCAAGGTCGAGTTCTCGCCATTGGCTGCCGGCGCAGCGCACGGTGCGCTCAGGGTGACAAGCAACGCTCAGGGCAGCCCGCATACCATTCGGCTCAGTGGATCGGGCCGCGACGAAATCCCGAACTAGCCTGCGTTTCCGCCAGCAGGACGCTTGGCCCGGCTGGGCTGCACGCGCATCGGCTCGCCTTCCATCTTCGGGAAGTTCGGGGGGTACGGGGCGTCGCCGAGGCCGCGGTCCCGCTCGTCCCGCTCGGCCCACTCCAGCAGCGGCTCGATCGACCAGGCCACGTCGTCGATGCCGGCGTGCAGGTCGCCGCGCTCGGCGAAGCGGCCGGGCATCGTGGCGATCGTGAAGTCCTCGGTCTCGATGTCGGCGAGCTCGTCCCAGTCGAACGGGGCGGACACCGGGCCGAGCGGCGTGCCGCGGACGGAGTAGGCCGACCGGATGGTGCGGTCCCGCGCGTTCTGGTTGTAGTCGACGAAGACGTGCCGGCCGCGTTCCTCCTTCCACCAGGCGGTCGTGACCAGCTCGGGCAGTCGGCGCTCGACCTCGCGGGCGAAGGCCAGCGCCGCCCGCCGCACCAGCACGAACTCCCACCGCGGCGGGATGCGCACGTAGATGTGGATGCCGCGGCCGCTCGACGTCTTCGGCCAGCCGACGGCGCCGAGCTCGTCGAGCACGTCGCGGACGGTCGCGGCGACCACCCGTGCCTCGGCGAACCCGGTCCCGGGCTGCGGGTCGAGGTCGATACGCAGCTCGTCCGGGCGCTCGGTGTCGGCCCGCCGCGAGTGCCACGGGTGGAACTCCACTGTGGACATCTGCACTGCCCAGACCACGCTGGCCAACTCCGTCACGCACAGCTCGTTTGCGCTCCGCCCGGACGGGAACGTGACCCGCGCGGTCTGGACCCACGGCGGGGCGCCGGACGGCAGCCGCTTCTGGTAGATCTTCTCGCCGTCGGTGCCGTCCGGGAACCGGTGCAGCATGCACGGTCGCTCGTACAGCGCGCGGACGATGCCCTCGCCCACGGACATGTAGTAGTGCGCCAGATCGAGCTTGGTCTCACCGCGGGCGGAGAAGTAGACCCGGTCCGGGTTGGTGATCCGGACGACCCGCTCGCCCACCTGGACGTCCTCGTACGGAGCCGGCACGGTTCCGAACGCTACCCGCCCGCCCCCGCCGGGTCCGCAGTTCACGGCCGGGTCATGCCGAGTTCGCGAGCGGGACGGCCGAAAGCTGGTAGAAAGCGGGGAGCCCGGACACCGGGCGTCAGCGTCGACCCCCGGGAGAGTCACCATGCTTGCCCGCTCTTCGCGCAAGCGCTCATCGCCCCGCTCGCTGCGCTCCTCGGCGCTGCGGCGCCTCGATGCTCGCTCGCTCATGCTTGCCCGCTCTTCGCGCAAGCGCTCATCGCCCCGCTCGCTGCGCTCCTCGGCGCTGCGGCGCCTCGATGCTCGCTCGCTCATGCTTGCCCGCATGACCCCGACCCGCGCCGTCGCCGGGATCCTGGCCGCCGGCCTCGTCGCGTTCGGCGCCGCCGGTCTCGGCCTGGCGCCGGCCGCGACCGCGACCTCGCCGGACGTCGTGATCAGCGAGGTCTACGGCGGCGGCGGCAACTCCGGAGCGACGCTCACGAACGACTTCATCGAGCTGCACAACCTCGGCTCCGCGCCGGTGGACATCTCCGGCTGGTCGGTGCAGTACGCCTCGGCGGCCGGCACCAGCTGGCAGGTCACCGCCCTCGCCGGCACGATCCAGCCGGGCGCGTTCTACCTGGTCCAGGAGGCGGCCGGGGCGGGCGGCACCCAGCCGCTGCCCACGCCGGACGCCACCGGCTCGATCGCGATGAGCGCGACGGCGGGCAAGGTCGCCCTCGTCACCTCGGCCGGCGCGCTGACCTGCGGGGCGGCGTGCTCGACCGCGCCCGGGGTACGCGACTTCGTCGGGTACGGCGGCGCGAACGACTTCGAGACCGCACCAGCGCCGACGCTGTCGAACACGACCGCCGCGGCGCGCACCGATACCGCGCCGGACACCGACAACAATGCGGCCGACTTCGCCGCCGGCCCGCCGGACCCGCGCAACTCGACCGGCGGCGGCCCGCCCGGCGTGCCCGACCTGCGCATCCGCGACGTGCAGGGCGCGGCGCACCGGTCCACGTTCACCGGCCAGCGGGTGCTGGACGTGCCCGGCGTCGTCACGGCGGCATCCCGAAACGGGTTCTGGATCCAGGACCCGGCGCCGGACTCCGACCCGGCCACCAGCGAGGGGCTGTTCGTATTCACCAGCGCGGCGCCGACCATCACCGCCGGCACGGCCGTCACGGTCACCGGCACCGTCGCCGAGTTCCGTCCCGGCGGCGACGCGAACAACCTCACCACCACCGAGATCACCGGCCCACTGGTGACGGTCGTCGCCGGCGGCCAGCCGCTGCCCGACGCCGCGCTGGTCGGTCCGGGCGGGCGCGTGCCGCCGCCCGCGGTGATCGACGACGACGCGACCGGCGACGTCGAGCAGACCGGCATGTTCGAGCCGGCCAGCGACGGGATCGACTTCTGGGAGTCGATGGAGGGCATGCGCGTCCAGCTGGACGACCCGGACGTGGTCGGGCCGCGCAACAACTTCGGCGAGCTGCCGATCGTCCCGCAGGGCTCGACGGTCCGCACCGCCCGGGGTGGCATCCTGCTCCGCGCGGCCGACGCCAACCCCGAGCGGGTCATCCTCGACGACGTGCTCGCCCCGATGCCGGCGGCCAACACCGGCGACAGCCTGTCCGGACAGGTCGTCGGCGTGCTCGACTACTCGTTCGCGAACTTCAAGCTCCAGGTGACCGCGTCGCCGACGGTCGTGGCGGGAGCGGCGCCACGCGAGGTGACCCGCGACGCCGGCGCGACCGAGCTCGCGGCGGCCACGTTCAACGTCGAGAACCTCGACCCCGGTGACCCGCAGGCGAAGTTCGACGCGCTCGCCGGCACGATCGTGACCAACCTGGCCAGCCCCGACCTGCTGGCGCTGGAGGAGATCCAGGACAACACCGGCGCGACGAACGACGGCGTGGTCGCTGCCGACGAGACCCTCGCGATGCTAGTCGCCGCGATCCGGGCGGCCGGCGGTCCGAGCTACCAGTGGCGCCAGATCGACCCGGTCGACAACGCCGACGGCGGCGAGCCGGGCGGCAACATCCGCGTCGCGTTCCTGTTCCGCACCGATCGCGGACTGTCGTTCGTGGACCGTCCGGGTGGTACGGCCACAGCGGACACCGAGGTGATTGCGGGGCCGGGGAACGTGCCGCGGCTGTCGTTCTCCCCCGGCCGGATCGCGCCGAACGACACGGCGTGGGAGGCGAGCCGCAAGCCGCTGGCGGGCGAGTTCCGCTGGCGCGGGCAGACGATCTTCGCGATCGCGAACCACTTCCGGAGCAAGGGCGGCGACCAGCCGCTGTTCGGCCGGTTCCAGCCGCCGCAGCGGTCGTCCGAGGACCAGCGGCACCCGCAGGCCCGGCTCGTGCACGACTTCGTGGCCGAGATCGCCGCGGTGGACCGCAACGCCCATGTGCTCGTGCTCGGCGACCTCAACGACTTCGAGTTCTCCGAGACCACCGACATCCTCACCGGCGGCGGGCTGCTGCTCGACCTGCCGCGGACGCTGCCGGATGCCGAGCGCTACACCTACGTCTTCGACGGCAACTCGCAGGTGCTCGACCACATCCTGATCAGCCGCTCATTGGCCGACGGGCCCGGGCCGGTTCCCGGCTTCGACTACGACGTCGTGCACGTCAACAGTGAGTACGCCGACCAGCAGAGCGACCACGAGCCGCAGGTGGTGCGGCTGGGCCGGTGAGCGTCCGGGAACCGGAGCTATGGTCGAGGGCATGACGACGACCCCCGCCCCGAAGGTGACCCGGTCCGAGCAGGAGTGGCGGGCGCAGCTCAGCCCGGCCGAGTACCACGTGCTCCGGGAGGCCGGCACCGAGCGCGCCTGGACCGGCGAGTACACCGACACCAAGGCGGTCGGCGTCTACCGGTGCCGAGCCTGCGGGTCGGAGCTGTTCCGGTCCGATACCAAGTTCGACTCGCACTGCGGCTGGCCGAGCTTCTGGTCGCCGCTGGCCGGGGACCGGGTGCTCCTGCGTGAGGACCGCAGCCTCGGCATGGTGCGCACCGAGGTGGTGTGCGCCACCTGCCACTCCCACCTCGGCCACCTGTTCCACGGCGAGGGCTACGGCACACCCACCGACGACCGCTTCTGCATCAACTCGATCTCGCTCACGTTCGAGCCCGCCGACGCGTCCTGACACCGGGCGCTCTGCGGGCTGGTCCTACGGCACGGAGCCGGCGGGCACGATCCACCGGGGTCGGCCCGCGGCAATGAGCCGGCGGTCAGGCGCCGGCGAGGCGGGCCACGACCGGGGCGAGGGCGTCCATGTCGCCGTCGGCGACGACGAAGTACGTGCAGCCGTAGCGCTCCCGGCGCTTCCGCATCAGCCCGACGATGCGGTCCACCGACCCGATGAACTGCGACGGCATGTCCAGGACCTGGTCGGCCGCGCCGGGCCAGCCCCGCTCGGCGGCCACTGTGTCCGCCGCGGCCCGGTAGTCGTCGGCCACGGTCACCGAGATCATCATGCTCAGCTCGACGTCGGCGAACCGATCGCCGGCCCCGTCCCGGACCCAGCCGACCTTGCGCGCGATGGCTTCCGGGGACCGCTCGGACAGGTCGTCGGAGATCGTCCCGTTCGGCAGCGCCCTCGGCAGGATGCCGACGATGTCCGCCTCCCTCCCGGCGATCCCGAGCATCCTCCGGCTGCCGGCGCCGACCAGGATCGGCGGGTGCGGCCGCTGGGCCGGCAGCGGGAAGCCGGTCAGCTCCCAGACCACGTAGTGCGTGCCGGCATACGTCAGCGGCGAACCCGAGAACAGCCCCTTGAGGACGCGCAGCGACTCGGCCAGCCGGTCCACCCGGACACCGGCCGGGTCGAACGTCAGCCCAGCCCGCTCGTACTCCTCGGCCAGCCAGCCGGCCCCGATGCCCAGCTCCAGCCGACCGCCGGACACGAGGTCCAGCGTGGCCGCCTCCTTGGCGAGCATCACCGGGTGCCGGAAGTCGTTGTCGAGCACGAGCGTGCCGACCCGCAGCGTCCTGGTCGCCGCAGCGGCGGCGGTCAGCGCGACGAGCGGAGCGAGCTGGTCGCCGAACGACGCCGGGACGACATGGTCGCGCAGCAGCAGCGTGGCGTAGCCGAGGTCCTCGGCCCGCCGAGCGGTCGCGACGAGCCGTTCCGCGGTCCGGATCGACTCGCCCACGACGCCGAACCGGAACCGCCGCTGACCGGCCGCCACCATGATCTCCTCCCCGGCCGCGGCATGAGCGCTCGGCCCAAAGGTGATCGTGGTCGATGCCGCCGGCCGGTGCTGGCGGGTTTCGGACGATGGGATCCGTGGCCGGATCAGGGCAGGGCGGCGATGATCTCGCCGATCGGCTTGCGGCGGCCGGTGTAGAACGGCACCTCCTCGCGCACGTGCCGGCGCGCGGCCGACCCGCGCAGGTGCCGCATCAGGTCGACGATCCGGTGCAGCTCGTCGGCCTCGAACGCGAGGATCCACTCGTAGTCGCCGAGCGCGAACGCGGACACGGTGTTCGCGCGCACGTCCGGGAAGTCGCGGGCCATCTGCCCGTGCTCGGCGAGCATGCCGCGGCGCTCCTCGGGCGCCAGCAGGTACCAGGCGTAGGAGCGCACGAACGGGTATACGCACAGGTACGCCCGCGGTTCCTCCTCGGCCAGGAACGCCGGGACGTGGCTCTTGTTGAACTCCGCCGGCCGGTGCAGCCCGAGCACCGACCAGACCGGCGTCAGCGCCCGGCCGAGAGCCGTGCGACGGAACCGCGCGTACGCCTCCTGCAGGTCGTCCGAGCCGGGGGCGTGCCACCAGATCATCAGGTCGGCGTCGGCGCGCAGGCCAGCGACGTCGTACGTGCCGCGGACCACCACGTCCTTCGCCGCGACCTGGTCGAACAGCTCCGTCACCTCGGCACCCGCCGCGGTCCGGTCGTCCGGCAGCGGGGCGGCCGAGGCGAACACCGACCACATCGTGTACCGGATGACCTCGTTCAGCTCACGCGCCCGCTTGCCGTCGACCATGACCCGATTCTGCCTCGCCGGCCCGCGCCGCGACGAGCTGGGCCACGACCCGGGCGGCGGCCTTGTCGCCGGAGGCGATGCAGGCCGGGATGCCGACCCCGTCGTACGCGGCGCCGCACACCGCCAGCCCGGGTATGGCGGCGACCTCGGCCCGGATCCGGGCCACCCGGTCCGGATGGCCGACGGCGTACTGGGGCAGCGCGCCGCCCCACCTCGTGACCCGGGCCTCGATCGGGGTGGAGGCGACGCCGGTCAGCGCGGCGACCTCCCGCTCGACCAGGCGAGCGAGGTCCGCGTCGTCGCGGTGCAGCACCCGCTGCTCGCCGAACCGGCCGACCGAGGCCCGGACCACGGTCGCGCCGCCGGCCAGGTGCGCCCACTTCGCCGACGAGAAGGTCACCGCCTTGACCGCGCGGCCCTCGGTCGCCGGGACGAGCAGCCCGCTGCCGGCCAGCCTCGACGCCTCGGCGGCGGGGTAGGCGAGGGTGACGATCGCCATGCTGGCGTACTCGATCGCCGCCAGCTCCCGGGCCGCCGCCGGCGCAACGGCGGTGACCATGCCCGCCGCCTTCGCCGCCGGCACGGCGACGACAACCGCGTCCGCCGCCAGCACCGTCGGGCTGGCCGCCGAGCCGGCGACGAGCCGGAAGCCGCGTCCAGTCCGCTCGATCCGGCGCACCGGAAGGCCCAAGCGCACCTCGGCTCCCGCGGCCCGGGCGACGGCGCCGGGCAATGTGCCAAGCCCCCCGGTCAGAGTCGCGAAGACCGGGCCGGGCTGACCCGACCAGTCCGCCAGGACGGTCCGCGCCGCGGCGGGCAGCGAGCGGCCGTCCGCGGCGGCGCCGTCCAGCACCTCGGCCAGCGCGGGCATCGTCGCTCGCAGCGACAGCAGGTCGGCGCGGCCGGCGTACACACCGCCGAGCAGCGGGTCGACCAGCCGGTCGACCACCTCCCGGCCGAGCGCGCGGGCGACGTACTCCCCCACGGCCACGTCCGGGCCGGGCGGGTGCGCCGGCCGTTCCGCGCCGGCGGTCAGCGCCGCCAGCCCCGACTCGCTGAGCACGCCGGCGGCGCGGACCGCGCCGATGTCGCCGGGCACGCCCAGCACCGTGCCGGCCGGGATCGGCCGGGGCCGGCCGTCGATGACGACCGATGCCTGCGCGGTGACCGGGTGGGTCAGCATGCCGCCCAGCCCGACGGAGCGAATCAGCGCGACCCCCTCCGGCGCCCGCGCCAGCACCATCTCGGCACCAGCGTCGACGGGCAGCCCCGCGACCGGCGAGACCCGCAGCTTGCCGCCCAGCTCCGCCGCGCCCTCCACGACGACCACCCGGGTGCCGGGCGGCGCGTCCCGGCGAACCGCGTACGCGGCGGCGAGGCCGGCGATCCCGCCGCCGACGACCGCTACGACCGCATCGGACACCAGGCCATCGTGCCGTACGTCCGACCGCGGTCTTGAGGCCCGATCGTGATCGCTCGGTGACTCGGCGCTGGAACGCTGGCCGCGCGGCCGGCGTCACAGTGCGGTCGGCTGCTCGCAGAGGGGGATCTCATGGCACGGACACGCGACGGATCCACGAACGCGAGCGCGGCCGGCAGGTGGTGGACCCGACGCCCCCTGGTGGCGGCCCTGCTCGTCCTGTCCGGGATGACGGCGGGATGCAGCAGTGACTTCGTGGCCTGGTGGTGGATCGCGGGACGCCCGCGGCGCGGCGTCGCCACGCCTGCAGCCGCAGCCGCACCGGTCGAGCCGTCGGGCTGAGCCGCCGCCCACAGACGCTACGAGCGCGCCGTCTCGGCGTGTACCAGGTCCACGAGCCGGGTCAGCACGTCCGGATCGGTCTCCGGCAGCACGCCGTGGCCGAGGTTGAAGATGTGGCCGGGGGCGGCCCGGCCCTCGGCCAGAACCCGGCGCGCCTCGCGCTCGACGACCGGCCGGCCGGCCAGCAGCAGGGCCGGGTCGAGGTTGCCCTGCAGGGTGTGGTCGGGTCCGACCCGGCGCGCGGCCTCGTCGAGCGGCACCCGCCAGTCGACGCCCACCACGTCTGCGCCGGCG
>JBKOXW010000279.1:0-15790 GCA_046744115.1 Actinomycetota bacterium | reverse complement strand
GCGGTTCGCCTGACCGCCGCGCCGTCCGGCGGCTCGAGGACTTCCCCAACCGGCCGGTGGCCCCCGGCGTACTCGTCGTGGAAGCTGTCCTGCACGTAGTCCGGGATCGGCACGAAGACGCGCTCGGAGATCCACCGGCTGTAGAGGTAGCCGCCAAGGAACCACGCGGGCACGGCGCACACGATGCCCAGCACGATGATCAAACCCAGGTCCGCGCCGAGCAGGCCCGCGGCGGCCACCGGTCCTGGGTGCGGCGGGAGCAACCCGTGCACGATCGCCAGGCCACCGGCCAGCGGCATCGCGTAGAACAGCATCGACCTGCGTCCGCGCAGCGCGGCCGCATAGACGACCGGGGCGAGGACGATGACGCCGACGTCGAAAAAGACCGGGATGCCGAAGATCAGCCCGGTCACGCCGAGCGCCAGCGGAGCGCGACTCTGACCGAACAGGCGCAGCAGCCGGTCGGCGATCCGTTGGGCGCCGCCGGACAGCTCCAGCATCTTGCCCAACATCGCGCCGAGGCCGACGATTGGCGCCACGTGGGCCAGGACCTTCCCCATCCCGGCTTCCATGTCCGGCACGATCTCGGCCAATGGGATCCCGGCGGCCAGAGCGACGCCGGCGCTGACCACCAGCAGCGAGACGAACGGCTCCAGGCGGACCCTGATGACCAGGACCAGCAGCAGGGCGATCCCGGCCACCGCGACCGATAGCAGGTACGGAGTGCTGTTCATCATCGCGTGACCTCCCGCCCACCCAGCGCGCGGCGAGCTGCGACCGAGCACGACCCGCGGCGAGGAATCGGCGTCGGTGGGACGTGGGGAGCGGGAGATGCGCCGACGCGCGAGGGAGCCGAGGACATGGGATACCTCCGTCACGAGAGGCCCGTGTCGTGCCGGGCTACTTATCAGATGTCTGATAGGTTGCCCCGTGATGTCGGACGCGTCAAGGCCCTGGAGGCAACTTGTCAGATAAGTTGGTAGCCTCAGACCGGACAACGTCGGCTGGAGGGGACATGCGCCGAGGTAGGGCGGAAGGCGCGGCCGACGCGCTGCTGCAGCTCGTGATGGACGGGACATACCCCCCGGGCAGCACCCTGCCGAGCGAGGCCGAGCTCGCCGAGCGCTTCGACGTGAGCCGTCTGACCGTGCGGGAGGCCATCCGGTCGCTGGCCTCCACCCATGTGATCCGGACCCAGCAAGGCCGCTCGAGCGTCATCAGCCCGGTCGAGGACTGGTCTCCGCTCGATCCCCGGCTGCTGAAGGCACGCGGGCAGGCATCCGGTGAGCCGCTGCGGCTGCCCAAACGCCTGCTCGAGGCACGCCGGACCGTCGAAGTCGGGATCGCCGAACTGGCGGCCGCCCGGCGCGATGACGAGCACCTCACCCGCATGGCCGCTTTCGTCGACCGCATGCGAGAAGCGCACGCCCATCGGGACGTCGAGCGGTTCGTCGAAGCCGACCTGGCCTTCCACCAGACACTCTTCGAAGCCGTCGACAACGTCTTCCTCAACGCGCTGTTCGAGCCGCTGGCCTCGGTGCTGCGTACCTTGCGCACCGAGACCTCCTCTGTGCCGGAGATCCGAGAGCACGCCATCGAATGGCACGCCAAAATCCTGATCGCGGTGACCGAAGGCGACGGTGACGCTGCCCGCGAGATGATGCGAGGGCACCTCATACAAACCGAGGACGACACCGAGCACTTCCTCGGACACCAGCAGGTCGCGCAATCCGCGCTCGGATGAGCCGCACACACACAGGCACGCCGTCGTTGTCGGCTAAGCCTCAGCTACTTGATCGACCTCGATCGCCGGCAGGTGGCCGCCTGGGCAGCGATTTGGCCCGTCCGCGGATCGAATCGGGTTCGCCTAGGTCGGCGAGATGTTGTGTGCGCCGCAAGCCAGAGGCGGCACTTGGCAAGCCCGCCCGCGAGTGCGGTCAGATGCTGCGCGGCCAACCGGAACCCTTGGCCTGTGATCCGACCGGGACTCCTGATGGCCACCGAACCCGACCAGCGACCTAGGTCCGGGAGCCGTCCAGGATCTCGCGGTGCAGGTCGAGCAGCCCCGGCACCTCGTCCCGCTCTACCCGCCCCATCCCGCACTCGGTGCAGATCCCCCACTCGCGCGGGCCGCCCGCCGCGCGGGCGAGGTGGGTGTCGATCAACTCGACCTGCGCGGCGGTGGTGCCCGGCTCTTGGTCGGCCGGATGGTAGGGCACCAGCGCGAGGTAGAGCTGGGTCTGTGCCGGGACGCGCAGGTCCGCGAGGGGGGCGAAGTACGCCTCGTCGCGCTGGTACTGCGGGACGGTGAGGGAGAACCAGTCCACCGGCCGCGTTGCCCGGGCCACGAGCTGGTTGACCAGGCGCACCTGCAGCTCCAGCGACTTCGGCTGGACGAAGTGCTGGTGCCGGTAGTCGCCGTAGCACAGGTGCAGGCCGACGGGGACGTCGGCCGGCACCCGCGCGACGCAACGGACAAGGCGATCCACGATCGCCTCGAACGGCCGAACTCCGGCTTCATCCAGTCCGCCCTCGAGGATCCCGATCTCGACCGCGACGTCCCACTGGACGGCGAGCTGGTCGTGCGGGATCCGGGCGAGCAGCCGGACGAGATCGGCCATCAGTGCCTGTTCGTACGACTCCTCGAGGTCGTCCTGCGCCTCCTCGACGATCCACGCGTTGATCGAGGCCAGCGGCGTCGGGTACTGGACCTGAAAGCGGACACCGGCCGGGATCGTGCCGTCGTCCTGCAGCCGCCGGAAGGTTTGGTGCGAGTCGGCGTAGGCCTCCGCGTACCCCAGGTCCGGCCAGGTTACGTCGGCCGCCGTAGCGCCCTCGGCGAGCCCGACCTTGGGCATGTTTTCGTAGCCCTCCCCGGGCTGGTCGAAGCCGTACGCCGGAGCAAGACCCGGGGTCTGCAGGAACTTCTGCAACTGGAAGAAGATCCAGTTGTTGCGGTCGCCGGTCTCACCGTCCGGGATGCGGCGTACCCCGGCCGGGATCCGGGCCGCGACCTCCCGCATGACGGTCTCCGCGTCCGCCAGATTGACGCTGCCGTTGAGGTGAGCGCTGGTGGGTGGCATGGCACCCCTTCCACGGTGCTGGCATGATCGTCCAGGCATGCTCGCAGCGTCGCCACCGCTGCCGCAACGGCTCGGACGACCGATCTTGCCGTCGCGGTGGTCGCCGCGCGCGAGATCGGCGGCCAGCGGAGCCGGGCGCGGCCGCGGCCCGCGCAACCAGCGAACGACCCGGGCGTGCGGTCCCGCCCACCGCAGCGGTATGGCATTCCGATCCGGCAGGATGGCCCTGCTCGCTCCTGCTCACCGTGGAGGTACCGACATGAAGATCCGAGCGTTTCTGGCCCGGCCGCTGCTGCCCGCGCTCGCGGTAGGGGCGGTTCTGGCTCTGCTTTGGGCCGCGGCCAGCCCGGCAGCGGCGCAGGACAGTGGCCGCAAGCTGTCCACCGTCCTCACCGGAGCGGCCGAGGTCGGCGGCGGTGACCCCGACGGCACCGGCACGGCGGCGGTGCGGGTCAACCCCGGCACCGGCCAGATCTGCTACACGATCACGGTCGCCAACCTCGACCCGGTGATCGCGGCGCACATCCACAACGCGCCGGCCGGCGTCAACGGCCCGATCGTGGTCCCGCTGACCGCGCCGACCAGCGGGTCGGTGACCGACTGCACCACGGCCGACCCCGCACTGGCACGCGACATCGTCACCAACCCCGGGGACTACTACGTCAACGTCCACACCACCGTCTTCCCGGCTGGGGCGGTGCGCGGGCAACTCTGAGCCCGCGCTCACCGCCAACGCGCTGGCAGGACGTGTGCCGGCCCGGCGGCGGTGACCAGCCGCTCGACGGTGGCGCGGTCGCCGGCCGGCGCGAAGGAAGAAACGTGCCGGCCGGACGGCCGCCGAAGGCAGGTACGGGCGGGTTGCTACGCCCGGAGTGTTGAAGACCGGGCGTGAATACCCATGTGGTCCGCACCGGCCGCGGCGGCCCTCACCTGTACTTCGCCGCGCCCGCCGGGGTCGAGCTGCGCAACACCAGCGGCCGGCTCGGCTGGCTGGTCGACATCCGCGCCGCCGGCTACGGGGTTGGCTTCGGCTCCTGTGCGCGACCTGGCGATACGAGCCCATGCGGCTGGACCTGCCGGACCTGAGGGGTCACGTCGTCTCCACGACGTCGCTGCGCACGCCCCGCTGACGCCGCTTGTCATCCGCCGCCCTGGAGGTCTCTACCACTCCCAGCAGAACCCGACGACTGCGCCCTCGACGTCCTTCAGGTAATTGAAGACAGAGTAGTCGCTGTCGAGCTCTATTCGTGTGCGCTCCACGATGCGACTATCCTCTCGATAATCCGACCAGGTCGCCCACCAGATCGACCGCGGAAGCTTGGATGGATGGAATTGTACGGAGACGTAGAGGCTTTCCAGCCAACCCCTCACTGCGCGCCGGAACTCCGGCGCCGGCTGCTCCCGATAGTGAAAGATCGTGTCGTACTCGAACCCTATCGGTTCCCCTTGCTTGAGCGGCTTTGAAAACAGCACATCCACCGCGAAGAGCCCATCGCCGGTCGGATAAGGATCGCTCACCGTCCCGCCACGCACCATGCTGACCGATAGCTGATCGGTATCGAATCTGTAAGGGTACCGATCGAGTCCGTCCTGCGTGGCGACCAGCAGATGGCGCGTCTGGTGCTTGACCGGAATGCCGTCCGCGCCGATGAAGTGGTACTCCTGCAGGGCCAGCGTGCGCCAAGGGCGCTCGCGATCCTCCTGGCTGTAGAGCTGCCAGAGTTGATTGGCGTCCTTCTCCGTCATGTCGAATGCGTTGATGAAGTGAGCGAGCATCCGCGAGTCGAGCGCCTGACCTGAGAGCGCCTTCGACACTGCCCGAGTGAGGCGAAGCGGCACGTGGTCCGCACTGCGTCCGGCGCCGTTCGGTGCGGAAGCCGCGAGGACGCGGGCCACCGCCAGATCGTTGATCTTGCCAGATCGCACGTGTCGGGCTGAGGCCTCCCAGACGCCGCGATAAGGGCCGGACTGGCTCAGCAGCTGCCGCAGGTAGGCTGCGGCGCGCTGCGCTCCCGGCCTTGTCCTGCGAAGACTCATGAGTCCAGCCTCCTGGCGTCGGCGCGCACCAAGCGCGACAGCGCGACACTACGGTCGCCTGCACGGTACGCGTACGCGTACCGACTCCGCCCGGACACAGAGCAGCTTGGTCACCGAAAGCGCTCGGATGTCCACGCCGTCCCAGCGCCTGCCCGCGGGTCGGATCGTAGAACCGGCAGAGCAGCGGCCGGACTGCCGCCGCACGCTCCTGGCGCTCGACTTCCAGGATCGGAATCCCCGAACCGCCGGGCATCGGCATGATGGTCAGCGGCGTCCGGGCCGGATCAGGATAGAGGCGTGATGGGGTCACATCAGGTATTGCTGGAGCCGTTGTACCGGCTGGACCCGGAACGGATTGGTTCATACGTTTTGCTGGGCCGGCTTGGCGCGGGGGCGATGGGTCGGGTCTACCTGGGAAGGTCCCCAGCAGGCCGGCTTGTCGCGATCAAGACGATCAGACCCGAATACGCCGACGAGGCCGACTTCCGCGCCCGCTTCGCGCGGGAGGTGGCGGCGGCGCGCCGGGTCAGCGGGGCCTTCACCGCCGCGGTGGTGGCGGCTGATCCGGACGCCGACGTGCCCTGGCTGGCCACTGCCTACGTGCCCGCGCCCTCGCTCGACCACCTGGTGCAGACCTGCGGGCCGCTACCGGTGCCGGCTGTGCGGTGGCTGGCCGCCGGCTGCGCGGAGGCATTGGAGTCGATTCACGACGCGGGGCTGATTCACCGGGACCTGAAACCGTCAAACGTGCTGGTGGCTCCGGACGGTCCCCGAGTCATCGACTTCGGGGTGGCCCGGGTGGTGGAGCGGATCTCGCTCACCAGGACGCATGGGTCTGTCGGCACGCCCGCATACATGGCACCCGAGCAGGCTCGGGACACCAGGCAAGCGATTGTTGCGAGCGATGCCTTCTCTCTTGGCTCCACGTTGCTGTTCGCCGCGACCGGCCATGCCCCTTACCAAGGGGAGACCGTGATGGACATCCTGGTCCGGCTCGCGACCGAGCCGCCGGATCTGAGCGGGCTGCCCGGCGAACTGACCGACATCGTTGCCCCGTGCCTGGAGCGGGACCCGCGTCGGCGCCCGACTCCGACCGCGCTGCTCGGCGAGCTGGCGCCGTATATGGACGCCGCGGCCGCCCACGAGCTCGGCCCGTCTTTGCTGCCGACGTCTGCGCTGGCGCTGATCGAGGAGTACCGGCAGCAGCCGCAGCCTCAAGCCAGGATGACCGACTCGATCAATGGGGACGTGACGTTCGGGTCGCAGGCCTTCGGATCCGCGTCCGCCTCGCCCGGCCCGCATCGGTTCGCGATAGCGCCCCCGCCTGCGGCGCTCGGAAGTGCGCCTCGACGAGGGCTGGGCGGCGTGGCCGCGCGGGCCCGGTCGTCGTTGTCCCGAGCATGGCGCGCCGGCAAGCTCGCATCGGTGGTTCTGTCGGTCGGTGCGGCGGTCGCCCTGGTGGTCCTGGGCGTGCTGCTCGGCGCATGGATCGACAGCTCGGGGAACGCGCCGCAGGACACCCGGCTCGGTGGTCCGCCGCCGGGACGGAACCCCCCACCGCCGTTGTCCGGCGCTTCCGACCGCCCGACCGGAAACCCGGAGGTCGTGGTGAACCAACCCATGGGCGACGGGGACACGGTGTTCGTGGTGCACGGCCGCGGGTGGGTCCCCGGCTCGCGGATCACGCTGCGCCTCGTGGGCCGTCCCCCGTCGGGGGAGATGCCAGTCGTCGACCAGGCGGGAACATTCAACTACGCGATCAACCAGCAGCACGAGTTCTTCTCTGGAGCGTTACCACCCGGGAACTACACGGTGGTGGCGACCACCTCTGCCGGTGTCAAACGCGAGACCACCTTTCACGTCGGTCCCTAGTCACGGCCGCCGGGTCCACCACAGGTCCTCCTGCCGGGAGCACCAGGCGGGATCGTTCAGCCGGGCCAGGTCGGCCGAGGAAATGATCGCGTGCTCGATGAGCAGCTCCACCACCACCTCGTCGGACAGTCGAACGCCCGAGCGGACCAGGCCACGTTCGGTGATTTTGCGGCGGAGCACCTTGACGTGCTCGCCGACCCGCGCCGACAGTCGGTCGCGGAACGTCAGGTCGCGGTCGAAACGCTCAAGCTCGTAGTAGGCATCCGTCACCTCGAGGGCGGCCCTCGCGATCTCCGGTATCCGCGGCAGCGGGGTGGTACGGCTGGGGTCGATCAGCCACGGCCGGCACCACATCAGCGCTACCAGGAACAACTTCGTCTTCGGGTCCAGGTACAGCGGGAGCAGGGTGGAATCGCCGTCCGGCCGGATCGGCTTCGGGTCCGCCCCGACATCGATCGGCTCGCCGGGTGGGCGGACCACCGCCACGCACAGCGACTGGCCCTCGTCCAGCATTGCCCGCGAGCCCACCAACACCGCGCCTGCGCGGACGAACCAGCCGCCGCTGGGCTCGCCCCGCTCCTCCATCCGGGGGAGCCGAATACGGCAGCCGTCGCTGACCGTGTAGAGCGCATGAGTACAGCTGATGTTGGCCACCCATGCGCCGCCGTTCACCGCGCCGATCACACCCGCCTGGCGCGACAGCCCGCGACCCGCCGCGATCATCAGGTCTGCGTCCGGTCCGCGACCGAACACCAGTCGGCTTCCCTCGGGAATCCCGATCACCCGTCCGGACGGCGTGCTGACCCGCGCCGCCACGAACGTGCTCACATCCAGCACCACCGCCGCCCTACTCCGCCGCTCGCTCGAGTCGGCACAACTTCTGAATCCTAGAGCCGGCTGGTCGACCACCGACGCCGGTTCGAAGGACCGCCGGATCAGTATCGGCGAACGATCCGTCGTCGAGTGGGGGCGCGCCACCCCGGAACCGGGGGATGGTCGGCTGAGCGCGGCCGCGATTTGCTATGACCAGCCCGGGGCGAGGCGTCAACACGGTGCGCAGGGGAGGTGGTCGGCGGCCACTGGACCGGAGGCCAGGCCGTGCCCGCCGAGTACACCGGCGACGGGCGGGGGGATGTGCCATGAGCTTCGGTCTCGGGTCGCGGCTAAGCGGGGGACCTCGTTGCTCCGCGTCCGTCCTCGCCTCGGGCGTAGAGGTGTCGGGCGGCGGCGCCCCTGCTCGAACCGATCGAAGTAGAGCGACGCTAGCGCCCCGCGCAGGCCGAAGTCGTCTCGCAGCGGCCAGGCGAGGCGGCAGCCCGCCTTGGCGACGGCGAACGCGTCGCCCTCGTCGGACTGAACCAGGTCGAACAGCTCCCTGGCCATCCCGACTAGCACGGTCGCCTGTGAAGGTAGCAGCGCCTATTCCATGAACGATTCCACGCGACACCCAGGTCGATCATGACTGGGGTATTTTGCCTGGTCAGCGGCTGCGCCCCCGGCAGGATTCGAACCTGCGCTCCCGCCTCCGGAGGGCGGTGCTCTATCCCCTGAGCTACGGGGGCTGCGACCGCGACAGGGTACCAGGATTCGGCCTCCCGGCCGTGGGGCGGCGGCTACCGTCGGCGCATGCCGACGCGCCCGCCCCGGGTGCTGGTCGTCGACGATGAGGTCGTCATCCGGCAGCTCATCGTCATCAATCTCGAGCTCGAGGGGTTCGAGGTGCATCAGGCCGCTGACGGGCTCGACGCGTTGGACCGGGCGCGGGCGGTCGACCCCGATGTGATCACGCTGGATGTGATGATGCCGCGGCTGGACGGGTGGGGGACCGCGCAGCGGCTGCGGGCGGACCCGGCGACGAAGCGGGCGCGGATCGTGTTCATCTCGGCGCGGACGCGGCCGGCCGACGTAGAAAGAGGGCTGGCGCTCGGCGCGGAGGCCTACCTGACGAAGCCGTTCGACCCGGAGGAGGTTGTCGAGACCGTACGACGGCTCGCCAACACCGGCTGAGCCGACCCTAAGCCTTACGGTGCCGGCAGCGGCGAGCCGCCGCGCTCGCGGAGCGCCTGCTCCATCGTGACGATCTCGGCGGCCTGCGCGTCGCCGACCCGGTCGGCGAAGTCCCGCACGTAGCCGAGCCGAGCGTTCTCGGCGGCGTACCGCGCCATCGGCAGGCCGCCCTGGTGGTGGCGGATCATCAGCTGCAGGAAGTAGGTATCCAGCTCGCGGCCGGACAGCGAGCGCAGCCGGTCCATCTCCTCGGGCGTGGCCATGCCGGGCATCAGGCCGTTCGCGCCGAGCGTGACGGTCCCGCCGGACTGGTGGGCGTGCCCGGAGGCCGCCGTGCCGGCCGGCGACAGCTCGACCATCCACGACATCGGCAGCCGGTCGGTCTGCTCGGACAGCCCCCAGGACTGCAGCCAGCCGCGCAGCTGGCCCATCTGCCCGAGCTGCTGGGTCTCGATGTCGTACGCGAGCAGCCGCATGTCCGGGTCGGTGCCCCGGTCGCGGACGACCTGCGCCATCTGCACGGCCTGGCTGTGGTGCGTCGTCATGTCCCTGGCGAAATCGGCGTCGACCGAGTTGTCCGCCGGCACGTGCATGCCGCCGAGGCCGAGGATGATCGCCAGCGCGCCGCCGATCGCGACCAGCGCGACGCCTGCCACGCTGGCGAGCGTGACCGCCAGCCAGCGCGACATCGGCGGCGACCGCCGCTCGCCACCCCCGTTCGGCCCACCCCCGTCGGACAAGGTCATCGTCAGGGCTGCGGGCTCCCCGTCGGCGCGGGGCTGGCGGGCGGAGCCGGCGCCGTCTCGCCCGGGGCGAGCGGGTTGGACTTGAACTGCGGGTTCACGCAGGACGCGCCGAACTCCGGCACGGTCGTCGAGTTCAATCGCAGGTCGTCGATGAACTCGTCGATCCGCTCGTCGTCGACCGAGTCGACGAACAGCTGGAAGCCCCAGGCCTGCAGCGAGACCGCCGTCTTCAGCCCCTCGTACGGGCTGAGCAGCATGTAGTCGGTGCCCTCGACCTTCTCCTTGAGCTTGTCGACGTCGCCCTGGGACAGGCCGGGCCGGTAGGTGATCCAGATGGCGCCGTGCTCCAGGGAGTGCACCGCGTTCTCGCTGCGGATCTGCTCGGGGTACACGGTCCCGGTGCAGTCGGCCCACGTCGGGTCGTGCTCGCCGCCGAACGGCGGGCTGTCCTGGTACTCGATCGGCGTCGTCTTGTGCTGGCCGGCCGGGAACTCGCGGGTGGTGATGCCGTCGATCTCGCGCGCCGCCGCTGCCTTGGCCTCAGGCGTTTTGGCCTCCTGCTCCTGCACCTGCAGCACCGCGTAGCCGATCACCGCGACCGCGAACACGACCACCGCAGTAACGGCCGCGATCATCCCCCACGGCTTCGGCCGCCCGACCGGCGGCGGTGGCGCGGCGCGCCGGGACTTCGCGGCCGCCTTGCCGGGCGACCCAGCCTTGCCGGCCGACCCGGTGGATTTGGTGGTCTTTGCGGGAGTCTTGGCGGAGTTTCTGGTGGCGGGTCTTCCCTTGGCGGCCATGCCTCGGCTTCCGTGTGATTGGCGTCGTACCACGGCCCCCGGCCACGCGCGCCTGTCAGCGGCCCAGCACCGGGGCGGGTCGGCGACCAGTGTACGTACGGCCAGGGTCAAGACCAGGTGAGGTCGGCGCCGGGCCGCGAGCAGCACCCCGACCGGCGTCCCGGCGCCGGGTGCCCTAGCTCGCGGTGCACGCCGATGAGCAGCGCGCTCGGATGTCCGGACAGAAAGCGGATGGACCGATCGCAGTAGCATCGGCGCGTGACTCCCGCCGAGCTGTCCGCCGCCGTCACGGACGCGGTGCGCCAGGCCGTACAGGCCGGTGACCTCGCCGTCCCGGTACCGGACACGGCGGTCGTCGAGCGGCCCAAGATCCGCGAGCACGGCGACTACGCGACGAACGTCGCGCTGCGGCTGGCCCGCCCGGCCGGCCGCCCGCCGCGCGAGGTCGCCGAGGTCATCGCCGCCCGGCTGCGGGAGCATCCCGGGATCGCGACCGTGGACGTCGCCGGCCCCGGGTTCCTCAACATCACGCTCGCCGCGGACGCGCTCGGTGCGCTGGTCGGCACCGTGCTCCGGGCCGGCGGCGGGTACGGCCGCACCGACCTGCTCGCCGGGCAGCGGCTCAACCTGGAGTTCGTCTCGGCGAACCCGACCGGCCCGATCCACGTCGCGCACACCCGGTGGGCCGCCGTCGGCGACTCGCTGGCGCGGTTGATGGAGGCCAGCGGCGCCGAGGTCACCCGGGAGTACTACTTCAACGACGCCGGGGCGCAGGTGGAGCGCTTCGCCGCCTCGCTGTACGCCGCCGCGCGGGGGGAGCCGACCCCCGAGGACGGGTACGCCGGCGACTACATCACCGACATCGCCGCGCAGGTCGTACGCGCCGACCCGGACGTGCTCGAGCTGCCCGAGGACAAGGCGCTCGAGGTGTTCCGCCGGGAGGGCGTCGAGCTGATGCTCGCGGACATCAAGCGCTCGCTCGCCGACTTCGGGGTGCACTTCGACGTCTACTCCAGCGAGCGGGACCTGCACGCGCGCGGCGAGCTGGCCGCCGCGGTCGCCCGGCTGCGCGAGCAGGGGCACGTGTACGAGGCCGAGGGCGCGGTCTGGCTGCGCACCACCGACTTCGGCGACGACAAGGACCGGGTGCTGGTCCGCCGCAACGGCCAGCCCACCTACTTCAACGCCGACGCGGCCTACTACCTCGACAAGCGGGAGCGCGGGGCGGACCGGTGCGTGTATGTCCTCGGTGCCGACCACCACGGCTATGTCGGGCGGCTGCGGGCGATCGCGGCCTGCTTCGGCGACGACCCCGACGAGACCGTCGAGGTGCTGATCGGTCAGCTCGTCACGCTGCGCGGCGGCCGGATGAGCAGGCGGGCCGGCAACTTGGTCACCATCGACGACCTGATGGCCGCGATCGGCGCCGACGCCGCCCGGTACGCGCTGGTCCGCTGGTCGATCGACTCGAGCATCGACCTCGACCTCGACCTGTGGGCCAGCCGGACCAGCGACAACCCGGTCTTCTACGTGCAGTACGCGCACGCCCGGCTGGCGTCGCTGCTGCGCAACGCCGGCGACCTCGAGATCGGCCCGGTCGGTCCGGACGAGGTGGTCTACAGCCTGCTCGACCACGAGCGGGAGGTGGACCTGTTGCGGGCACTCGGCGAGTTCGGCCGGGTGGTGTCCAGCGCGGCCGAGCTCCGCGCGCCGCATCGGGTGGCGCGCTACCTGGAGGAGCTGGCCGGCACGTACCACCGGTTCTACGACGTGTGCCGGGTCCTTCCGATCGGCGACGAGGAGGTCACGCCGCTCACCGTCGCGCGGCTGGCGCTGTGCGAGGCGACGAAGGTCGTGCTCGCCAACGGCCTCGGCCTGCTCGGCGTGAGCGCCCCGGAGCGCATGTGAGCGCGCGCGGGCAGCACCAGGCGACCGTGAGCGAGTAGCACCATGAGCCAGGCGAGGGCGCACGAGGCGGGCGCGCTGCACGCCGACGTGGGCCAGCCGGCGCCGAGCGTGCTCCGCCCGCCGGCCGACCTGACCGCACTGGCACCGTCGGTCTGGCCGCGGTCGGCCGAGCGCGGCGCGGACGGGGCGCTCCGGCTCGGCGGCGTCGACGTGCGCGACCTGGCCGCCGAGTTCGGCACGCCCGCGTACGTCTGCGACGAGGCCGACTTCCGGTCCCGCTGCCGGGATTTCGCCGCCGCGTTCGGCCCGGCGGGCGACGGCGCCGCCGCCGCGTTCGACGTGCACTACGCCGCGAAGGCGTTGTGCTGCCTGGCCGTGCTGCGCTGGGTCGCCGAGGAGGGGCTCGGGCTGGACGTGTGCACCGGCGGCGAGCTGGCCGCGGCGCTGCGCGCGGGCTTCCCGGCCGACCGGATCGCGCTGCACGGGAACAACAAGTCGCCCGCCGAGCTGGAGCGCGCAATCGAGGCCGGGGTGGGCCGGGTGGTGCTCGACTCGTTCGCCGAGATCGCCCGGCTGGCCTGGATCGCCGAGCGGGCCGGGGCGCGGCAGCCGGTACTGGTGCGGGTCACCGTCGGGGTCGAGGCGCACACCCACGAGTTCATCGCGACCGCGCACGAGGATCAGAAGTTCGGCTTCTCGCTGGCCACCGGCGATGCCCTCGAGGCCGTCCGCCGGGTGATCGGCCACCCGTCGCTGGAGCTCGCCGGCATCCACTCGCACATTGGCTCGCAGATCTTCGACACGTCCGGCTTCGAGGTGTCCGCGCACCGGGCGGTGGGCCTGATCGCCGCCATCCGGGACGAGTTCGGGGTCAGCCCGGGGCTGCTCGACCTCGGCGGCGGGTTCGGGATCGCGTACACGGCCGCCGACGACCCGCTCGACCCGCACGCCGTCGCCGACCAGCTGCGGCGCATCGTCGCGCGGGAGTGCGCGGCGGCGGGGCTGGCGCTGCCGCGGATCGCGGTCGAGCCGGGCCGGGCGATCGCCGGTCCGGCGAGCGTGACCCTGTACGAGGTGGGCACGGTCAAGGATGTCGACGGCATCCGCACCTACGCCTCGGTCGACGGCGGAATGAGTGACAACATCCGCACCGCGCTCTACGACGCGACATACACGTGCGCGCTCGCGTCCCGGGCCAGCGACGCCGCGCCGATGCTGACCCGCGTCGTCGGCAAGCACTGCGAGAGCGGCGACATCGTCGTCCGCGACGCCTGGCTGCCCGCCGACCTCGCGCCGGGCGACCTGCTCGCGGTCGCTGCGACCGGCGCCTACTGCCGGTCGATGGCCAGCAACTACAACCACGTCCCGCGCCCGCCGGTCGTCGCGGTCACCGGGGGCGCGGCACGGGTCGTCGTCCGCCGGGAGACCGAGGACGACCTGCTCCGCCTGGACATGTCGTGAGCGAGCGCGAGGGCTCGCAGCGCGAGCGCGGAGCGACGAGGGCCGTCCGGCCGGCGGTAACGCGGGCCGAGCTGGCCGAGGAGCGGACACCGTGAGCCGGCGCCGGCGGTGGTTCCCGACCAGGGCGGTCGTGCTGGTCGTCGTGGTGCTCGCGCTCATCGTCTACCGCGACTCGATCGACAGCTGGGTGTGGACCCTGCTCGTCGGTATCGGCGTGGTGCTCGTCGTCTACTACTGGCTCGGCTTCCTGCGCCGGAGCCGGCGGTGACGGCGGACCGGCCACTGCGGGTCGCGCTGCTCGGCTGCGGCGTGGTCGGCACCCAGGTCGCCCGGCTGATGCGGGAGCAGGCGGCAGACCTCGCCGCCCGGGTCGGCACGCCGCTCGAGCTCGCCGGCATCGCCGTACGCCGGCCGCAGCGGCATCCGGACGTGCCGCAGCACCTGCTCACCACCGACGCCGCGGCGCTGGTCGAGCGGGCGGATGTGGACCTCGTGGTCGAGGTGATCGGCGGGGTCGAGCCGGCCCGCTCGCTGCTGCTGGCGGCGATGAAGACCGGCAAGTCGGTGGTCACGGCGAACAAGGCGCTACTCGCCGAGGACGGAGCCACCCTGCACGCGACCGCTCGTGAGTCCACTGTGGACCTCTACTACGAGGCGTCGGTGGCCGGAGCCATCCCACTGCTGCGTCCGCTGCGCGAGTCGCTGGCCGGCGACCGGATCAGCAAGGTGATGGGCATCGTCAACGGCACGACGAACTTCATCCTGTCCCGGATGGACGAGACGGGCTCCGGCTTCGACGAGGCGCTGGACGAGGCGACCAGTCTCGGATACGCGGAGGCGGACCCGACCGCGGACATCGACGGCTTCGACGCGGCTGCGAAGGCCGCGATCCTGGCCGGACTCGCCTTCCACACCCGGGTCACCGCGAACGACGTCTACCGGCAGGGCATCGCGGAGGTCACCGCCGCGGACGTGGCCAGCGCGAAGGACTTGGACTGCACCGTGAAGCTGCTGGCGATCTGCGACCGGGTCGTCGACGCCGGCGGGCGCGAGTCGATCGGCGTGCGGGTACACCCGGCGATGCTCCCGCGCAGCCACCCGCTGGCCGGCGTCGGCGACGCGTACAACGCGGTGTTCGTCGAGGGCGAGGCCGCCGGCCAGCTGATGTTCTACGGCCGCGGCGCCGGCGGCCCGCCGACGGCCAGTGCGGTGCTGGGGGACCTGGTCGCGATCGCCCGGAACCGGCTGTCCGGGGCGCGCGGCGCCGGCGAGTCCGCGTACGCCGACCTGCCGGTGCGGCCGATGGGGCAGACCCCGACGCGCTACCACATCAGCCTCGACGTCGCCGACCGGCCCGGCGTGCTCGCCGCTGTCGCGCACGCCTTCGCCGCCCACGAGGTGAGCATCTCGACCGTGCGCCAGGAGGGACGCGGCGACGACGCGATCCTGGTGCTGGTCACCCACACCGCGCCGGACGCCGCGCTCGCGGCCACCGTGGACGACCTCCGCCGGCTGCCGGTGGTGAGTGAGGTGACCAGCGTGATGCGGGTTGAGGGGGGAGGCGAGTGACGATGACCCTGCCGCCGGCGCGCCCGGTGGCCCCGGCACGTCCCGGCTGGCGCGGCGTGATCGAGGAGTACCGGGACCGCCTGCCGGTCGAGGCCGGCACGCCGGTGGTCACCCTGCTGGAGGGCGGCACGCCGCTGCTGCCGGCCGGGGAGCTGTCCCGGCGCACCGGCTGCGACGTCTACCTCAAGGTCGAGGGCGCCAACCCGACCGGCTCGTTCAAGGACCGCGGCATGACCGTCGCGATCACCCAGGCGGCGGCGCGCGGCAGCCAGGCGGTGATCTGCGCGAGCACCGGCAACACGAGCGC